>MGAR01000001.1 GCA_001789805.1 Candidatus Roizmanbacteria bacterium RIFCSPLOWO2_01_FULL_41_22
CTAACTGATACACTCGCACCTCCACTTCCTGCCCAAGCTTGACAACATCTCCAGGGTTTCGCACATAACCTCTGCCCATCTTGGAAACGTGGACCATCCCTTCTTTTCCAGGCAATATTTCCACAAACGCTCCAAAAGGCAAGATTCTTTTTACCGGGCCTTTAAATGTCTCACCGACCTGCACTTCACGAGTGATGTTTTCGATGAGCTTGGCCGCTTCTTCCACTTTGGCTTTGTCAATACCGCTTATGGTGACTTTACCGTCATCGGAGACATTGATTTCAGTCTGAGTTTTGGCAATCAGGGCACGGATGTTTTTTCCGCCCGGCCCAATAATTTCGCCGATTTTATCAGGTGGCGGCGTCAGAAGGATCACTTTGGGTGCAAACTGTGAAAGCTCTTTTCGTGATTTGGAAATCACTGCCGTCATTTTACCCAAAATATACATCCGGCCGTCTTTAGCCTGTGCTAACACTTTAACTATCATCTCGTCGGTCAATCCGGCGATTTTCACATCAAGTTGAATGGCGGTAATGCCGTTGGCCGAACCGGTCACTTTAAAGTCCATGTCGCCTGAAAAATCTTCAATTCCCATGATGTCGCTTAAAATAATGTAGTCTTTTTCCGACTTGGAATATAGACCCATGGCAATTCCGGCTACAGCTGCTTTGATCGGTACTCCCGCATCCATCAATGCTAAAGTCGAACCGCAGGTTGAAGCCATCGAAGTTGAACCATTGGACGAAAGAACCTCAGACACTATACGAATAGTGTATGGAAATTCCTTACTTGAAGGTAGTACCGGTTCAATGGCTTTCTCAGCCAAAGCTCCATGTCCAATCTCGCGTCGTGACGGCGAACCGATTCGACCCGTTTCCCCGACCGAGTACGGCGGCATGTAATAGTGATGCATGTAGCTTTTAGCTTCCTGGCCCTCTGGTCCTTCGATAAGCTGCTCCAGAGACGGTGCGCCCAAGGTGGCAATCGATAGCACCTGAGTATCACCCCGCTGAAAAAGACCGGTGCCGTGAGTGCGTGGAAGTACCGCTATGTCCACACTGATTGACCGGATCTCATCAGGTTTGCGGCCGTCAATCCGCTTTTTGGTCTCAAACACCTTCTGGCGGATCATTTGGAAAATCAAATAGTTAATGGCTTTAGTAATGGTTTTGCGATCGTACTCCTCATCGTTTTTATAAGCTTCATAAACCGTTTCTACCAGCTCGGTGAGTGTGTTTGTGTCGCCAAACTCCTTGGCGGCTTTTTCGTCAATAATGCTCTGCAGATTATTAGAATAATCTTTCTTTAAAATCTGCAGCAATTTTTCGTCGTATAAAACATCAGACACCTCTTCTTTTGGCTGGCCGATTTTTTTTCGCAAATTTTCTATAAACTCGATGATTTTCAGGTTGGTTTCACGGGCCAGTTTGATGCCGGCGATCACCATCTCTTCGGAAACCTCTTCGGCCTTAGTCTCGATCATATTCACTTTATCTTTGGTTGAAGAGACCACTAAATCTAAAACCGAGTATTTTTCTTCCTCTTCAGTGGGGTTGATGATATATGAACCACGACCTTCCTCACCCTTTACATAGCCAATCCTGACTATACTAATTGGGCCCTGCCAGGGAATAGGTGAAACATGCAATGCCGCAGAAACCGCAACAGCCGCTAAAATCTCCGGCGGGTTAACGGCGTCTACCGAAAGCAGAGTGATAATGATCTGCACATCGCGCTTGTAGTTTTTAGGAAAAAGTGGACGGATCGAACGGTCAATGATGCGGCCTTTTAAAACCGCTTCATCAGATGGCCGGCCTTCGCGCTTTACCCAACGGCTGCCTTTGATAATACCACCGGCATACAATTTTTCCGCATATTCAATGCTCAGTGGAAAATAGTCAATGTCCTCCCTTTGACGGCCAGCCACCACCGTCACCAATACACAGGTGTCACCCATCCGGGCAAACACCGAGGAGGTGGCAGATTGTGCCATCTTGCCAAACTGCAAAGTGATCTTCTGACCATCGATATCAACCGATTCTTCGATGACTTTCATATAAAAAAAATAGTACATCCTGAGAGTTTAAGCGAAGGATTCTGTCCCGCCGCGGCGGGATAAAACTCTTCGCTAAAAAATAACTTAACTCTCAAAAAGATGAAAATAATAATATTTCATCGCTTCAGTTCCAGTTTCTTAATCAAACCCTTATACCTTTCATCATCCAACTTACCTAAATAATTGAGGATGCGTCGGCGTTTGGCAATCACTTTCAATAAACCGCGCCGTGAATGATTGTCTTTTTTGTTTTCCTCCAAATGTGAAGTGAGTTTCTGGATTTTGTGGGTTAAAAGCGCTACCTGCACCTCGGGTGAGCCCGTATCACCCTTTTTTTGCGCATATGAGGTGATAATCTGTTGTTTGTCGTCTTCTAATATTTTCACCATACTGGCAGATTATAATAAAAGATATCACAAGTTGCAAGCGATTTCCGATATGCGAAAAACTTTGTCATTGCCGTCCAAATACCCCAATTTCAAGCTCGTTGGCCTGGCTTTATTGATCGTTTTTCTTATTGTTTACGCGTATTATGTCCCTCCACAAAACCTCTTTTTGGTTTTGCCTTTTATCCTATTTCTAAGTATAGCCATCTATATCATGACGTCTTTTTTTCTTAATATAAAAATCCGGCAACTGACGACCTTAGCGGTGTTTCTTTTTTTTCTAATTAACTACTGGGTGGGTTTCCAAATACTAAACACTATCCTTTTAGTTTGTTTTATAATTGGTTTGGCAATCTTGATTAAGTAGCCAGTAGTAAGTAGTTAGGAAAAACAAAAAAAATTTATTTCTTACTACTTGCTACTTTCTACTAACTCTAAACATTAACGTTTTTTGGATAAATGCTATCCGAGTTTTGATTAAAAAATGGACAAAAAATTCTACATTACCACTACCTTGCCTTATGTTAACGCCATTCCCCATATCGGGTTTGCAATGGAGGTGGTTCGCGCCGATACAATAGCCCGTTACCACCGCCTGCTTGGCCACGAGGTGATCTTCAATACCGGCACCGATGAACACGGTCAGAAAATTTTTCAAAAAGCCAAACAAATGCATCTTGAACCCCAAAAATACTGCGATATCAATGCCAAAAATTTTCAAGATCTAAAAAAAATCCTTAATCTAAGCTTTACTAATTTTATCCGTACCACTGACCCGTTGCATATTAATGCCGCTCAGGAATTTTGGCGATTATGTGAAAAAAATAATGATATTTACAAAGCTAAATATCAGATCAGATACTGCGTTGGTTGCGAACTGGAAAAAACCGACTCGGAACTTGTTGACGGACACTGCGAGGTCCACCCAAATTTATCTCTGGAATCAATGGATGAAGAAAATTATTTTTTCCGTTTTTCCAAATACCAAAAACCTCTTCTTGATTTATATAAAGCCCGCCCAGATTTTATCATCCCTCAGTTTCGCCTGGATGAGATTAAAAACTTTGTTCAAGATGGTTTGAAAGATTTCAGCATTTCCCGTGTCAAAGCCAAAATGCCTTGGGGCATTGTCGTGCCGGGTGATACTGCCCAGGTGATGTATGTCTGGTTTGATGCTTTGATAAATTACATCTCCACTTTGGGTTGGCCGGAAAATCAAAAACAGTTTAAGCAGTATTGGCCCGGAGTTCAGATTGCCGGAAAAGACAACCTGAGGCAGCAATCGGCGATGTGGCAGGCGATGCTCATGTCAGCCGAACTTCCCTCTACCCGCCAGATTTACATTGAAGGCTTTATCACCTCAAACGGCCAAAAAATGAGTAAAAGCCTGGGTAATGTGGTTGACCCTCGCGATTTGGTAAAAAAATACGGTACCGATGCCCTGCGTTACTTCCTGTTAAGAGAGATTCCCTTTGATTCAGACGGCGACTTCTCGGAAATCCGATTTAAGGAAATCTACAATTCCGATCTGGCTAATGGTCTGGGTAACTTAGTCGCCAGAGTGGCCAAACTGGCCGAAAAAGCCAACAAACCTATCAAAAGACGCAGTGATGATCTGGACCCAAAAATCAGTCAACATTTAGAAAAATATGATTTTAACTCAGCTATCCAGGAGATATTACGACACATTGATGCGGCAAATGACACCATTAATAAAATCAAACCTTGGGAAAAAAACGGAAAAGAATTTGACCAATGTCTGATTACGCTGGTTTCTTTCATCGATTATCTTATCCCTAATCTCATGCCCTTTTTGCCAGAAACCGCAGAAAAAATCAAAAAACAGTTTACTGGTGATAAAATCGTTTCAGGTCCGGCATTATTCCCACGCTTAAACTAAACTATAAAATATGAAGGAAAAAAGTAGTTATACTCCGATTGCCATAAGCGTCCAAAAGTTGTCGCCCACCTTAAAAAAGCTGCGGAAATTTTTACTCTCATTTTTGGGTATGATTTTTTTGATTGGAACAGTAGCTTTGGCGGTAGCAATTTATTTTTTTATTTTTTACAATCTGCCTTCACCCGCCTCTCTCAAAGACTATAGAGCCGTTCCTCTTTCTTCACAGATCTTTGACCGAAACGGTAAACTGCTTTATGAAGTGTATCGTGAACAAAACCGTACACGGATTAAAATCGCCACACTCCCATCCTATGTTTCTCAGGCCTCAATTGCGATCGAAGATAAAGATTACTACCGTCACGGCGGTATCTCGGTAATTGGCGGCATCTTAAGAGCTGCCAAAGATACGATCACTACCCAAAAGCTGCAAGGCGGCTCAACCATCACCCAGCAGCTGGTTAAAAGCGCTCTGTTGACTTCTGAGCGCACGATCCAGCGTAAAATAAAAGAAATAATCCTCGCCACCTGGGCAGAAAAAATTTATTCTAAAAATGAAATTCTGGAAATGTATTTAAATCAAGTGCCTTATGGCGGTTCATCCTACGGTATTGAGCAGGCCTCGCAAACCTATTTTGGTAAACCAGCAGAAAAACTGACCATTGCCCAGGCTGCGCTTCTAGCCGGTTTACCCCAGGCACCATCTCTTTACTCGCCATATTTCAATCCGGATCTGGCTCTGGCGCGCCGCAATGAAGTTTTGAAAAAAATGCTGGAGCAAAAATATATCTCCGTTTCTTTGCAAAAAACTGCTCTCAATACGCCCTTGTCAGTAATCCCGCCCAAAACCAACATCAAAGCGCCGCATTTTGTTTTTTACGTCAAGTCACTTCTTGAGGAAGAATATGGTACCCAGCAAGTCGAAGAAGGTGGTCTGAAAATCACCACTACCCTGGACATGGATCTCCAACAGGAAGCAGAGCAAATAATTAAAGAAGAGATCGATAAAATACGCAATCTAAATGTAACAAACGGCGCCGTGCTGGTAACTCGACCGCCAACCGGCGAAATTTTGGCCATGATCGGGTCTGATGATTATTTTGCCAGTCCTTCAGGCGCTTACAATGTCACTACAGCCTTCCGCCAGCCGGGCAGTTCAATCAAACCGATTAACTACGCCATTGGTATCGACCGCGGTTTGGTGACTGCCGCTTCAATCCTCCTTGATGTCAAGACCTGCTTTTCCGCCCCCGGTCAACCGAAAGCCTACTGTCCACGTAACTACGACGGCGTCTTTCATGGGCCAGTTGGAGTGCGTTATGCGCTAGCTAGTTCTTACAATATACCGGCGGTCAAAATGCTGGCCATGAACACTGTTACCGACTTTGTCGCCTCTTCTTCTGCTTTCACTATCACTTCACTCAAAGACCCGCAAAATTACGGTCTGTCGTTGACTCTTGGTGGAGGCGAGATACCGATGGTGGAGATGGCCCAGGCCTACTCGGCTCTAGCTAATCGCGGCAAACCCAAAAAACTGCGTGCAGTCTTAAAAATTGAGGACAAACTAGGTAAAACACTTTTTGAGTTTAAAGATCCCAATTTTATTAAAGACATCAAGCAGCCTTTGAGTACACCCAATTATTTTGCCATGACCGGTAAAAATGCCATTTCTGAGGATGCGGCTTTTATCGTCTCCCATATTCTGCAGGACAATGGCGCCCGGGTGGCCGCCTTTGGCAGCAATTCGCAACTGGTGATTAAGGATAAAAGCGTCTCAGTGAAAACTGGTACTACTGATGATCTTCGCGATAACTGGACAATCGGCTACACGCCCGATTTTCTCACCGCGGTCTGGGTAGGTAACAACGACTTTACCCCAATGAATCCTTATCTGGTTTCCGGTATTACCGGCGCCGCACCAATTTGGAATCGGATCATGACTGTTATCCTACAGGACCAGCCCGATATTCCGCCGGTCAAAACTGCCAAGGTGGTAGGCGCACGCGTGTGTACTGATACCGGCTATATCGCTGGGAAAGATGGCAGCGGCAACTTCAACTGCCCCACCCGCTTTGAGTATCTAATCCAGGGTAAAGAACAGGGCAGCTCAATAAAAGTGGTCAGGCAGGAAGTGCCGGTCACCAAAGACTCAGGTAAACTGGCTGATCCCGGCACGCCGGAAACTGAGATGAAAGAAAAGACCGTACTCAAAGACCAGTTTGGAATGTACTGTGTCGACTGCGCCCACGATGCCCAACCTACCCCAAGACCGTAATTATCCTTTAGACTATTACAATTAAATAAAGATTAATTTTAGATTAAGTCAGGTATAGTATTGTACCTGACGACCCGCAACCCACTCCCCATCAATAAACAACCTCGAAGCTATAAGGCGAATGATTTAACCTTTCTTCAACAAATTTTTGCGGATATTAATGATCATAAATCGTATTTAGAAAGCATTATGCCTTCGCAATATTATTTGCGAGCGGTATAATAACTATTTTTAGTCACACCGATTTTACTGATATAACCAGCATCTGCCAATTTTTTCAGATCATAACGCAAAGTCCGCGCCGGTACTTTTAAAAACCGTCGTCGGATAAAATCAAAACTAACTATCCTATGATCTTGAATCAGATGATAAATCTCCTCCTGACGAGGGGGTAACAACAGTAACGGTTTTTTATTCATTTCTCCCTCAATCTGTTCTTTAATTTTGATCGACTGCACTAAATATCCCTTTAACATAAACACTAAATAATCTTCGGTTTGTTTAAGTCCAATATCGAGAAACCAATAATAGTCGCTTTTATGATTATCGAGATATTCCTCAAAAGGGATAGAAAAAGGTAAAAGATAATTGGCGGTTTTCAAAATAAGGTTAATCAGCAACCGACCAGTCCGGCCGTTGCCGTCAATAAACGGATGAATTTTTTCAAACACAAGGTGTCCAATTAACCCCTTGATTAATGGGAACTTTTCAGTCGGAGCGTTTAGGTAATAGAGCAGCCTGTCAATAAGAGGTAATATTTTCTCTGGCGGCGGGGGGAGATAAACCGCCACACCGGCCTGGTTGAAAATCGCTCCCATCTCTTTACGGAAACCGCGCTCACTGATATCTTTCATTACCAAATCATGAATTTTAAGTATTAGCGGTCGGTCGAGCAGTTGTTGTGTTTTAATATTTCTATCTATCCAGGAGGCGGTATTTAATAAATTGTTAACTTCTCTTTTTTTAAGCCGGTCGTGAGTATTGCTAAAATCTTCCATTGATAACGGGTTACCTTCTATCCGCGCGGAATATAATGAGCTTTTCAAATAACCGACTCGTTGAATTTTTTCTTTGATTATCGCGGGAATTGTCAAAGTTTGGAATAATAACCGCTGGCTGTCAATTTTTACTAAAAGTTCCCAGATGTCCGGGGTAATCTGATAATCAGGTGGGATAATCATGGAAATATTGTAGCATAATGTGACAAATTATTGCCGAATCTTGCCAATTATTGCCGAATCTTGCCATAACCTTTGCCATGGCCACCACTGTTTTTCTAAAATTGTTTTAACCCATCCCTCATCATCGCTAGCTATTGGTTTTATTAAAATTATTTCCATTCTTTAATCATAGCAAAGAGTTCAGTTGAACGTAAAAACGTTCTTAGTGAAAAAAAGGAACTCGCTCTTCCGAAGTTTTAACGAAGAAAAGCTTATCGTAGCTTTGACTAAGAAAAATTAACGATTTTCATTTTTTTATACCACAAATGGGCAATATAAATCTATTTAACTACTGTTTTAATTGTTTGTGTAATTATTTCAAATATCTGATCCATCGTATTCTCTTCACCAGAGAGATGATCCCACAATTCAGAAGCAAGTAAAACTTCGTCGTAGGAAAAATATTTCTTAAACTCAATAAGATAATTAAAGAATCGCTCTTTGTTGTAACCTGTTGGAGAATCTGACGTTGGATCGAAAGGGAAACCAACGTAATATTTAATATCTTTACTTGGATGAAGTAATTTTAAAGCTGCTTTTGCATATAGTATTTTCTGTTTTTCTCCTCTTCCTTCTCCGGCGTTAGGTCTGACCGACTTTAATTCTATGCCTTCTATAAAATCAGTCTCTTCTCGGAAATTATCAACCGTGAAACCTAGAGCATCTACTTCTCTTTCTAAATTATTAATTTTAAATATTAAATTATTTTCTCTTACTAGATCAGGTTTGTATTTAATATTCGATTTTAATTCTCGAATTATTGTCTCTATATTGCTCGCTTGAGCTTCTTTTACCCTTAATGTAAAACCGCTTGAATATTTCCTTTTATATCCGCCTGAAAGAATATGAGCCAAGGCTTCAAAACCATTGCCTAATGAAGTGCTTAATCCGTGTAGCCAACTAGAGATTGCTACTAAATAGGCTGTTGGAACTTTTATCTGTTTTAACTGTTTCTCGAATGCTTTTAGAATTAAATCGTGAAAGGGTGCGTTTCGATTCTGAAAGTCAATCGGAGGAAAACTATCCGTTCGAGAAATTAAAATATCCTTAATGACTTCGCTAATCATATCTTTTTTTTCTTTAGATATTGCCATAATAAAGTATCAAAATAATATTATTGGTTTTTCAGATGAAAAATAATTTCAGAATACGGTGATTTATCTCGTTCTGTCCTATTTAATACTGGCCGTTTAAATTTATTGACAACTTTTAGGCCAGCTCGCATAGCAATTGTCGGATATAAGTTATATTTATCATTAGCCACTACGAAAAAATCAAAATCGTCTACACAATACTTTTTACAATTAATTAAAACTTTCGAAACGCCCTCAATATAGGAATTTTGCGCTTCGCTTCCTTGTCCTTTATAAAGCGGCCCTATTTCCAGTTCATCTTGTCTTTTAAATCCAAAAAGGTCGTAGGCGTACGCATGCTGCTCATGATAATCTATCTGTCCAACATAAGGGGGTGATGTAAAAATTCCTTTTATCTTGTGTCTCTTTAGATGTCCATAAAATAAGTGATTGCGTTTTTGAATTTCTTCAAACAAATCCACTGTTCTTGAATCAGCCGCTATTATCGAGAAAAAGGAATTTGTTTTGAGTTTATCATAATACTTTAGTCTAATTAGACTATCTAATGCATAACGTTCAAACCAGTTCTTAATAGAAAATAATGGCTTACATATTTTTTTATGCTTATGACAATAATAAGTTGTAATTTGTGGTTTAACTAATGTGGCTAGATCAGAATGTGTGGTTGCGCGACAAGACCTAATTGTTCTGCTTAAAATAATTGCAAGGGCTTTTTTACTTGTAATATCTTTAATTTTTTTTATCTGGCTAAATGCAAAATCAATTTCATTTCGGATATTTTCGATATACCACTTGTCAAGAAAAGTATTTTCCTTATTTTGTTTTAATTTAATATTATATTTCTTAACGAGTTTCTCGTATATTTGAAAAAATTCTATTTCTTTTTGCTTGGCATAATCCCCCTCATCGATTAATTCGTTCTGAACTTTATATTTGTATTCGGGGCTAGGAAAAAACTTATTATTAAAAATCGATAGTTGGTATTGTAACTCGCTGTCAAACTGATCAATTTTATTATCGGATTCAAAGTTTAAAATGGTGGACTTAATGTCTGAAATATCTTTTTCAAGCGTATTAAAATTATAATCAAGCATTTTTACCTCTGTTATTAGGCAATTAAATCTGGATATATCTATTCCAATGGAGTGCATTCCGATTTCTTTTGCCTGTACTAATGTTGTACCTGAACCGGCAAACGGATCAAGTATAATATCGCCCTGCTTGAAATAAATTTCTTTTTTAAAATCATCTACGTGGTCATCGATGAAGTATTTGACAAGTTGAGGAATAAATTTACCCTTATAAGGGTGCAAACGGTGAACGTGTTTTGTCGTATCTTTCTCGCGTAAATTATCGAAAGATAACGCCCAATTTAAATCATCTCCTAGTCTTTTTTTCCAATTGATTTCTCTTTTACCAAAATATGAGTTGTAGTAATTTTTTAGATCGTTGATATCCACATAAATAGAATTGCCTCCATTATATTTTTTTACTTTACCATATTGCACTAAATATGAGATATTAGATTCATTGATATCCCGTTTAAGTAATTCGCTCGCCCATTGGCTTGCTTCTTTTATAGTTATAAGTTGTTGACTCATGATGACTACATCATAACATCAGTTATTTTTAAAGTAAACTACCTATGTCTATCAAATACGATATTTTAAAAAGAACCTAAAATGATTTTCCGTTTTACCACTTCTCAAACAAAACGAAAGGATATGCTGATTATTTAAAAGCCAAAAGTAATTGGAGATGCTTATTGTTCGAGAATTTTGGCTAGTTGCGACTTTAACTGCCCAAAATCTTGGTAAAGAATAACCGCCAGTCCGGCTTTTTTGGCGGCCTGGATATTTGTAATCTCATCGTCGATATAGATTATTTCAGCATGCCCCTTGTTTAATTTTTTAGCGATAAATAAATAGGCTTCCGGTTGTTTTTTATCAAGCTGGTATTCTTCTGCTGAAAAAATATTATCAAAAATCAATCCGATTTTTTGCCTTACTTCCGGTGCACTTTGGATTGTCCCGGTAGTAAAAACATTAATCAAATATCTATCTTTTAAGGATGAGTAAAGATCGAGTATATCCTCATTGAACTCGAAATAGTCGAAAAAGTTAAACGGTGTTGTAGCTTCCAGTAATTCTTTATAAAGGCCATTAAGCGTCCCTGTGTAATTTTTATCTTTCGGATTGAATATCACCCGCGAAAAATCGGAAAGGATAGTAGTTAACATAAGCATATTTTATACCACTCTTTGTTGATTTTGCGAACATAAGTTGAGCAGAAATCAAGACCGTGTTTTGTAGGCTATCCCACGAGTATTCGATATTATCGCTGAAAGATTGAATATTTTTTGCAATTTCATCTGAAAACGGTATATAATAGTGTCATATGACAAATACCCAAAATACTGTAGAACAATTAGTACATGACATAAAGATTGTTCTTAAAACTCATCCCGTTAAAAGAGCGTCACTTTTTGGTTCATATGTAAGTGGGGACAATAAAACTACAAGCGATGTTGATTTATTGGTTGAGCTGGAGAAAGGTAAAAGTTTACTTGATCTCATTGGATTACAACAAGACCTCGAAGAAAAATTAAATAAAAAATTTGATGTAATAACCTATAACTCAATCATTCCTCTTCTTAAAAGTTCTATATTAAAGAACCAACTTAAAATCTTATGAGAAAAGACCCTCATGTTTTCATCGAACATATAAAAGACAGCATCCGGAAACTTGAAGAATACACAAATGGTATTAGTAAAGAAGACTTCTTGATTAATCAACAACTTCAGGATGCCGTAATAAGACGTCTTGAAGTCATTGGTGAAGCCGTAAGAAATCTGTCTGATGAATTTAGGGTACAAGTTCCTGACATTGAATGGAAAAAAATAGCAGGTATGAGAGATTTTCTAATCCATGAATACTTTGGAGTTGACTTAGATCTAGTTTGGGAGGTTATAGAGAAAGATATTCCCGGTTTGAAAAAAGAGTTACGGAAAATTGCCTAACTTTTTGTTCTAAGCCTGCCATGCTATTTCCCCGAATAATACCTTTATCCTAAATCAATTTGTCCACTTCGTTTTAGAACCTATGCTTGTAAAACAGAGATTTATTTACTTCTCCAGCTCTGAATTTCAATTATATTTCCCTCTGGATCGGTAACATAAATAAAAGTTAATGTCCCGCTTTTAAATTCTTTAATTGCTAACTCGCCTAATTTCCTGCCTCGGTTTTGTAACACTTTATTTGTTACCTCTGCCCGAGTCCCTTTTTATTGGCTTTTGCCGATGTCTCGCTAGTAATTATTTCCGCGTATTGAAAAAGTTCAAGTGTCGGCCCATTATCATAATCCGGGCAACTTAAGAATTATCGCTCTTAATTTGGCGTTTTTTACTCCGGTGCCATCTTTAGTTCCGCCGTAAATAGTTACGTGACACTCTACGCCCATGAGCAGTCGAAAAAATAATAAATGTAGATTTAGATCCTTAGAACTACCCTAAAACTCCTTCTTCAAAAAAAACTGGTATAATACATAAAAAATGCGTATTTTCCCTTAAGAATATGTATGCTATACGCTACTTTTTGATTGTATTTTAAGCTGTTATTTGTTCTCGAATCTTATGGTACGGTTGGAGAGTTTGAATATGAAAGAACTTTTTAGGCGAAATTTAATGCCAGGAGCCTTTGTCGAGCCGCAATTCTCAAATATTCCCGGACGGGAAGGCGATATTCGAGGAGCATTAATGAAATTGGGATGTGATTATGCCAGATGGTTAGGCGAAGACAGCCGATTAGGCAAACCGTATTTAGATCAATTAAGAAAAGATCTCCTTCATGGAGCCTACTTAGGCGAAGTACCCATTCCTGAAAGTCTTTACGACAGCCAAAAAAATGCTCTTACGCAAATTATAGGCCATACCTTACCAAACGGCTTGGGACATGCCCGGGTTGAGGCAGCAATAGCGTTTGCAGCTAAGATACTTGGTTTCCAAACAGACGTCAACAGAGTTGGTGAACTCGACTATCAGGAAGCCCCTACACCAAAAACCAGTGAGTTTGAGAAAGCGCTTTTTGATAAATACGCTAATGAGTCGTTAAAGGAGGCCGAAGCCAAAGGAATGGTGACTGATTTAGAAAAATTTAAGGAAGGTAGATATGCATATACTCCGTTAATTGAGACACTAAGAAGAATATTTCCTAGACAATATCACGACTTACTCCATGGTCGTCAAAGCAACTCAAAAGAAGAAATAAATCGTTTAAGGCGTCTCGCAAAAATCTTATTTGGAAAAGAATATCGTCAATATCTCCGCTCACTTGCTAGTAACCCGAGTATAAATAAGGTTACTCATATTATTCCTCATCCATTTTTCATTCCGCTTATTCCGGAAGAATTTAATGCCGTAGTAGTGACCACCGATGCTATTGTCGCCAGTGATTGGTATACAGACGCTCACCCCTTATTTATTGAAAGCAAAACTGGAAAACGTAAACTGATAGAATTCTGGGGAGATGGTGCAGCTGACAATGTTACAGTACTTGAAGGCTTTCCCGCGCTAACTGGGGTTTATCGAGTCGAAGAACTTACCAAACGGCGACAAAATGCATTAGAAAATTCACAAGGTTTAAAACCGATGCTGGTATTGACTGCCAGCGGTATTGCTCCGGTACAACTGAGTGCATTTAAAAAGACAGTTAAGTCATCTTTAGAGTTGATTCGAGCTGAGGATATGAGTATTGTTATTCAAGCCGGCTATGGCAAACTGGGAAAAATTGCTTTTGACCAATTAAAAAAATATATTGATGAATTAGAAGTAAATGATAGTTCACTTATAGGGAAAATATTGGTTCATTGGGCGCCCGAGTCAGCCGGAGCAGTTGATTTTTTTGAGGTAATGAGCCATAGCCTCGCGCCTTTGGTGCTGAATGTCAAAGGTAGCGAAATGGCCAGAATGGCCGCCAGTATAAACATTCCTTTTATCCCGACCGGTGTTGTCGGAGTTCAGGAAATCTATAATCTCTATACCAGTCTACTTCCGGAATCAGCCGCTCCGGTATTTCTTATTCCGGAAGTCTATGATCAATTGGAGAGGGAATTACGAAAGTTATTAACTCAAGCTGAATTTACTGAAATTGAAAGCGCACTCAAGGAGGCGAAATGTGATGATTTTGAAACTGCTTTTAACCGCTCGCTCGAATATATAAAAAGCGGGGAAATCACCCCACGCGACAGGAGTGCGGTTTTACAGATTCTTTCAGCTGCTGTTTCCAAAAATTAATTTTAATACCTTTTGATACCCGCCGCAACCGCAAGATCAAATCCTCAACAATCGCGACTTTATCCGCCTTTGTCTGCCCCAATTAAATCAGATCAAAAAAGTTGCAGAAGAAAATAATTACTACGATATGACGCCTGACAACGATTTTATCGTCGATGAGCTGCCCGGTCTAAAAAATATCTATCTGGCTGGTGGATTCTGCGGCACCGGCTTTAAATTTGCACCGATTATCGGCCGCATACTGGCTGAACTGGTTTTTCGCAAACAAACAATTTACGATATCCAACGCTTCCGAGCCAGTCGATTTGGAAAAATTACTGATTTTACGATTCTTAAATCGGTACCGATGTATAAAAATTTTATTTTTCCCCGTAATTGGAAATACTTAAAAATGGGTGTCGATGCCTTGATGCTACATAAAAAACTGCCATGAAACGGTGAGCTATTTTTTCTATTGAACAATTGTCCACATGAGTGTAAGATGAGATTATGGATATACCACTTGCTGAAAGACTACGTCCAAACAAATTGGATGAATTTGTCGGCCAGGAGAATCTGGTCGGTCGCGGTAAACCAATCCGCCGGATGCTGGAGACGGGCAATATACATTCGATGATTTTCTGGGGGCCGCCTGGAAGCGGAAAAACTACCTTGGCCAGGCTAATTGCCCATTATACCAAAGCGCTGTTTGTTCCTTTTTCTGCCGTGACAAGCGGTGTGGCCGAGGTGCGAAAAATGATTTCTGAGGCGGACCAGCGTAAAAAATTCTTCCAGCAAAATACGATTCTTTTTATCGATGAAATTCACCGCTTTAACAAAGCCCAGCAAGACGCTTTCCTGCCGGCGGTAGAGCAGGGCGTGATCACCTTAATTGGCGCCACTACCGAAAACCCTGGTTTTGAAGTCAATGCACCTCTAATCTCTCGCTCGCACGTGTACGTGCTGTCTGCCCTTTCAGACGACGACATAGTCACTATCGCCAAACGAGCGACAGCCAGGTATAAAAAAATTACTTTTGAACCTGACGCCCTTAAACACATTGTCAAACACGCTAACGGCGATGCGCGAACAGCTATCAACGCTATTGAGCTGGCCGCTTCAATCAGTAAAACTATTACTCTAAAAGTAGCTGAGGAAGCCCTGCAAAGAAAGGCGGTGTTTTATGACAAAAAAGGCGATTTTCATTACGACACCATCTCCGCATTTATCAAAAGCATGCGCGGTAGCCAGCCTGATGCCACCCTGCATTATCTTGCCCGGATGATCAAATCCGGAGAAGACCCGCTGTTTATTGCCCGCCGGATGGTGATATTTGCCTCAGAAGATGTGGGCAATGCCCAGCCCACTGCCCTGGTCCTGACAACCGCCTGTATGCAGGCCGTGCATATGGTGGGAATGCCTGAAGCTTCACTTATCTTAGCCCAAACCGCTACATACTTGGCCACCGCTAAAAAATCCATCGCCTCAACCATGGGCATAAGTGAAGCCTTGAGTGACATTGATGAAGAGCGCCTCGATCCCATTCCTCTTCACCTGCGAAATCCGGCGAATAAAGTGATGAAAAAATTGGGCTATGGAAAAGGCCACGTGCGCTATCCTTGGCTTGAAGAAAAAAACTCATCGGCCAAAATTGAACAGGAATATCTGCCTGATAACCTTAAAGGTAAAAAATATTACCACCCCGACTGGAAATGACTGTAAAAGCAGTAAGACAGATGACGGTTATTGTTAAAACTTTTCCGGAAATCTTGATCTTAAGGTAATCGCATTCTTATCCCTGTTTGAAATAATCATCCGCTCTTTCGGTATCGGCCAAGGTATCTGTAAATCGGGGTCAAAAAGCGAAATTACCTGATCATCTTTTTCATCACGGTTTTGATAAAGTTTATCAACAAAATAAAGATAGTCCATCGGACCTTCCATTACGCACATCGAGTTGCCAATCCGTGCCGGAATAAATAAAGAGCCATCTAATGCCTCGCGATCAAAGCCTAGCATAAAATATTCTTTTTTCCCGAAAGTCGGTGATTCCGGCCTCAGATCAACCAAAGCGCAAAAACATTTGCCGTTGGTCACTGTCGCATATTTATTCCAGTCTTCGGAATGAATGCCACGCACCACACCGGTTGAAGACCTTGACTGATTGATTTGTTTGACCGGAAAGGGATGGCCGATCACTTTTTCAATTTCAGGCATTCGGGCTAGTTCGGAAAAAAATCCTCTTTCATCGCGATTAGTTGTGTGTTTGACATAAAAAAGACCATTGATAGCGGTCCGAAAAATATCTTGTTCGTACAGCAACTCCTCCGCTGGTTGATAAAGAATTTGTTGCATATACATAAAAAAATAGTTTATCGACCTTGATAATTTGTAAAAAAAGCACGCGCCTGCTGTTCGTCCTTTTTCATCTGCTTAACAAGGGCTTTGGCTGAGGGAAATTTGATATTGTCCCGTAACCTCTTTATTATACTCACTTCTATATTTTTATCATACAGGTTTTGCCGAAAATCAAGAAGATACACCTCTGCTTTCTTGTCAGTTTCGCCAAAAGTGATAGCCGCGCCGATAAAAACAAGTGAAGAATATCTTTTGCCATCAACTACTGTCCAGCCAAGGTAAATGCCCTCAGACGTTGAAGGCGTAACCGCGATATTGGCTGTCGGATATCCCAAAGTTTTTCCCCGACCCAAATGGTGCTCAACTTGACCCTTTAGTGTAAACAACGACTTAACCATTATCATAGTTTTTTATGATCCTTAGCGGACAAAATTCGATACCAAATTTTGATTGCTAGATTAACTTCTTTCAAACTCTGTAATAGAAGAATTGATCAGATTTATAAAATAGAATTGAATATTTCAAATCAAAGATTATTAAATTTTAAGTGAATGTCATTTCCCAAATTATGTAGGTAGATTTTTTACTATTTCATCTGCTTGTTGTAAAGATAAAATGACAATGTTATTCAAATTCGAAACGGAATCATCATAGTCACATTTATTTCGATTATCTCTTAATCTTCCTAAATACGTTGCAATTATTCTTGTTTCTGCCCTTTGATTATAAAAAGTAGCAACATCTCTATGCATTCTTGATGATCTTGTATTTGCTAAACCTTGACTTATGGCATAATTTCGGGATAAACAGTAAACACCATAATAAGCTCTACTTACAGACGATCTTTTACTAGAATCTGTTATATTTTTTGCCAATCTTTTAGCAAGGGTGATATATCCTTTCCAATCAAAACATGTCATGCAAATTCTATATTTATATTAAATTTATTCACATCGGTAACTTTCTTTAAATACCAATACTCATCTATTTTTTTAAGCAACTTAAAAGCAACGTTAGGCTTAATTCTACAAACTATGAATAAAAATAATGTAGATAAATTATTAATTTCAGGATCTTCTTTTAATTCCAATCTGAAACTAAATTTATTTTTAATTATTTTTGGGATTTCAATTACTGCTTCTCTTAAGAAAATAGTTATTCCAATATTTTTTTCAAGAAAACGAACAATTTCTTTTTGGTCAATAATTTGACATGAATTAATCTGAAGAAGGCTTAAAGTTTCCTTAATGGTATTAAATATATTTCTCATCTGCTGAGGTTGAAGTTTTCTAAGAGAATCTTGTCCAATAATATCTTTTAACTCACTTATTTTGTTTGAAAGATCCATAGCACTACTTTGATAAGTTTGTTGTTTGAATTCTTCTTGAGAATCAATAATCTCGTCTTGTGTAGGATTAAAACGAAAACGTTCAAGCAATTTATATTTATCTTCTTCGAGATTGGAATTATCTAAAAAAATCTTAAAACTTTGTTCATTTTCAAGAAAATAACTCGGTGTTTCGCTTTCTTCACTTTCCGATCTTTTAAACCACTGTAAAAAATGCGTTTTGTAATTTTCTTCTCTGGCTAATCCTAATGGTAAACGCACTGACAATTTAAGTTCATCAGTCATTGTCAGATTCATTGTATTTAGTATTTAGGTAAAAAAACTTTTAGATTATCATCAAGATATTTCCATGCTGAATTTATATAATCAATAATATTGTCTTCATCTAGATCTAAAACGATATCTGGTCTAGTATTGATATCAAATGATGCAAGTAAAATTCTGCCAAACTCATCTTCTTCTTTTAATTTTGCGGCCTTGACTCTGAACCAAATATTTGAGCTAAACCTATTTATTTCTTTCTTATTTAAAAAACCGGCATTAAGATCATTATTATTTTTTGTAAATTTTAAGTCTTTAATATAAGAATTTTTAATTATTTTAACAGCATTATCCACTTGAAATTGAAAAGTTAAGACAAATCCTAATCTAATAATTTTAGGTTGAAAAACCTTTTTAATTGCAGAAACTACAGATCTCAAATTATCTACATATTTTTTTATCAATGTCTCAACTTCAATTGTTTTTGAATCAGGCATTTTTTTATTATTAAAAAATAGGTCAAATCGGGTAGCGGTAGCCTGAAAAGAATATGTTTCGTCTTTGTTTTTTAGTATAAGGCGAGGAAATTCAGGTGGAGCTTCCGGAGGTAATGGTAAAAATATTGGATCACCGTCAAATAGAGTTCCTGTCTCCTTAGTGAGTTTAGAGGAAACATCAAGTTTATCAGATATAATAAATCCAGATGTAAATAAACCCGTTTGTATATTAAGGCCTATAATTTTCATAGTTTTGATATTATACTAAAAATATAACAAATTTATAACTGTCAAACTATCTTTGATCTGGTACGGGGCGGACAGATGTGCCAGCAAGAGGATTCGCCACAGTCATTCGACGCGGCGTCCTGTCGCATGACAGGACGAACCTCTGATCTATCGCTTACCTGCCCGTCGTACAAAGTAGCTGGGGCGGGATTCGAACCCACGACCCGTCGCTTATGAAACGACTGCTCTACCACTGAGCTACCCAGCCTCTACTTTGGCCAGACGGGTGAAACGACTACTCAATTTCTGAGCTATGCTGGCAAAATTGAGGACCCAACCTACCGCTAGCTATCAGTTATGGATTATAATATATTCCATGAACTCAATCAATCCGCAAGACAGCACAATTGAGCTCTCAATCATCGTGCTTTCCTATAATACCCAAAAAATCACTGTGGACTGCCTGCTCTCAATTTACCGCTCCCTTGGCCAAATCAAGCTGTCATTTGAAGTGATTGTAGCTGATAACGGTTCAACTGATGGTTCACTAAAAGCACTGTATCAACTTCAAAAAAAACTTACAAATTTTGTGATTATCGATAATAAAAAAAATCTTGGCTTCAGCCGGGCCAACAACCTGGCCGCCAGTATCTCTCGCGGACAATACCTGCTCTTTCTCAATTCAGACGTCATAGTGCTAGATGAGGCTATTTCCAAACTTTTATCTTTTGCCAAGAAAAGTCAAGATGCACATTTTTTTGGAGGAAAACTACTCAATCAAGACCGCTCAGCACAAGCATCCTGCGGCCCTTTTTTTACGCTACCGGTGGTTTTTGCTTTCCTTTTTCTAAAGGGCGACTATTACGGTTTGACGCGCTATTCCCCAAATTCCGTAAAAAAAGTAGACTGGGTCTCAGGCGCCTGTATTCTCACTAAAAAACCCTATTTTGAAAAATGTCTCGGCTTTGACGAAAAGATATTCATGTATATGGAGGAAATTGACCTGTTATACCGGGCTAAACAACTAGGATTTACTTCCTGTTTTTACCCGGAAGCGCATTTTGTACACCTGGGTTCAGCTTCAAGTAGTCAACGGACATATCCTATCCTCCAGGTTTATAAAGGCTATTTGTATTTTTACCACAAACATCAATGGCCGATTTCTATTTTTTTACTCCGGCTTATGTTACAATTTAAAGCACGAGTTGCGATTATTATCGGGCAACTAACCAAAAATCAATACCTGATCCAAACATATGAAAAAGCTTATCAAATCGCTACAATGGCTTGACGAAAATCTTCTTAAGATTTTTCTGACTTTATTTATTTTTTTGATGCCCCTTTATCCGAAACTGCCCCTTAAAAACGTCAATTACACCTATATCGCAATCCGTGTAGATGATTTGATTGTGGCTGCGTTTGTAATCGTCTTTTTTATCCAATTTTTAAGAAGAAAAGTGACGCTTTGGACCAAATACTTACCGCTATTCATTTTGTTTTGGTTGAGCGTTTTTCTCTCTTTCTGGTATGGTATGTATGTTCAAAAAACCATTGAAATTGCCAATGTCGGCATGCTTAACGCCCTACGGAGGGTGGAGTATATGGTTGTTTTTTTTATAGCCGCCTCGATACCCAAATCAAAAAAAGACTTTTATTATTATCTTAAAACTATTTTTATCGTATTGGCTCTGGTTTGTGTCTATGGAATCGGACAAAAATTTTTAGGTTGGCCGGCTGTCCAGACCATGAACCCCGAATACGCTAAAGGTTATCTGCTATATCTTGATGCTTACGCCCGCATCTCGTCGACATTTGCCGGACACTACGATTTAGCCGCTTACCTGGTCTTATTGATTCCTGTCACACTTAGTATGTTTATTGCGAAAAATCAAAAAAAATATCTGGTCTTATTTACTCTGGCATTACTGACGATTATTCTGTCTGCTTCCCGAGTTTCTTATGGCGCGTATATCATCTCGACCGTCGCTTTTTTGTTGTATCAAAAAAAATTCCGTCTACTGATATTTGTCCTGATTTTGACAGCTGTTCTTACTCCTCTATCAGCTAACCTGACTAAACGCATCTCCCGCACTTTTACCTATCAAAAAATCTATGTTGATCCTTTGACTAATAAGATTTTTGTTCCCAAAGACATGAGACCTGATGATTTGCCCCCCGGTGACTATATTTTTGGCAAGGTGGGAAATGTCAGCTCCAGTAAAACTGCTTCTTCCGCTCAAGCAAAAGATAAAAGTATTGATGCTGTCAAAGCTAAAGAACAGATCCGCGAAAGCATTATTAAAGAAGCCGATTTATCCGGTAAAAATTTAACTGGGCTAGAGATTGATGCTAAGGTGGAAAAACAGTTTCGTTCACTAATCCCGCTTGATAAGTTCACGACCGACATCTCTGTTTCCACCCGTCTTCAAGTTGAATGGCCGCGAGCCTTTAGCGCTTTTATGAGAAACCCCATTCTTGGTAAAGGTCCTTCCTCAATCACTGAATCAACAGACAACGACTATCTTCGCTGGTTGGGTGAAACCGGGGCTTTGGGTGCCGGTCTATTCATGCTCATAAACGGAATGATTATTCTCAATGTCTGGAAACGTAGCCGAAAAGCGGCCAGTGATGAAAAAACGATTTTGTTGGGATTTGTATTTGGTATGTTGGGTATTCTCATTAACGCAACGTATATCGATGTTTTTGAGGCTTCAAAGGTGGCTTATACTATCTGGCTTATGTCTGGTCTATATATTGCGACGGAAAAAATTTTACCGGTAATGAAATCCTATTCTAAAACTGCTTAATTGTTGTTACCAAATCTAAAATAATTAATGACAATATCTAAATTTTCGGCTAAGCGCGATTTGTTAATTTTGCTTGCGATACTGATCGTGGCTTTTGCCTTTCGCTTATACAAAATCAATACTCCTCTGGCCGACCTTCATTCCTGGCGACAGGTCGACACAGCGGCAGTGGCCCGCAATTTTAATAAGTTGGGTTTTGATCTTCTCCATCCGCGCTATGACGACCTTTCCAGTATTGAATCCGGTAAAGAAAATCCAAACGGCTGGCGGATGGTAGAATTCCCGCTTTATAGTGCCGCGTTTGGGCTTTTGTACCGCTATTTGCCAATATTTCCGGTAGAGATTTACGGCCGGTTGACAACCGTCTTTTTTTCACTGGTGATTATTGCTGTCATCTATTATCTGACTAAAAAAGAAGCCGGGAGAACCGCTGCTTCCTTTGCTGCCATCACCTATGCGGTGATGCCTTTTTTTGTCTTTTTTTCCCGTGTTGTGCTTCCGGAAACAACCGCTGTTGCTTTTGCCTTTATGGCAATCTTATTTCTCTATCAGACTACCGGCGCCAAAAGTAAATCAACACCTTTTGGATATTATTTTTTGTCAATTTTGTCTTTTGCTGTTGCAGTACTTATTAAACCAACTGTCATCTTTTACGGCCTGCCTTTGCTTTACCTATTTGCACAAAAACATCAATGGTCTATCTGGAAAAAGGGAGATGTTTATCTATACTTTATCCTTACGCTCCTACCTTTTGTCTTATGGCGCCTGTATATCAAGCAGTATCCAGAAGGCATACCTTATAACGACTGGCTGTTTACATCCGTCAATACTTTTGAGGGTTTGAAAAAAATATTTTTTAAACCGGCTTTTTTCCGCTGGATATTCTTCGAGCGTCTGGGAATTGGTATTTTCGGGGTCTATCTTTCAGTATTCTTTTTTCTTGGTTTGGTTGCCAAGACAAAAAAATATCTTTTACATGTAATATTACTTGCCTGTGTAATCTATCTTTTTACATTCCAGGGAGGAAATGTCCAGCATGAGTATTACCAGACCATTATTCTGCCGCCGGTGGCAATTATGGTAGGCTTAGGCGTAGCCTTTCTTATATCTCAGGGTAAATATCTGCTTCATCCCGCGCTGACTTATCTGCTGATTGCGATCTTTTTTACGGCCGGCTTTGCTTTCTCTTTTTATAAAGTCCGCGACTTTTATATCTACCCAAACGATCTCATCCAAAAAGCCAAGATTATTTCATCGCTGACCAACGAAAATGACAGAATTGTCACCGACCGAAATGGTGACACTACCCTTCTTTATTTGGCTAATCGCCGTGGTTCACCAGCTATATATAAAACACCGGCTGAATTTAGCGCAATGGGCTATAAATACCTGATTACCGCCAACCAAGAATCAGTCGCTAATCTGAAAGCTGAAGGGTACCAGGTAGTGGTGGAAACTAATATGTTTACTCTGATTTCACTCTGAATTTGACCAACTCATTTTATGAAGATTCTCATGTTGACTCCTTACTTACCATATCCGCCTGCTTCCGGAGGCCAAATCAGAACGCTTTACTTGTTAAAATACCTCAGTCAAAATCATGAGATTACCCTTGTGTCTTTATACAAAAACGAGAAAGAAAAGGAATATGCCAGACACCTGAAGTCTTTTTGTAAAAATATCTATCTATGTAAAAGAGCCGAAAAGCCCTGGCAACTGGGTAATATCCTAAGTTCCATTTTTTCTTTCTTGCCTTTTTTAATAGTGCGCAATTATTCTGTCGAGGCTAAAAAAACCATCGAGAAACTGTTAAAAACAGAACGCTTTGATGTCATCCATGCGGAAACCTTTTATATCATGCCGCACATCCCCAAAACCAGCATCCCAATTTTACTTGTTGAACAGACAATAGAGTTTAAAGTCTATCAGCATTTTATCTCCCACTTACCTTTTATCATCAAACTCGGACTGGTG
Organism: Candidatus Roizmanbacteria bacterium RIFCSPLOWO2_01_FULL_41_22; assembly: GCA_001789805.1. Lineage (GTDB taxonomy): Bacteria > Patescibacteriota > Microgenomatia > UBA1406 > GWC2-37-13 > 2-01-FULL-41-22. The sequence goes on from MGAR01000001.1 coordinate 23,672, forward strand.
CTGGACATTCTCAAATTACGTGCCTGGGAAATACATTATTGGAAAAAAGCCTCGCTGGTCGCCACTGTTTCTGATACCGACAAAAAGACCATTCAGTCAATTGCCCCCTTAGCCGATCCGGTCGTGATTCCCAATGGCGCCGGTGACGAGATGTTTGTTGACAGTTTGCCTGAAAAAAAGTTCAACCAGCCTAAGCTGCTGTTTATGGGCAATTTTTACTGGCTGCAAAACGTCGAGGCAGCCGAATATCTGATCAATAAAATTTTTCCCCAGATCAAAAAACAAGTCCCAGATATCTCGTTGATTATCGCTGGTCAAAATACAACCAATAAAATAAAAATTGAGAAAACAAATCAAATTGCAATTATCAATATCGCCCCCGACGATACAGCTACTGTTAAAAAACTTTATAGCGAAGCCACGTTGTTTGTTTCGCCCATCTTTGGCCCAGGCGGTACCCGTCTTAAGATACTAGCAGCGATGGCTTCCGGACTTCCCGTTATCTCCACCCTGATTGGAATTGAAGGCTTGGGTGTTGAAGAAAAAAAGCATGTCTTGACAGCCAAATCTCTGGATGACTTTACCAATAACATCTTGCTGGCGATTAAAAATCACAGTTTATATTATCATATCCAAAAACAGGCCTTTTCTTTGGTTAAGCAAAAATACAGCTGGCCGTCTTTAGCTAAACAATTAGAAATCGCTTATCAACAGATCACAAATTAAAAAAATCTATGACCATTGGTTTAGATATTTCGCAGATTACCTATGTGGGAACCGGAGTTGCCAGGTTTACTCAAGGCCTATTTGATTCAATTTTAAAACACGACCAAAAAAATAACTGGATCTTCTTTTTTTCCTCCTTTCGCCGAAATTTAGAGCCTTCTATCAAAAAGTGTCTTCTGGTATCCCAACATAAACTGGTCAAGATGCCATTTCCCCCCTCTTTACTTTCATTTTTTTGGAACCGCCTGCATATTTTGCCTATCGAAAACTTCACTGGTAAGCTGGACTGGTTTATCAGCTCAGACTGGACCGAACCACCTGCCCACTGCAAAAAAGCCACTGTTGTCCATGATCTTGCTTTCATCCGCTATCCCGAAACTGTTACTAAAAAAATCCTGAACGTCCAAAAAAAACGCCTACATTGGATAAAAGATGAATCACGGGTGATCTTTGCCGACTCTCAAAGCACAAAAAACGATTTAATCAATCTTCTTCAGACGAGCAAAGATAAAATTACGCTTAATTACCCGGGCGTGGAAGTTATGCATCCTGACCAAACATTAATTAACAGCACCCTTTCCGCTTTTAAGCTTAATAAACCCTATATTTTAACTGTTGGTAAAATTGAACCGAGAAAAAATTTATCTTGTTTAATTGAAATTTTTGGAAAATTAAATAGGCAAGATGTTGACTTGGTGATTGTGGGTGCTGAAGGTTGGGGAAAGGTGCTATCAATCAATAATAAAAATCCTAATGTCAGATTTCTGGGATATGTTGCCGATGAAAAACTGTGTGCTCTTTATGCCAAAAGCCTGTTTTTTGTGATGCCTTCTTTGTGGGAAGGTTTTGGCTATCCGGCGGTTGAAGCCATGAAATTAGGGATTCCTGTGGCTTTATCCAATACTTCTTCTTTAAAAGAGATCGGCGAAAATGCAGCTGTGTTTTTTGATCCACTGGACTCAAACTCCATAGAGAAAGCCTTGACTAAACTTCTTGAAAATGCCACCTTAAGAAAAGAAATGAGTCAAAAAGGATTAATCCAGAGCCAAAAATTTTCCTGGGACCGATATTACCAAACATTAATTGCTACACTTATCAACAATCAGTAAAACACACCTATGGTTATTGGAATAGACGGTAACGAGGCCAATGTCGCTCAAAAGGTCGGTGTTTCCATATACGCAGAGCAGCTACTGCGTTATTTTCAAAAACAAGCTAACCCAAAACTTGGCTTTATCATCTACTTACGGCAAAAGCCGCTTTCCCATATGCCTACGGAAAACACCTTTTATAAATATCGGGTCATTCCAGGATCTTTCTTATGGTCCCAACTATTTTTACCGCTTGACCTGTTTTTTAGGCGAAAGATCGATATTTTTTTTACACCGGCCCATTATGCACCGCGATTTTTACCGGTACCGCTTGTGGTGACTATTCACGACCTTTCCTATTTTTATTTCCCCGATGAATTTCTCCGTAATGATTTATATAAACTAATAAACTGGACAGCTTACTCCGTACGCAAAGCCAGCCAAATAATTGTCGTATCCAAAACTACTAAAAAAGACCTGGCCGAATTTTATCATTTGAATGATGATCACGTCCGGGTAATCTACAACGGTTTTGATAAACCGATAAACCCACCAGAGCAGTCGCCTGTGCTAAAAAGTTACCATCTGCAAAAAGAGGCGTATGTGCTATTTGTCGGTACGCTTCAACCAAGAAAAAATCTGACCACGCTGATTGATGCCTTTTCCCGATTTTACGCCTTGTATCCACACTTTAAACTGGTTTTGACCGGTAAAAAAGGTTGGCTTTATGATAAGATATTCTTCGAAATTCAACATAAGGGTTTAGAAGATCATGTCGTGATCACAGGCTATCTTCCAAACAGCGAGGTGGCGATTCTTTATCGCAACGCCTTTTGTTTTGTATTCCCCTCGCTTTACGAAGGTTTTGGTATTCCGCTTCTTGAGGCGATGTCTTATGGTTGCCCGGTAATCTCATCGCACAGTGCCAGTTTACCGGAGGTTGGTGGCGACGCTTGTTTGTATTTTGACCCCAAAGACAGCCAGGATCTTTTGGAAGACTTGATAAGGTTAAAATCCGAGAGCAGTCTAAAAACCAGTTTGATCAAAAAAGGACACGAGCGCTTAAAGCAATTTTCTTGGGAAAAATGCGCGAAAGAGACTTTGGAAGTTCTTAGTAATATTCCTTATGATGATAAAGCCCATAGCTGACGATTTTAATAAAGACGAGTATAATGCCGTTGCCCATCACCCTTTGCAGTCTTGGCAGTGGGGGGAGGCCAGACAAAAAATGGGATTAACCGTCATGCGTCTTGGTGAATTTGCTCGCGATAGACTAGTTAATGTTTTTCAGTTAACGCTGCATCCTCTGCCTTTTTCACCTTGGTGTATCGGTTATCTACCCCGCTCAAGTCAACCTTCTCAGCCTGTAATCGACTTTCTGAAAGACTATGGTAAAAAAAACGGTATCATTTTCTTTAAAATCGAGCCCTATGAAACTAACAGAAATGTCCTAAAAGAGCTACGTCCTTCTCCTCACCCTTTATTTCCGCTCTTTACCCAGATACTTGACCTGCAAAAAACAGAGGGAGATTTATTTAACAACCTAAAATCAAAAACCCGCTACAACATCCGTCTGGCCCAAAAAAAAGGGGTGACCATAATAGAACAGTCAAACGACAAGGGATTTGCCATATTTTCCCGTCTTTATTTTGAGACAACAAAACGCCAGAAATATTTTGGCCATTCGCCACACTATCATAAGATTATTTGGGAAACATTGAGAAATGAGATCGTTCATATCTTAATTGCCTACTTCCAAGGCCAGCCTATCGCCGCTTACGAACTGTTTTATTTCGATCATATTTTGTATTATCCATACGGCGGTTCATCGCTGGAGCATCGAAACGTAATGGGAGCCAATCTGCTAATGTGGGAGGCAATTCGCTTGGGCCAAAAACTGGGAGCAAAAAAATTTGATCTATGGGGTTCACTGCCTCCTGGCTACGATAACTCGGACAGCTGGTCTGGTTTTACCCGTTTTAAGGAAGGTTACGGCGGGCAGTTTACGAAATTAGCTGGTAGTTTTGACTTAATTATTAACCAAAAACTTTATCTGATATATAACCTCTTACATTCTGTTAGACAGATTGTCCTTGGGATAAAAGTTTAATTAACCCTGTTTTTGCGGGGAATTTTTTCTTCGTTTTGGCGCGATGGTTGCAAAGTAGCATACTCTTTTTGGATATCGGGAAAATGGACTTTTTTTTCGGGAAAAGCTAAAGCCACTTTCAACACTTCATCGACATTGGCCACAAAGATAAACTTCAAGTCTTTCTGCACTTTTTTGGGGATGTCTTCAAGATCTTTTTTATTTTCGATAGGGATAATTACTGATTTGATCTGTGCGCGGTGAGCGGCAATCACTTTTTCCTTCATCCCGCCAATTTCCATCACGCGGCCTCTTAATGTGATCTCACCGGTCATTGCCGCCTCTCTTTTGACCGGAATTTTTGTTAAAGCCGAGACCATAGCCGTGGCTATGGCAATTCCGGCTGACGGTCCATCTTTTGGCACCGCGCCTTCTGGCACATGAACATGAACGTCAATATGATTAAAAAAATCGCGGCTAAGACCAAATGTTTCCCATCGCGCGCGGATATAGGAAAGAGCCGCTTGACAAGATTCTTTCATCACTTCACCCAAATGTCCGGTAAGAGTCAAACCTCCCTTGCCGGGCATTACCGCCACCTCAATAAACAGGATATCACCACCCGCCTGAGTCCAGGCTAAACCGGTAGAAATTCCCACTGTATCTTTTTCTTCAATCATCTGAGCGGAGTATTTATAAGGCCCAAGATATCTACCAATATCAGTCATGCCAACCGTTTTGCTGATAAACTTATTTTCCACCACCTGTCGGGCAATTTTTCTTAAAATCGTCCCGATCTGCCTTTCTAACTCGCGTACTCCGGCTTCACGGGTGTAAAGCCTAATGATTTTTTTTAGAGCTTCATCGGTGATCTTGACTTCCTCAGACGTCAGATTATGCATCTCCAACTGCTTTTTGATGATGTAATTTTTGCCGATATTAAATTTTTCATCTTCGGTATAACCGGCAAAATGAATCACTTCCAACCGGTCAAGTAAAGCGTCAGGAACCGTATCTAAAATATTGGCCGTAGTTATAAAAAAGACATTGGACAAGTCGTATGGCACCTCAAGATAATGGTCAGAAAAAGCATGGTTTTGCTCCGGATCAAGAGCTTCAAGCAGGGCTGATGACGGATCACCGCGAAAATCCCGGCCCATTTTGTCGATCTCATCAAGCATAAATACCGGATTTTTTGATCCAGCCTGTTTGACGCCCTGGATGATTCGTCCGGGCAAAGCGCCGACATAAGTGCGTCTGTGCCCTCTAATTTCCGCTTCATCCCTGATTCCGCCAAGGGAAACTTTGATAAATTTACGATTAAGAGCCCGGGCAATCGACCTGCCCAGTGACGTCTTTCCCACTCCCGGCGGCCCAACAAAACAAAGAATAGTCGGTTGACGTTCTTTTTTAAATTCAGATTTTTCCTGATTTGCTTTTTGGGCTTTTTGATCCTTGATTTTTTTTAGTTCCATCACCGCCAGAAACTCCAAAATTCTTTCTTTGATTTTTTTTAAGCCGTAATGATCCTCGTTTAAGATCTTTTCTGCAGAAGCGATGTTGATATTACCGCTGTCTGGAATATTCCAAGGTATCTCAACGAGCCAATCTAAATAAGTACGAATATAAGAAGATTCCGGATTATACTGCGACATCTGGACCAGGCGCTTCAGCTCCTTAACGGCTTTATCCTGCACTTCTTTAGGCATATTAGCTTTTTTAATTTTTTCCTTAAAATCATGAATTTCGCGTTCTTCGCCTTTACCCCCTAACTCTTCTTCAATGGTTTTCATTTTCTCTCTCAAGAACGTCTCTTTCATGTTTCGCTCAAATTTTTGCTGCGTTTTGTCGGAGATGTTGTGTTCGATTTCTAAAACTTTAATTTCTTTGTTTATAAAATTCACCTCTTTGGCCAGGCGTTTTTTCAGATCGTTTTCTTCAAGAAGTTCTTGTCGCTCTTCAGTCTTGATATCAAGCACCATTGCCACCTGATTGGAAAAATTAAGAGGAGTGGAGATATTCAAAATATTCATTAAGAAAACAAAGTCAATGGTTTTACCCAGGTTAATAGCTTTTTTAATTTGGTTGGAGATATATTTTACCAAAGCCAAAGTCTCCTCATCCTCGTAACTTTTATCTTTTATTGTCTCAACTCGCCCGATAAAAAAAGGTTCTTTCTTTACTAAACTGACTATCTTGACCTTCTCAATTCCCTTAACCAACGCATTGATCTGGCCTTTTTCTCCAGATACTGTTTTATCAATCTCTGCCACCACTCCAACGCTATATAAGTCTTCGTATTTGGGATCATCTTGATTGAGATTTTTTTGCATCACTAAGACAATCTTTTTGTTAGTATGCAACGCTTCATTTAGGGCATCGACACTTTTTGGCCGCCCAAAGACTAAAACATTTTCCGTATTGGGAAACACAATGCCGTCTCGGACTGCTACAATAGGATAAGTTTGGTTATTAGGAGGATTCATTAGAAAGGTCATATTTAGCAGTATAAATAATCGTTTGCTAAATGTCAAGCAAAAATCAGCAAAAATCGGTAAAAAAACAGTAAGAATGATTAAATAAATTCGTTTATCAGTGGGTCAAATGCTGTATATCTTGTCCTATCAACCAAAGGCATATTGCCAACCAGTTGGGGCAGTTGCTCATGAAAAGTCGGTTTTTCCGCCTGATATAAAACACCCAGCGGAAACTTTTCTTCATTTACTTCCAGCGCTTTGTTCATCGCTTCTTTTAGGTTGGACTTATCGTATTCACCGGGCAGTTTGTAGACATGTTTTAGATAATATTGGTACGTATTGATTTTATTAAAAGTTACGCAGGGCTGAAGTAGATTTATAAGAGAAAATCCGCGATGCTGCAGACCTTTTTTTACCGTGTCAATGACATTATTCAGGTCACCGGCAAAAGCCTGGGCAACAAAGGTCGCGCCCTGACTGACGGCCAAAGCCAGAGGGTTAAGCGGCACTTCAATAATTCCAAGCGGTGTGGATTTGGACTTATAGCCCTTTTTAGCAGTCGGGGCGACCTGACCGGTAGTTAAGCCGTAGACCATGTTGTCATGCACAATTACCGTTACATCATGATTACCACGACAAGCATGAAGAAAATGATTACCTCCCTCGCCATATATTCCGCCGTCTCCACCAATGACGATTGTTTTGACGTTATGATTACCAATCTTCATTCCGATAGCCGAAGGAACAGCTCGGCCATGCAAAGTATGCATCGCATAACCACTGAGAAAGTCATTCATGTTGCCGGAACAACCGATATCAAAGGTAATAAAGACCTTGGAAGGATCATACCCAAGTTGCGTCAGGGCGGTCTTAATGCCAATACGGATTGACCAGTCACCACAGCCCGGACACCAGGTGGGCGTATAGGCATCAAAACTTAGAGAATCTATCATGTTGAAAATGGAAACAAAAATTTTAATTAATCCTGGTCTGAGTCATAGACCATTTTGCCACTATTACTTCTGGGATATCAGATACTGAGCAATTTCTTCCGGCCAAAAAGGCCGGCCGTCGTATTTCAATATTTTTTCTTTAATATCAATACCTGTTTGCATTCTTAGTAACTGTCCAAACTGGGCTTGAGAATTATTCTCTATTAAAACGTAACGGCGACTGCTGTTAAAAAGAGCGCTTACCTGCGAAACGTCCATGGGAAACAGGTGGGTAAAATGGATAAATGCTGTCGCCAAACCCTGATCAGATAAAATTTTTTGAGCTTCAACAATAACGCCCTTATTGCCTCCCCAAGAAACAAAAACCGCCTTGGCTTGCGCCATATCTCCATAAACTGCCGGTGCGTGAAAATGATTTTTCAGATAAGTTACTGTCTTTTGACTTCGCTTTTTCACTTGCGCTACCCTTGCTGCCGCATCTTCTGTTGTATGACCATCTTCCAGATGTTCATAGGAATTGGCTTGGTAAAATACTCCTTTTTGTCCGGGAATCAGTTGGGGCGAGATACCGTCTGGTGTAAGTTGATATCTTAAATAGGGCAAACTGTCAGCCCGTTTAATTATTTTTCCATAGTCAGGTTTATATTTGGAGATAAATGTTTGCACTGCTGATTTTTCCAGGCTGAGATGCGACTCAGCAAGCGACTTGTCGGTAATCACAATAACCGGCGTCTGATAGATATCTGCCAAGTCAAAGGCTTTTGTGGTGAGTATCACCGTTTCTTCCACATCGCCGGGAGCAAGGATAATTTTTGGAAACTCTCCATGACCGGCAAATACGGCAAAAAGCAGGTCGCCCTGCTCTGTCCAAGTGGGCATACCGGTAGCCGGTCCCGGACGCTGGGCAAGATAAACCACGAGCGGAATTTCGGCTATACCCGCAAACGAAAGCGCCTCAGTCATCAGAGCAAAACCACCGCCCGAAGTGCCAACGGCCGATCTGACTCCGGTAAATGCTGTCCCAAGCGCCGTATTCACAGCTGCCAGTTCATCTTCGGAGTGGCGCACCACCATGCCCGTTTGGCTTTGCCAGCTCGCTAAAGTGGTCAAAACCGTAGAAGAAGGAGTCATTGGGTAAGCCGCATAAAAACGGCAGTCAGCTATTGCCGCTCCCAGTGAAAAGGCATCATTGCCTACCATCACCAACTTTTGAGAAGCTTCTCTTTTAATCAATAACGGTTTTATCTGATTTGGGAATGCTTTTTGAACATAGTCAAAGCCGACTTTGGCTAATTTTTCATTAAAGTTGATTACTTCTTGTCCTTTTTTACCAAACTGTTGGTTTATCAGGTCGTAGAAAAACTGTAGTTCCCCTCCAAGTAAGGCCAGACTTGCGCCAAGCGCAATAGTATTGACCATAAGTTGTTGCACTTGCCACTCTTTTTTGAATTTTTTAAAGGGAACCGGAATCTTCTGATAATTGCCTTCCGGCTCAAACTCCTCAGGATCATACACAACTAAGCTGGCAGGTGTCAGGCGATGTTTATCCAGATCGAAAGTGGCTTTATTAAGACAAACTAAACAATCTATCGCCCACCTGCCGGCGCTTATTTTCTGATCAGACACCACCACTTCATAGGTGTTATGCCCACCACGGATCAGGGAGGGGTATTCGTTATAGTCATAAATTTGATAACCCAGGCGGGTGGCGATTTTGGAAAATGAAAGACCAATCGTCATAATGCCAAAACCCGCTTCACCACCTATTTTCCAGGAAAATTTCATATAGATTATTCTACTTTAATATTCTTTTCTAATTATCTTTTCGCTTTGGCCGAAGAGCTCTACTTAGGAAAAATCCTGTTACCTTGATCGTCTTCAATAATTATTGCGGCTGTCGGACAACCGCGCGCTGCATCAATAATTACCTCATCAGTGTCTTTATCAATGGTATTTAAAATAATGGCCTTGGCCTCGGAATCCAAGACAAACGTATTGGGGGCAATGGCAATGCAGGTTGCTGCACCAATGCATAAATCTCTCTCCACGATTACTTTTAATTTACGAACCATCACTGGCCCCGAAGGATGTTGAGTATCTTTCAGCGGTTGATCAGACATATTAAATAAACTCAAATCTCAAAACTTTGAATTTTGAAAAAATTATAACTAATCACTTACCACTTTTTTCAATCCCTCCCAAGCCAAGAGCGCACATTTTACTCTGTTTGGCGATAGATTAATCCCCAGTAATTTTAATATAAGGTTTTTGTCGAGGTTTTGCAATTTTTCCTTCGATTTCCCCAGAGCATGCTCCGTAGTCAACGAGGCAGCAGCAATTGAGATAGCGCAACCTTCTCCTTGAAAAGCGATTTTTTTTACTACTCCCTTTTCTTCTTTTACGGTAAATTCTAGCTTATCGCCACATAAAGGATTGGCGACCGCCACCTGTCGACTGGGTTTTTTTAAAATTCCAAAATTACGCGGACTCCGATAATGATCCAAAATAATTTCCTGATAAATAGTCATTTTGTTAGTGTTTTTTCCGCTTTTTTTAATCCGGTGATTAACTTCTCAATATCCGCGTCGTTATTATAAATATAAAAGCTGGCTCTAGCTGATGCTGAAAATTTTAGGTAAGTGTGTAACGGCATGGCGCAATGGTGACCGGCGCGGATTGCTATATGGCTTTCATCCAAAATCTGTGCTATATCATGCGGGTGAAAATCGGCCAACCGGAAAGCCATCACTCCGGCTCTATCTTGACTTTTTTGTGGACCCAAAACAGTAATATTATCGCCAAATTCTTCTTGTAACCTTTTTAGCGCATCAGCTAATAGTTTTTGTTCACGCTTATGGATTTTATGCATGCCAATTTTTTGCAGATAGCGGATGGCTTCTTTCAAGCCAATGACACCAGCAATATGCGGCGTTCCTGCCTCAAATTTCCAAGGGGCGTCTTGATAAATTGTATTCTCAATTGCCACCTCTTTGATCATGTCCCCTCCGTATTGATAAGGCGGCATTTTCTCAAATAATTCTTGTTTTCCCCATAATATGCCGATGCCTGTTGGCCCGAGCATTTTGTGTCCGGAAAAAACCAGAAAATCCGCGCCTAAGTCCTGCACGTCAACCGGCATATGCGGTACAGCCTGGGCTCCGTCTACCACCACGATGATCTTAGGGTTGATTTTTTTAGCTTGGGCAATAATCTCTTTTATTGGGTTAATTGTCCCCAGGACATTGGACACATAAGTTATTGCCAGTATTTTAGTTTTATTATTAACTATTTTTGAAATATGGTTTGTGTATTTGATATTATCCAACTCTAAATCCAGATATCCCTCCGGCGTCACACCAATAATTTTTAGTTTAGCCTGGGCTTTTTTGGCAAGTTGCTGCCAGGGAACGAAGTTGGAGTGGTGCTCCATAATCGTAATAACAATCTCATCACCTGCTCCAACAATTGAGCTACCCAAAGATGTGGCGACCAGATTTAACCCTTCAGTGGCACTTCTGGTGTAAACGATCTCCTTCTCGCTTTCTGCGTTGATAAACGAAGTCACCACCTGCCGCGTTTCCTCATATTCTTGAGTTGCCTTTTCGGAAATTTGATAGATGCCGCGGTGAATATTGGCGCTGTACTCCTGATAATATTCTTGAATTTTATTCACAACAGATAACGGTTTCAAGCTGGTAGCCGCCGAATCCAGATAAGTCAGATTGGGATGGCGAGCAAATATGGGAAAATCTTTTTTTATAGTGGCAATTTTATCCATAAATCGTACTAATTATAACGCCGATGGCTGGAAATCCGGATATTGTGCGCGGACTCGGTCGTGAATTTCGGCGATAAAACCCGTAACCAATAACTTTTCTGCTTTGTCTGAATTTAATCCCCGGCTTTGGATGTACAATAACTGATCCTGATTTAATCTGCCTGTAGTAGAGCCATGAGTACAATAAACGTCATTGGCGAGAATCTCTAAAAACGGTCGTGATTCTACAAACGCTCCATCTGACAAAAGCAGATTCTGGTTTTTTTGATAGGCGTGACTCTTCTGGCCGCTTTTTTCGATCCGTATTAAACCTTGATAAATAAGTTTCGCCCGATCTTCAAAAACACCCTTAATTAACAAATTTGACGTTGATCTAGGAGCGATATGACGCTGAATTGTCTCAATTCTAAACTGATCATCGCCTTTGCCGGTAAACAGGCCGAAAATATAAAGCTCCACGCCAGAAGCGATGATCTCAAAAATAAACCGGCCCGAGAGGTTGTGGAAAAAAACCAGATACTTGCCTTTTTCTTTAAAATCAATTTGGCCGCTTTTTGCTTCGTTTAGATTAATAAAATTAGTTTTGATCATTCTTATACTATTAATTATTAATTTTTCACTCTTAACTATTTCTTTATCCCACGCTTCCTGACATCTCCAAATTGATCAAACGGTTAAGTTCGATGGAGTACTCAAGCGGTATTTCCCGGGCTACCGGCTCGATAAAGCCGTTAACTAATAAGCCTTCGGCATCGACTTTTTTTAAACCCCGAGCCATTAAATAAAATAACTTTTCATCTCCAAGTTTTTCCACCGTTGCCTCATGCTGAATCTCGGTCTCGCTCTCTTTAATTTTCATATATGGATAGGTGTCTGAACGTGATTTTTCATCAATGATAAGCGCGTCGCAGGAAACATAGACTGATGAATTTTTAGCCCCCGGCATCACCTGCACCAAGCCGCGGTAGGAAGTACGACCGCCATCTTTGGAGATAGACTTGGAGACAATTCTTGATGAGGTATTGGGGGCAAAATGGAGCATCTTAGCTCCGGCATCCTGCAGCTGATTTCGGCCGGCAAAAGCAATAGATAACACTTCACCTCGCGCCCCTTCTCCGTACAGATAAACGCTAGGGTATTTCATAGTCAGCTTGCTACCGATATTACAATCGATCCATTCCATGAGAGCATGTGACTCGGCTCGGGCCCGTTTGGTCACTAAGTTATAGACGTTGGTGCTCCAGTTTTGAACCGTGGTATAGCGTACACGGGCGTTCTTTTTAACAAAAATTTCCACAACCGCCGCATGAAGCGAATCAGTGGTATAAATAGGCGCAGTGCAACCTTCGATATAATGCACATCACTTCCTTCCTCGGCGATAATAAGAGTGCGTTCAAACTGACCAAAACGTTCAGCGTTAATTCGAAAATAAGCCTGAAGCGGCAGATCCACCTTAATACCTTGGGGAACGTAGACGAATGAACCACCCGACCATACAGCCGAATTTAAGGCAGCAAACTTGTTATCGTGCGGGGGTATCAATGTCCCAAAATACTGTTTGACGATCTTAGGGTACTTTTGCAAAGCCGTGTCCATATCGCAAAAAATAACTCCCAGTTTACGCAATTTTTTATTAATACTTTCATACACCACTTCACTTTCGTACTGGGCCGAAACACCGGCCAGAAACTTCTTTTCCGCTTGAGGCACGCCGATTATGTCATAGGTTTTTTTTATTTCTTCAGGCAGTTCTTCCCAGGAGCTGGCTCGACTGAAGGTAGGCTTGAGGTAATAATATATTTCCTCAAAGTTAATCTTTGACAGATCGCCACCCCACCCAGGTAAAGCTTTTTTTTGAAATATACGATAAGCCTTCAGACGAAACTTAGTCATCCATGGCGGTTCTTTTTTGATACGGGAAATCTCATTTACCACCTGTTCATCCAGACCTTTTCGCGTTTTAAAGACCGCTTTTTCCGGCATAGAAAAGCCATATCGATAATCCATGTTCAAATTAGTAATCTTTGTTTGCATAATATTTTCTCTTTTAACTTCCCATTTCCCCGTAACCACTTTTTTCCACCTGTTTTGCCAATTGACGGTCACCTACCCGGACAATTTTCCCTTTATCCATGATGACTACAAAATGGGGTTTAAGATAATGTAAGATCCGGTTATAATGGGTGATAATAATGTAAGCCTTATCTTTTTGAAACCGGCGCAAATATGCGGCGATTGATTTTAAAGCATCAACATCAACTCCTGTATCAATTTCATCAAAGATCATCAGCTCCTTATCTAAAACTGCGGCCTGCAATACCTCCATTTTCTTTCGCTCACCACCTGAGGCGCCTTCATTAAGGGAACGGTTGAGTAAATCTTCGTTGATCCGAAGCTGTTTGGCTATTTTTAGGGCTTGCCGGCGGATAAAAAGCGGATCTTTCTTCCCAGAAAGAGCCAGTTGTAAAAGCTGATTCACTTTAACTCCGGCCAAAGACAAGGGTGTCTGATAGGACAAAAAAATTCCTTTTTCTGCCCTTTCGTTTGCGGGAAGTGGAGTGATTTCTTGGCCATTATAAAAAATTTTGGAATTTTTGGCCAATTTATAAGTCGGGTGCCCCATAATGGTATAAGCCAAAGTAGACTTACCGGAACCATTGGGTCCCATGATGGCATATATCTTACCCTTTGCAAACTCAAAATCAATTTTATGAAGAATTTGCTTACCGTTGATAGAAACAGAAAGGGATTGAAGCTTTAACATTGTCTTTCACGTTAACTATTAAGTTGTCCTTTTTCAAAAATCTCCTGAAGAGTCATGGACTTAAGGCTATTGACAAAACCAGTATGAATTTTGTTTCTTAAAGACTGGGAATGGGAACAAATACTTTTAAAATTGCATTGGTAATGGCTTTTTGAACACTTGACTATATCTAGATGTTTTTCAAAAATCAGCAAAAAATCAAATAAATTGGTTTTCTGCCAGTTGACGTTTAAAGAATAACCGCCGATTTTGCCTTCACGGCTTTTCAGGAGCTTTGCTTTTGCCAGTTTTGAGGCGATGCGCGCCAGAAATCTCTTTGGCAAACGGGTATTCTTAATCATCACAGATAGGGGTGTCAACTCCTTATTCTTTTTCAGTTGTGAGATGAGAAGTAGGGCGTAATCTGCTTCTCTACTAATAGTTAACATATACTTTCTATGTAGTAGTTTACCTTAGTTTTTGGTCGATTGCAAGAGTGAAAGCCGCGGGACTCGGTCAAATTCATCTGCGGATTGTACAATCAGTCCTATTTTGGCTCGATAATAAGCCGCAACACCAATCATGGCTGCATTATCAAAATTTAGATATGAAAATGGTGGAAAATAGATACTTCCTCCTGAAGTGCGAACCAGCGCGCGCACTTTTTGACGGAGTCTGGCGTTAACGGCCACTCCCCCTCCCATCAGCATTCTTTTCACACCGGTTTTTTTTATTGCCTGATTGGTTTTATAAACCAGCGTATCAAATACCGCTTCCTGATAGGAGCTGGCTAGAAAACGAAGATTTTTAATCTTTTCTTGATCCGAAAGTTTTTGCAAATAATACAGAAATGACGTTTTCAGTCCGGAAAAAGAAAACTCCAGATTATTAATTTTCACCATCGGCCGGGGAAAATGATACTGGTCAACATTCTGTGCTTCTTTAGCCAATTTTTCGATGACCGGCCCGCCCGGATAGCCAAATCCAAGCATTCTCGCTGCTTTGTCCAGAGACTCGCCAGCCGCATCATCGCGCGTTTCGCCTAAAATTTGATACTCAACATGACTGGAAAATAAAACCAACTCAGTATGTCCGCCGGAAACCAGTAACCCAAGATAAGGAAATTGCCAGTCTCTTTTGGGATTCCCCCGACTATTTTGGACAAACGAAGAATACAGATGTCCCTCCATATGGTTGACAGCAATGAGCTTTTTATCAAACTCGCTGGCAATCTCTTTGGCTTTATTTATCCCCACTTCAAGAGCAATTGCTAAACCCGGACCGTATGTAACGGCCACGTAGTCGAGATCTTTTTTAGTAATTTTGGCTTTTTTTAAAGTGCTATCGATTACCCAATCTATTCTTTCCTCATGGCCCCGTTTTGCTAAAGAAGGCACTACGCCTCCCCACTTTTGATGCACTAATACCTGCGAATAAACTACGTTAGCAATCACCATTTGACCTTTAGTCACCGCCGCTGATGTTTCGTCGCAGGAAGTATCAATGGCTAAAATTATCATAAAATTAAGTTAAAACTCAAAAGTCAAATATCATACTCCTTGTTCTGCAACATGAATCTCTCTAGTTTGGCGATCAATATGTTTTATAGTGATATAGATGGCTTTGGCCTGTTTTTTAATCTTTTTATACTCTTCTCCCAGTTTCTCTCCCCATTCGATAAACACAATTGAGCCGTCCTTCAGCGCCTCATCTAGCCCCAGGTACCTAAATTCTTCCGCATCTTCTATGTTGTATAGATCGTAATGAATGAATTTGTAAAACTTTTGCGTCCCAAATTCCAATTTGCCAGTATTTATCTCATACTCATAGTAAACAACAAAAGTGGGTGAGATAATGTTGGTAATCTGAAAATTTGTCGCTGCTCCTTTGACAAATTCGGTCTTGCCTACTCCCAAATCCCCCTGGATAATAAAAACCAGTGGTTTACCGTCGGTTTTTGACTGATATTTCCCCACCAGAAAACAAGCGATTTTTTGTGTTTGTTTCGCTGATTGACTAATATAAGTGGTAGGATTTTTTAACTCCACGTCACCGCGACGCAAAACCTTAATTTTCGGATTTGTCAGATCGACAATCGTCGAGGGTTTATTTCTAGTTAGCTTTCCGCCATCAACTATCAGATCAATGAGGTTCTGCTTTTCCTGCGGGATGTATTTGAGTAATGAGTCAATCGAATAATGGGGTGAACGTCCGCCAATATTGGCCGAAGTGGCGGTTGCCGGTTTTTGATAAATATTAAGAAGGTCAAAGATCAAGGGGTAAAATGGGACTCTCACCCCAAGCGTACCATTCTCGGATTCCAAAAGTTTAGAAGTTTGGTGCTTGGATTTCAAAATAACCGTGAATGGCCCCGGCAACAGTGTTCGTATAATTTTGTCTTGCCTATGGTCAACCTGGACGTACTGATGCAAATTGTTGAGATCAGGAATAAAAACTGAGATGGCTTTGCCGTGTGGGCGATTCTTAAACCGGATCAACTTTTTAACGGCGTTTTCATTGGTAGCGTCAACGAGCAGTCCATAAACGGTATCAGAAGGAAACACGACCAGACCTCCCTGCGCTAAAACTTTTCTCGTTTCGTTAATCACCGTTTTCTTACTTTTTTCTAACAGGCTTAATGTTTTAGTCATATATAGTAATTCTGTAGAAAATTAAATCGTAGAAAATGACTTTTCTATTTGTGCTTTGAGATCTATCTTTGATATTTAAAATTTAATATTTGATTTAATCATTTACGCTTCTCATTCTATCAAAAATTTGCTAGAATACGGGCTATGGCAAACAAAAAACCAGACAACTCCAAAAACCACCTCAATCGTCGACCAAATAAGATCAAAGAGTTCAAAATTAACTTTGATATTAAGACCATTTTTATTATCTTTTTCGTGGGTTTATTTGTTTTTACGCTGTTTTCTTCGGCGATGAAAGAGTACAAAAAAATGGTACCTGATAAACCCATTTCTGCCTTACTTGAGGAGATCAAACAGGGAAAAGTTAAAAAAGTCGAGGTTGTCGATAATAAACTCAATATTACTTACCAAGACAACTCGCAAGCAACAAGTACCAAAGAAACCAGTGACAGTTTTTATCAATTAACAAAAGACGCCAATATCAAAACCAACGCGGTCTTAGTTGAGATAAACGACACTCAGGGATCGGCCGGTATTATCAACCTACTAGCCAATCTTCTCCCGACAATTTTGATGGTGGCCTTTTTTATCTTTATTTTTCGACAGGCAAAAGGCGCCCAGGACTCAGTATTTTCCTTTGGACAGTCACGGGCCAGACGTTTCAATAAGGATATTTCCAAAATCACATTCAACGATGTAGCTGGTGTTGATGAGGCCAAAAAAGAACTCGAAGAAATTGTTGATTTTTTAAAATTTCCCGAGAAATACCGTAAACTAGGAGCCAGGACTCCCAAAGGCGTGATTTTAATTGGGCCGGCCGGATCAGGTAAAACCTTATTGGCTAAAGCAGTGGCCGGAGAAGCCAACGTACCATTTTTTTCTATTGCCGGCTCTGAATTTATGGAGATGCTAGTTGGAATCGGCGCTGCCCGTGTTCGCGACCTGTTTGCTACCGCTAAAAAAAGTGCTCCGGCCATCATCTTTATTGACGAGATTGATGCCATTGGTCGAGCCCGTGCCACTGGCGTAATGCCCTCGCACGATGAACGAGAACAAACTTTAAACCAGATTTTAGTAGAAATGGATGGCTTTACAGCAAACGAACAGGTGGTAGTGGTAGCCGCCACCAACCGCGGCGACCTTTTAGATACTGCGTTGCTTCGCCCTGGCCGTTTTGACCGGAGAGTCATTGTCGACTATCCTGATGTTGAAGGCCGCAAAGCCATTGCCTTTATTCATGCCCGTGGCAAACCGTTTAGCGAAGATGTCGACTGGGACAAAGTCGCTAACCGTACGGTAGGTTTTTCTGGCGCTGATCTTGAGAATATGCTAAACGAAGCTGCTATTGGTGCTGCCCGCGCCGCAAGAGACAAAATCACCATGGAAGATATCGAAGAATCAGCCACCAAAGTCAAACTTGGTCCGGAAAAAAAGCGCTTACAGTCGGACTTTGATAAAAAAATTACTGCTTATCACGAAACCGGCCATGCCGTTGTATCGCATTTCCTTCCTCATACCGACATGGTTCACCGCATCTCAATTGTCTCCCGCGGTATGGCACTTGGTTTTACCCTGATTCCACCGGCAAAAGACAAACTCCATGAAACCAAAACTCATCTCCTGGAGCAGATGGCGGTGATGATGGGTGGACGGGCGGCAGAACAGATTATCTTTAATGAGGTCACGACCGGTGCGGCTAACGATTTTGACCAAGCCACCCGAATTGCCAAAGCCATGGTAGTGGAGTACGGCATGAGTAATCTTGGGCCAATTAACTTCGGTCCGACCATAGACATTACCGAATGGGGAAAATCTTACTGGGAACAGAACAATGTCTCACAGGTAATGTTGTCTAAAATCGACATTGAGGTTCAAAAAATACTAAAAAAAGCCTATGACACGGCTGCTGACATCATAAAAAATAATAAGGAAATAATGGACCGCGTTGCCGCCGAACTTATCAAAAAAGAAAACATCGACCAGGAAAATTTTGAAAAAATCGTCGGTAAAAAAACCAACGGAGATACTAGAATATGAAAACCTTGCTTTTAGTCGACGGCCACGCCATAATCCACCGCGCTTTTCATGCCCTTCCCCCCTTGTCCAATCGCGAAGGTATTCCCACCAACGCTATATATGGATTTTTCGGTATGCTTCACAAAGCAACGGTCGACTTTCATCCTGATTTTTTAGTCGTATGTTTTGATACTCCCAAACCCACCTTTCGTAAAAAATTATTTAAAAAATATCAATCTAATCGTCCAGCCATGGACGACACTTTAAAGCCACAAATCCCCTATATCAAAAAATTACTGGACCTCGCCCATATCGCCCGGCTGGAAAAACCGGGTTTTGAAGCTGATGACGTGATTGGTACCATTGCCGCCCATAACAAGCAACATGACCTGAGAATTCTAATTCTGACTGGAGATCGCGACCTGATGCAACTGTCAACTACAACCACCTTGATTATGACACCGCGAACCGGTCTTAGCGATATTCATCTTTATACTCCCCAAGAGGTAGAGAAAAAAATGGGTGTAAAACCCAAACAGATTCCCGACTTCAAAGCTTTGGCCGGTGATCCCTCCGACAACTATCGCGGCGTGGAGGGTGTGGGGCAAAAGACGGCTGCCAATCTGATTACCCGGTTTGACAACATAGAAAAGCTATATCAAAACCTAAGCACAATTGATAATTCCAAATTGCAAAAAAAATTAGCCAACCAAAAGAAAGACGTGCTTCTTTTTAAAAAACTGGCGACGATTGTTACTGATATCAAAACTGATCTTTCACTTGAGAAGATGAAGTTTAGCGGGTTTAATTCGCAGATGAAAGAAGGTTTACAACAACTCCAGCTTTCTTCTCTACTAAAACGGTTTTTCGACAACAAACCGCAACTGACCAAAAAAATCAGTCCGGTAAAAACCATCAATTCCAGCCAGATAAATTTATTTTAAGACAATTTTTAATTTTTCATTATTACCTGTTAATTTGATTTTTATGGTTGCGCCCGATACCAGACAGAATATTTATTACCTGATCGTGTCCTTACTCAGGCATAATTTTTTTGCCTTTGTCTACTTTGCCGGTATAATTGGCAGCCTGTTCATCGCTTTTCGCAAACCCTCCCGCACCGCCCTTCTAATGCTGATCGGGTTTGCTATTTTACTTTTTTCTTTTGAATACAACAAACATATTGTGGAACCGCTCAAAGAACAAACGCTCAACTCCCTTATCACCGAGCGACAGTCTTATCGGATTGCCAGAATAGTCTCTGTCTTTCTTGGTAAACTCTTACCCCTAATCCTCCCTCTTATCGGCTGGGCAATGGTGATTATTGGAGGATATGCAGAAACAAAAAAAATTCTCAAAACTTCCCATAAGACCTAAAAAATCTGTTACTTTATCCTGCTTCTAATCTAAAAACTTAAAAGTGGAGAGGATTTGGTCAAATATTTGTTCAAATTCGGGAGTATGTTCTTCACTTTGCATGATTGCAATAAAATATTTACCGTCTTCAGTCTGCAAATAATAAGTGTCGGCGTGAAGGACGCTGAAATTAGGAATTTTAAAGCCATTTACGCCGTTAACGGTTACTTCCATAATTTTTACATGAGGAAGATTGAGTTCTAAAGTTTCTGGATCTTTATAAAATTCTTCGAGAGTTTTAATTTTTTGATCATCAACGTATTCTTTAAGTGTTTGGTTTATGTTCCGAGAAGATACAAGAAAGCTGATTCCGTTATATACTTCTGCACCGCCATCGAAATTTGTATCTAGCCTTTCCGCAAAAGTAATTACTTTGGCCATTCCATATAGAGAATCGCTGTACACGCCACAACAGTTGTCACTAAGATGTTTGGGATATTTAAATTCAAATCCGTATTTAGAGTTTTTGTATGTTTTCCAATTGGCAATTGGATCGGGTGGCGGCACAGGTATTTTGTTTTCTACAATAGGAGTTAGACTGTTCGTGAAGCTTGGGGTAATTTTTTTCTCATACTCCATCCCCAGATAAAAACCTAAAAATGGAAGAGTGATAAAAAGAACCCCAGCCAGGATTTTGGAGAGAGTAGTAACTGTAGTCCAAGACCTAGATACATTCATGTTTGTAAAATTTTAGATTTCACTTAATTTATACGTTTTAATATTATATTCTGCTTTTCCGTCTTCAGTAATACCTGATATCTCAACTTGGTCTTCCAAATTATTTATCACAATTTTATATGAATAATATTGATCCTTTGGCAGTTGAAATGATTTAGAATGTTTTGAAACATCCTTGAAATACCAATATGTTGTGTCAATGTCGTTTGGGTAGTCGGCAAAAAGTTTTTCAATATCGTATACAGTTAGATATGGTTCCTGAGGGTAACCATTTAATACCAGTAATTTATCTTCAGGTAAAAACTCAACTCCATAAATAATGGACGTCCCATAAACATAGAGTTGGAATGCTCTTTTATATTCTGCTGAGAAAATCTTAACCATGCTGTCAATACCGCCGGAAATATCTTGGAATGCCGCATATTTTTTGGATGGAGAAATCTCTAATCCCTTTAATCTTTCTTCTTTATTATTACAGGAAATAGAAATACCACTATATCCTGTTTTTTCTACATAAGTTTTTTTATTCGTGACTATTTTTACCTCGCATTTATCTGTAATACTAGCTTCATTTATTAACTCAACATCCCGATCTAAAAATTTAAAGGTGGAGAGGATTTGAGAGAAATATGGGATGCGTTCTGGAGCGGTTGCATCACTTGCATAAACTGTAAAATAATAAAGCTTATTCTGATAAGGTACTTCAACCTGAATTCCAGTAACATAGTAATTTACTTCTACTCCTCTTTCTGATTCAACGAAAGTTCTGCTTTCACATCTAATTCCTTTGTGATTGTCTATAAAAATGGGTTTGCATGCTCCTGTTAGATAGTCGCGTTTTTTATCCTCTACTGATACATTTACCTTGTATTCAGGAGGGCCGTCATCCTTGCTAAAAAGAAAGATATAATCCAATGCTCCTGGGTAATAATTCCATGTTTGAGGATATTTTAAAGAAAACCCATATTCTTCATTTGTATACGTTTTCCAATCGGCAGTTGGGTCAATTGAAGGTGTGAGAGTTGAACGAACAACAGGCGGGAGTGATTCCACAAAATTCGGAGTTAATGTTTTCTGATACCCCATCCCCAAATAAAAACCAAGAAAGGGAAGGGTAACAAACAAAACGCCAAACAGAATTTTGGAGAAAGAAGTGACGGCAGTTAATGATTTTGGCAGTTCCATATAGTTCTATATTAGCAAATTAGCAAATTATTGTATATTACAATTTTCTCCACCACCAAGAAGTCTTCTTAATTCTTCTTGAGTTTTTGTGTTCAACTCACACATTTTAGGAGAAAACGCAGTTTCTTTGATTTCTTCTACAACAGAAGTACCATCCCAACCAATATTATTTTGAAATTGAACAGGGAGTGACTTATTTTCATACACAGCATAGGCTAGATAAAGTAAACGTTGATCTTTGGTTATTTCTCCTTTGTTCAGAGCCTGATCAATTAGGTTTGGAGTAGATAACGGTTGACTGCTTGTTGAAGTTCGTGCACAAACTTTATTTTCACAGCTGCATTCAAGGAGCCCGCATTGAAGCAATGGTCTAATACATCCCCTAAAACG
This sequence comes from Candidatus Roizmanbacteria bacterium RIFCSPLOWO2_01_FULL_41_22, assembly GCA_001789805.1. GTDB lineage: Bacteria > Patescibacteriota > Microgenomatia > UBA1406 > GWC2-37-13 > 2-01-FULL-41-22. The sequence goes on from MGAR01000001.1 coordinate 45,866, forward strand.
TATCGCTTCATCAATATCTTTTGATTTTTGGGTATTTGTGTTTACTGACTCACAACCGCATGGCTTAACTCCGCTTTCCCGACAGTCGTTATCTGTATCACAGCTTAAATTCCAGTTATCATATTCCTTAGACAAATCCTTTACTAACTGATCACAGGACAGTAATGTTAGTGAGGATAAATCGGTGACGTTACTTGGTTGAAGAATCCTTTTCTGATAGTCCATCCCCAGATAAAAGCCGAGAAAAGGGAGAGCAACAAATAAAATAGCCGCCAGGATTTTGGAGAGGGGAGTTATTGTAATGAAAGATTTCAGGGTCACGTTATTTATTAATACTTTATATAAGTTTTTCTATTTCTTTTTTAAGTACCGGCACTTCATTTTTTCACCACATCCCAAACTATATCATAATCAATACCAAAATAGCCATGAATAAGTCTATCTCTCATTCCGGAAATAGACCTCCAATCTATGTGAGACTGGCTGTTGCGGAAATTGATTGGTAAGTTTTTAACCGCTTCGCCTATAATTTCTATACTCCTGGTGAAGGATCGTTTTAACGTCTCATCTTGTAGAAATTCGTTTTGAGAAAGCCCTTTTGAAGTGTTAGAAAGATATATTAATTCATCTCTTATGTGTTTTAAATATTCAATTGGCAATTTGGACATATTCCGCCTCCTTTTTGATATATGGCCCAATATATGGGCTGAGAGAATCTGTGGTTATCAGCTCTACTTGTTTTCCAAAAATTTCTTCTAGATACTGGGCAAGGTTAATATAATTCCTGAATGTCTTTTTATCTTTACGGAACTCTACTATAATATCGATATCGCTTTTGGCTTTTTGTTCACTTCTAACATAAGAACCAAAAACCCCAATATCAGCAACTCCATAGTCGCTTATTCTATCTCTGTGAGTTTGTAGTAGAGTTAAAATCCTCTTTTTATCCAATTTATGTAATTCTAGATACCGCTTCATATTTATATTTTACTTGAATCATCCTCATAAAACAACAACAGAGACATTTTTAATACTGTCAGAGAAACTTAAACGTGGAGAGAATTTGGTCAAGCCACTGTTCGTCTTCAAGAGTATTGCCGGCTGGGTTTGTTGTCTCAACTGAGAAGCCAACAATAAACTTATCACCTTTTAGATATTTTGCGAAATATTTACCCGCCTTCACATCTTTACAATACTGATTACCTTGCTGCAACAGTTCATTAACTGATTTTTCATCCATAGTTTGCAACATTAAGCCTTAATATTTCACTCTTATTTTGGATAGTCAAATTTTACTTAAATATTTTGCTATCTGTTTAGCAAACGTATCAAAATCTACAAGCCGGTTGTTAATCTTGTCAGCTACTTGTTCATAATCTATGTCAAGATAATCATGGACCAAGATATTTCTAAATCCAGTCATCGGAGCAAATCGATTGGCAAAGTCTTTTTCTAAAACATTTTCCTCTCCGAGTATTTCAAAGGTTTCACGGGCTGTTTTTGGAGTGCGCAGTCTCATATCAACAATTAAAAGTTCAGCAATATCAGTGGCCGCTTCACAGGCAAGCTGGAGAAAACGTTCGGCTTTGGCGCGTTTATTGATATCCCTTTTCAATTCATCAGCTTTGACGCCTTTAAGGGTTTTTAATATGGAAACATACTCATACAGTTTTTCCAGCCGCATGTTGATTTTGTCGATGGCATCTAATTTTTTATTCATATTGCCAGCCCTTCTCTTGCAGTAGTTGCAAGACTGTTTGTTGTATGACGTCTAAGGTAGTAGAAGCGGTCAAAATAATTTGATAAAGTACGATGCTCAAAAGCGATGCGATCCTTTTCTTCTTTAATATAGATATCTTTACGGGGAGCAATGGCTGAATACTGCAAAAATACTGGTGACTGGTTAAGATCAATCACTTCCACATTGTCATTTCCAACTATTTTGCCCAAAAATCCCATGTATTCCAGCCGTTTGTTAAAACGATCCTTTTTGTTTATATTCTCCAAAAAAACAACTCCAAAATCATAATCGCTTTTGGGATGAATTTTGCCCGTTGCTTGGGAGCCAAATAAATATACCACGGCCACAGGCTCATGGGTAAAATAGCTATTTATTGATTTTATTTTTAGAAAGTCAAACATATTAAAGAAAGTATATCATGCAGGTGGTTATTTTTTAGCAAAATCACTACTACTAGTTTCTCATTTTTAATTGAGTCTTACAAGACTATCATCTAAATTTTTCAATTGACCAGTGATGATTGGCCATACTTTGCATATTGACAAGGCGGTTTCCCTGGTTTAAGATAATTCTAGGCTTTTAAGGCAGGATTACCAATATTGTAAAAAAGCGTGTGGCCCCGCCTACGGCGGGGATACGAGGAAGAGGGGTCCGGTAAAATTACGGACGCTCGGACGTCCCGCCATATAGCGGGATAGGATCTGCGGAAACCCTTGGGTTGTAGTTATCAGCCCCCCCGCCATGGCGGGGTCAATGTTTTGCTCAAAAAACTAAAGTAATTTAGAACCAAAAGGCAAAACAGATAACTTCTGCTTACAAAAAGCTTCATTATCAGATGATCATCAACTCGATGATTCTCTGCATTATCAATTTAATTTCATTTGCCATTTTAGCTTTGATTTTTGACATTTGAAATTTGACATTTTTCATATTATGTGCGGAATATTTGCTTATGTTGGAAAAAAACAAAATGCCGGTGATCTTATCATGGAGGGTTTGAAGGCTCTCGAATATCGCGGTTATGATTCGTGGGGAGTGGCGGTCAAAAAACAAGACGGCCAGATTTACTTGGAGAAACATGTTGGTAAAATCGGCCAAGCCAAACTGCCTCGGCTTTCATCCACAATCGGGATTGGCCACACTCGTTGGGCTACTCACGGCGGGGTCACCCGCGACAACGCCCACCCTCACACCGACTGCACCGGTAACATCATCATCGTCCATAACGGAATTGTGGAAAATTACACCTCTCTTAAGAAACAGCTTCTCAAAAAAGGGCACATTTTTAAATCAGAAACCGATACTGAGGTTATCGCTCATTGGCTTGAGGAAAAGAAAAAAACGGATAATGATCCTCTTAAACTAATGAGAGGTTTGGCGAGCGCTATCAAAGGAATGAGTGCCGTGATTGCCTTTTTCCCGGAGGAAGAAGTTTTGTATGTTTACAAATATGGTTCGCCTATTGTGTTTGGTCAAAATAATGACGGGCTTTATCTGGCATCTGACCCTTCGGCGATGATTTTACACACCAAACAAGTGTATTTTCTGGAGGACAACGAAATGCTGCAGTTGGGCCGCAGCGGCTACGAACTTTACGACGGCCATGGTGAAATTAAAAAAATAACTTTTACCACGCTCGCCTACGATCAAGAAGACGCGCTTCTTGGGAAATACCCGTACTTTATGCTCAAAGAAATTCACGAACAGCCAAAAGTGATACAAAATATTATTGATACTCAAGCGAGTAATATCACAAAAGTAGCTGAGTTTGTCAAAAAAGCCGACGGCACCTATTTTATCGGCTGCGGATCAGCATATCACGTCAGTCTTTCCGGCGCTTACCTTTTCTCCAAAATCGCCAATCGGCATGTCAATGCGGCAATTGCCTCGGAGTTTAGTTACTTGGAAAGCTTTATCAAAAATACGTCACTGGTGGTCGCCTTTTCGCAATCGGGTGAGACGATTGACCTGATTTCTTGCATCCGCAAAGCCCAGGAAAATAAAGCTAAAATACTAGCTGTCACCAATGTTCCCGGTTCAACGCTTTACCGAATGGCAGATCATCGGTTGCTATTGCAAGCCGGTCCGGAAAAAGCTGTCGCTACGACCAAAGCCTATACCGCTAAAATCGCCATTATCTATCTACTGGCGCATGAACTCGCAGGTACTATAAAAAAGGCAAAAGAAGATCTGCGTCTGGCGGTCTCAGAAATACAAAGATTTCTTAAAAATACTGATAAGATAAAAAAAATGGCTGAACAATTTGTGAAGCACGAACATGTGTTTATTCTGGGCCGCGGTGTATCCTACCCCACTGCACTTGAGTCCGCGCTTAAGATAAAAGAGGTGTCATACTGTCATGCTGAGGGATTTGCGGCCAGCGAGCTGAAACACGGCGTGATTGCCCTTGTCCAAAAAGGCACACCAATAATAGTTTACAATCCGGCTGATGAAACCTACCAAGACGCTCTCTCTTCCGCTCACGAAGTGAAGGCGCGAGGGGCTTATGTGATTGGAATTTCAAGCAAAAACAACCCGATTTATGACGATTTTATCGAGGTCAAAGATTGTCATGAAGCTACTATTATTCCTAATGTCACAGTGGCTCAGTTACTGGGATATTATCTTGCACTTGCCAAAGGCTACGATCCAGACAAACCCAGAAACCTGGCAAAAAGCGTGACTGTTAAATAAACGCCATAATCGAAGTAGTGTCGAAGTAGTGGAAGCGCACGAATTTGTTATTCTCTTATTAATGTATGAAGCTCTTTTAATTTACGGGCAATAAATTCGTCGATATGCCAACTTTTTTTTACTTCACTGAGGTACTTTGCCTTACCGCCCATCTCATATTCAAATAATTTTTTATCTACTCTGCCTTTGGTAATAAATTGGGTTGAGGCAATAAAATATTTACCTAAAACATTCAATCTGCCCTCTTTTTCGTATCTTCTCCAGGAAAATTTAACACTGACCTCAGGCAGCAGTTTAGCGTGTACTCCGTGTTTTCGGGCTTTTTGGACAATGTGATGGTCTTCAAACAAGAAAACACGATCATCAAAACCGCCAAGGAAATGGAAAAACTTTTTCCAAAATATCATACACGGACCGTAAGTAAACGGTCTATCTGTCAGATGGCTGACTTCCACAAAAAACGACGTCACTTTACTGATTATCTCGTCATGATAAACGGTTGAGGAGGGTAAATGAAGAGGAAGATAAAGTAAGTAGTGATGACTCTCTACTTCTTTTCGAATTTTACTTATAAAAAGTTTACCTATCCGCATATCAGCATCAAGAAAGATGAGATAATCGGCAACTGCCACCGATGAACCGAGGTTTCTTTGGACTGCCGGATTACGCTTTTTGGAAAAAATCACTTTTATGACTAGCTTGTCTTCAAAATCTTGGGCGACTCCCTGGGTATTGTCTTCGGAATATCCATCAACAATAACCACTTCAAAATTTTTATCCTGTTGTTTTGTCAGATCTTGTAGCAGTTTTTGTAAATATCGTTCTTCATTTAAGGTAGGAATGATGACCGAAAAATTCCTTTTCATATATCGTGTTAAATTATAACATGATTTTAGCTTGTCCAGCGATTGGTGGTGTCTATTTAGCGGTAACCAGGAGTATAATACTTGATATCTGCCTGTTTTTTTAGGTGGATTTTTTTATTTATGAAAAAAACCGACCAATACATCTTAAATCAATCGTCTGAGATTGTTTATAACTCGAAACATACTTGGACCGAAAAAGTCTTGACTATGTTTCCCGCTTTTCATAGCCGAAATTACCGTCTTTATTTTTCCGGCCAACTGATTTCTCTTATTGGTACCTGGTTGCAGGTCGTGGCTGAGGGTTGGTTAGTTTTGGAAATGACTAATTCCCCATTTTCGATCGGACTGGTTGCGGCAGCAGCCTCTTTTCCGACTTTACTTTTTTCGCTTTTCGGTGGTGTGATCGTCGATCGTTTTTCCAAACGGAAAATTATTATTTTTACCCAGGTTTCGGCAATGGTCATGGCACTCATTTACGGCTTACTGACGGTATTTCATCTTATTACTGTCGAAGAAATTATTATTCTGGCATTTTTACTTGGCGTGGTCAATTCGCTCGACTCGCCTGCCCGTCAAGCTTTTGTGGTAGAGTTAGTGTCCAAAGATCAACTCGCTTCAGCGATCTCCCTTAACTCCGGCACCTTTAATGCTGCCCGGGTGATCGGACCAAGCATTGCCGGAATTTTAATCGGACTTGTGGGAACGGGGGGCGCCTTTATCATAAATGGACTCAGCTACTTGGCGGTGATTTTTGCGCTAAATAAAATCGATACTAAAGAAGAAACTGTTAAAGACCTCCCACACCCAATCAAGGCCATTAAAGAAGGTCTTACTTACTCATTTTTCCCATCCAGCTATCCGAATTTTGCTTCTGATGGCTGGGGTTATATCAGTCTTTGGTTGGTCTTACAGCACGATGATGCCGGTGATTGCCAAAAACGTTTACCACCTTGGGCCGACCGGCTTAGGCTATCTTTATGCTGCAACCGGTTTGGGGGCGGTATGTTCTATGTTTCTTATCTCAGCTTATTCCAAAAAAATCAGTCCGACCATTTTTATTATTGGCGGAAACTCGCTATTTGCAGTTAGTATCTTCCTATTTACATTAACCGGTAATTTTTATCTGGCTTTATTTTTTCTTTTTTTGACAGGTTTAGGGATATTGTCGGAATTCTCTATGCTCAATACCACACTGCAAACTCTGGTAGAAAATAAACTGCGCGGTCGGGTGATGAGTATTTTTACCCTGATGTTTCTGGGACTATTACCTTTGGGTAATCTCGAAGTGGGTTATTTGACCGAACATTTTAGCTCGGGCTTTGCCATTCGCTTTGGGGCGCTTATCGTCTTTGCCTTTGGGCTTATTATCTTTCTTTATCGCCACCGTCTTCGCCGATCATATCAGGTGTACCTTCATAAAAGCAAACACTAACCACAATCTAAAAAATTATCAGGCTCGTTGGCCAGCAAGATCCTGGTTGAGATGGCATTTTTTATACTTTTTGCCACTTCCGCACCAGCATTTGTTGTTTCGTCCCAATTTACGCGCCGGTTGATAACCGCCAGATGCCGGTATGGCTGGTGATTGAGGAGTGGTTTGGATGGTACTGTCTTGTTGTGAAGCAACATAAGGATTGATCGCTGAGGCTGAAGAATACTTAATTGGTTTATCTTGGTCAGAGGCAGGCTGTGGCGCCAAAGTTGGTTCGGATTTTTTTTCTACTTGCACTCTTAAGACTCGACGGATCGCTTCATAGTCAACATCAGAAATCAGCTTTTCAAACATCGAAAAAGCCTCGTTTTTATATTCAACCAGCGGGTCAAGTTGTGCATAACCGCGAAGGTTGATACCTTCCCTCAGATCCTCAATTGCCGTCAGGTGCTGAGTCCAGTACTGGTCAATAGTGGAAAGAAAAATGGACCTGATAATCTGATTCCATAAGTCACGCCCTAAAGAAATCTCTTTATTTTTATACTCACTTTCTGCATGGTGGAAAAGATATTCCTGTAAACCGGACTGGTTTTTTTCACTCAAGTATTTGGTGATATTACTTTTGGATACTGGGAACAATACCTGCAGATCTTTGACAAAATTTTCCGTTTCCTCTGAAGTTAACTGTTCCTGTAGGCTAAAATAACTGGAGGAAACCGAGCTAATTTCCTCACTAACTGTCTCCATTACCGTCTCCCGAAACTTCTCAGCATTCTCTTCGGGAAGTGCCAGCATTTTTCGCCGTAGTGAATAGATAATATCGCGTTGTTTATTTAAAACGTCATCAAACTCCACCAGATGTTTTCTAATGTCAAAATTAAATCCTTCCACTTTAACCTGCGCCTGCTCGATAGCTTTGGATACCATAGAATGGCTTAAAGGCTGGTCTTCCGGAAAATTGAAAAAAGTCATCAGCTTGGAAATCTGTTCACCGCCGAAAATCCTCATCAGATCGTCTTCAAGCGAAACATAAAAACGCGTGACTCCCGGATCGCCTTGACGACCGCTTCGACCCCGCAGTTGATTGTCGATAGTACGGGCTTCATGACGCTCTGTTCCTAAAACATAAAGACCGCCAAGTCTCACCACTTCATCGTGATTCTCCTGCCATGTCTGCATCTCTTTATTAAAGTCTGCTTTGGTTTGGCTTATTTCTCTTTCCGGTTGGCTCCCGCCTAAAATAATGTCAACACCGCGCCCAGCCATATTGGTAGCCACAGTGATAGCGCTTTTTTCCCCGGCTCGTGCAATAATCTGTGCTTCGCGTTCGTGATTTTTAGCATTAAGAAGCTCATGAGGGATGCCTTTCTGATTTAGTAAATGCGATAGATATTCGTTTTTTTCAATCGAAGTGGTTCCAACTAAAACCGGACGGCCGATTTTATATTGTTCGGCAATTTCCTCAACCACCGCCTTAAACTTGCCACGCTCGGTTTTATAAATTTTGTCGGGGTGATCTTTTCTGACCATCGGCTTGTTGGTGGGCACAACAATCACATCGACACGATAAATTTTATTAAACTCCTCAGCGCTTGTCGCTGCAGTTCCCGTCATACCGGCCAACTTTTCATACATCCGGAAATAATTCTGCAAAGAGACAGTAGCTAAAGTTTTTGATTCCTGCTTGATTTTAACATTTTCTTTAGCCTCAATAGCTTGATGCAGCCCTTCGGAAAATCGCCTACCAACTAACAGACGTCCGGTAAATTCGTCAACAATGATCACTTCGTTGTCTTTGACAATGTAGTCTTTGTCGACTTTAAATAAAGTTTGTGCTTTCAAAGAAGCCTCCAGATGAAACACCGAGTCAAAATCTTTTTCATAGACATTGGCTACTCCCAAAATTTGCTCAATGTGAGTGATCCCTTTTTCAGTCAAATGGGCCGTGCGCAGTTTCTCGTCAATGATATAGTCTTGCTTTGGGTCTAGCTGTTTGACCATTTTGGCATACTGGTAATATTTGGATGTATCTTCATCATAAGGGGCAGAAATGATGTGTGGAGTGCGCGCTTCATCAATTAATACCGAATCCGCTTCATCAATAATGGCAAAATGAAAACCTCGCTGTACTGCTTCCGCCAAACTTCCGACCATATTGTCCCGAAGATAGTCAAATCCAAACTCCGAATTAATACCATAAGTAATATCGGCCTCATATGCCGCCCGGCGGGAAATCGGCTTTAGGTTGGCCAACCGCCAGTCGTGCGACTTGCTATCTTTGTACTGGGGATCGTAGAGATATGAATTTTCACTGATGATAGCGGCAGTAGTGAACCCCAGAAAATGAAAAATTTTACCGTTCCAACCGGCGTCTCTTCTTGCTAAATAATCATTGACCGTTACCAGATGGGCGCCTTTGCCAGTCAGAGCGTTAAGATAGAGCGGCATACTGGCGGTGAGCGTTTTACCCTCACCTGTTTTTTGCTCGGCAATTTTACCCTCATGCAGAGCAATCGCCGCCATAAGCTGAGTATCAAAGGCCCGAAGACCAATCGTCCGGCGGGCGGCTTCACGGACCAAAGCAAAAGCCCAAGGCAATACTTCGTCAAGGCTTTTTCCTTCGGTAATTTGTTTTTTTAACTTTTGCGTCTCTTTTGGAAAATTATTATCCGAAAGATCACGGACTAAGTCTTCCTGTGCATTTATCTCAACCACTTTTTCGGCTAGACGTGCTAGTTCCTTCTCGTTATAATCAAATAGTTTTTTAAGAAATTTAAACATAGTATACCCACCGTAGTTCAATTTGCGAAAGCGGTATAATTGGCAAAAAATGTTGACCGCAAGATCAAATATACAATAATCGATAAAAATTGCAACCTATAGATGAAGAATCATTTCTGAAAATATTCTTGGGGGATAATCAGAATTTTTAGCACATCAAACCGAGTTTTATTGATCAGTAAATCTGATTTTTTGAAAACAAAATGAATCGTGTCTCCCTCTTTAAATTTTGAAAAACCGATCTTTTCTATATCCAGAGATTTGATATTAAGCATTTGTTGTGTGGTGCTTGTCTGAATATCAAAAATGAAATTTTCTTTATCCTCAGTCACTACTTTAATACTGTAGTCTGATTGGTTTACCTCGGCAATTTTACCTGATCCAACAATATATTTCTCGTCAACATAGATGACGTTGGCGTTGACTGACTTATCAAACTGAGGACCTGTGACTATGATGTAATCCCCTTTCTTGAGGTCGGACTTAGCCAATTCTTTGGTTACGGCCCCTGCCACTTGGTAATATTTTGTTAATGCTTCATCCAGCTTCACTTCGTATTCTGTCTTATCGTCCGTTGTTATTGAAAGATCTAAGGAGTTGATATTAGTGACCACGCCAGCCACTGCCTTGGAATTTTTTAACTCCTCTGAGATTTTTGAAGCTACTTTGTCTTTTAACTGCTGTATTTCTTTATCCACGACTGTCGGTGTGGGCGTTTCCGAACTTTCATTGGTCACCTCTTGGGTGGGGGTCACAGTAACTGCCAATATCTGGCTTACTGCGATAGTCAAAAACCCAAAGATGATTATCAGCTGAATAAGGCTTTTTTTCATTTTTCCGGCAGATAATAAACTGTTAATGTCTTGCTCTGAGGAGTGATCTTGGTATCTTTAGGATAGACGGTGAGCTGGATGACGTTTTCGCCCAAAGCTAGCGGGAAATCTTCCGAATAATCATTATTTTCAAGCGATACTGCCAAAATCTTCACCGGCGACTGCATAACGAGCAAGCTTCCATTAGCCGCTTTTCCCTTGATGGTGATACTTTTTTTATCGGTGATGGTATTCTCTTCCGGTTGACTGACAGTTAAAACCTGGTCTATTGTCGCGGTTCTTTCCACAACAGGCGTAATCTGGGCCGAAGTGGTGACAGGAATGACTTTAAGCTGTTCCTCTTTTTTGGTTTTTAGAACCAAAAACAGGGCCACCCCTACTCCAAAGACAATTCCCAAAACTATGGCCATTACCGTTTCTTTTTTCATAAGGTATATTATTATAATGCAATTTGCTTCAAAGTTGGAGGTATCTGACTTATTAGAGTTGTAATATTATACCAGTAACCATGACTGGCAAATATATCATCACTACTTTTTTTTAACAGGACAGAGGCCACAACTGCCGCAAGAAGCGGTGGATTTTTCGCTCGAAGTGCAAGCGACAGACCGGCTAACACATCACCACTACCGCCTTTAGTCAAACCGGAATTTCCCCCTTCCACCAGATAAGTATGCTCACCGTCAGATATTATATCAACCACCGCTTTCAGTAAAATGACGCATCGATACTCACGAGCCATTTTATAAACGGCATCAATTTTTTCTTCTTGAGACAGACTGGTGATTTCTAGGCCAAAAAGTTTTTCAAACTCAATCTGATGAGGTGTAACAATGGCTTTTGCCTGCAGTTGTGGTAACCATTCGGCTTCCATCATCTGTAAGGCTCCGGCATCAAAAATAAATCTTTGGTTTGGAAAATTGGTGATGAGATATCTGGTTAACAGATAGGTATAACTTGCCTCATTCTTGATTCTTAAAATATCAGCAAATTGGAAATTGGAAATTGGAAATTGGAAATTTTTTTTTCCTCTAATCATTCCCGGGCCAACCAGCACCGCATCGTCCTCCTTAACATAATCTAGAAGATCTTGCTTAGCCACCACCATTCCGTTTCGAAACGTCTTCTTAAGCTCAAAAAAAATTGCGTTATTTTCCTTAGTGGATGAATAATGCACCATGTCCACCAAATAACTGGCCACTTCAGCGGCCCAAAGCGAAGCTGAATGGAACAGTTGCGATCCGCCGATCACCAAAACCTTGCCATTTTGCCCTTTATGAGAAGTTGCTGGTGGCAAATACAAATCTTTAACCAATTTTTTTAAAGTTACGGTATCAGACGTTTTTATTAACATAATCTACATAACTTGAGTATTATAAGCCGACAATGCTTGAGCAATGATCTGAATACAGCGTTTTAACTGGGAAATTTTAAGCACATAGGCTATTCTCACCTCATTTTTTCCTTGGCCAGGTGTGATGTAAAACCCAGCTCCTGGAGCAAGCATTACCGTTTCGTTGTTATCTCGAAAATGGGTTAACAGCCAAATGCAAAACTGCTCGGCGTTTTTGACTGGTAAGCTCACCATGCAGTAAAAGGCCCCTTCCGGCTTGGTCATCGTTACTCCTGGAATACTTAGTAACCCTTCATACAAAAAATCTCTTCGTTTGCGATATTCCTTTTGGATGGCGCTTATGTATGAGTGCGGGACATCGATTAATTTAGCTGCCAGATGCTGATCTATCAGACCGCCCGACAAACGCCCCTGTGCCATGATGCTAACGCCCTTTATTACCGCTTTATTTAATGAAAGTAAAACGCCCAGACGCGCCCCGCACAGACTATAACGCTTGGAAAGACTGTCCACCAATATCGCCTGGTCGGGAATTTGGGTCATAAATTCAAGCAAAGAAACATGGCTTCGGTTGACAAAAATAAACTCACGATACACTTCGTCAGAGATAAGAAATAAACCCCGCTTTTTGGCAAGTGCAACCAGCATCTTCATCTCCTGACGGGTGTAGACTGTCCCTGTGGGATTACCGGGCGTACAAAATAAAATCGCTTTAGTTTTGGTAGTAATTTTGGATTCGATGGTTTTTTTAGGCGGCAGATGAAACCCGTCTTGAATACGGGTTGGTACAGCCACCAGCTTTACCCCAAAAAGATGAGCCGGTGGTAGATAGCCACTATAAAAAGGTTCAAAAACCAATACTTCATCGCCCTGGCTGGTTACGGCAAATAGCGCCATCGCCACTGCTTCTGATCCGCCGATCGTGGCAATTAAATCTTCCTTTTTAACAAATATTTGTCCCAAGCGATGATAATAGGTAAGCAGAGCATCAAGAAAAATCGGCTCACCGATTCCTGGTGCGTAACCAATCGGATTAATTTGCCACTGTTTTAAAACTTTAAGCATCGCCTCCGGAGTCTTAATGTCGGGATCGCCAATATTTAGATGATAGATAAGAACCCCTTTTTTCTTCGTTTCGTTGGCATAAGGCACTAATTTACGGACTGCTGATAATGGCAAAGTTGATATTCGGGGTGAAATGTTTATTTTACTCATAACTATACTATTCTATCAGGAATGTCTTTTTTTTCATATCTTATTGGATATGAAGAATGCTATAATTTGCCCTATATGCCATTAACTCACCATCGCCTTCGTCAAAAATTTATTCGTTTCTGGAAACAAAAAGACCACAAAGAAATTCCACCCATTCCTCTTGTCCCAAAAGATGATCCAACAACCTTATTCACGGGCTCGGGCATGCAGCAACTTGTGCCATATCTGCTTGGCGAGCCGCATCCTTTAGGTGAAAAATTGGTTAATATCCAACCCTGTTTTCGCGCACAAGATATTGAGGAGGTGGGCGACAACCGCCACACCACTTTTTTTGAGATGATGGGCAACTGGTCGCTGGGGACGTACTTTAAAAAAGAACAGTTACCATGGTTTATGGAATTTTTGGTTGAGGAGGTCGGGTTGCCGCCGGAAAAATTATATGTCACAGTTTTTAAGGGAGACGTTGGTTTGGCGCCGGATGAGGAATCGATTGCAGTTTGGCAGGCTACATTTAAAAAATATGGGATCTCAGCCAAACTAGGTAAAAGAATAATCCAGTATGGCAATGATAAAAACTGGTGGTCTCGCGCCGGTTCACCCAAGCAGATGCCAGCCGGCGAGCCGGGTGGTCCAGACAGCGAGGTGTTTTATGACTTTGGGGAGAAAGGTAACTTTCATGCTTGCCACGTCAACTGCAGCTGCGGCCGCTATCTGGAGATTGGCAACTCGGTTTTTATGCAATACCGCAAGCAGCCAGACGGCTCATTTGCCCAACTACCTAAAAAAAACGTTGACTTTGGTGGAGGTCTGGAAAGAATTCTAGCCGCCGCCAACGATAATCCTGATATTTTTATAACTGATCTTTATTTTCCAATTATTCAAACGATCGAAAAGCTTACTAAAACAAGCTACGCTGAAAAAACCAATCAGCCACAAATAAGAATTATCGCCGATCACTTGAAAGCGGCGGTTTTTATGGCCAAAGAAAATATCGAACCTAGTAACAAAGAACAAGGATATGTGATGCGACGGCTAATCAGGCGGGCTGTTGTCAAAATGCTGACCTTGGCAGTCCCTGTGCCGACTGCAGTGCCAGCAGTCTGTAACGCCGTAATAAATATATATAATAATGTTTATCTTGATTCTTCCGACCTTGTCCGCATTCAAATAACAATAACCAAAGAAGCCAACAGTTTTATCACAACCGTAAATAAAGGAATAAAATTGCTGCAAAATCAGACTGACATAAACGGCAAATTACTATTTGATCTAAAACAGTCTTACGGCTTTCCTTTGGAAATAGCTCTGGAAATGTTGCAAGAATGGGAAAAACCAATTGATGTTTCGAAGCTTAAACAAGAGTTTGATCAGGAATATAAAAAACATCAGCAGTCGTCACGCCAGGCCTCGGCTGGTAAATTTAAAGGCGGCTTAGCCGACCATTCCGATCAGGTAGTGAAATATCACACCGCAACACATCTTCTTCACCAAGCTTTACATGAAGTTCTCGGAGGCGGTGTACGTCAGGAAGGGTCGAATATCACCGCAGAGCGTCTACGGTTTGATTTCTACTCTCCCCAAAAGCCAACCGATCAGCAAAAACAAGCGATTGAAGAACTAATAAACCAGAAAATAGCCGAGTCGCTGCCGGTGTTTTATCAGATCATGCCCAAAAAAGAGGCCGAAAAAAGCGAAGCTAAATTTTTTTTCAAAGAACGTTATCCGGAAATGGTTAAGGTTTATTACATTGGTCGCGACTTAAAGACAGCTTATTCTAAAGAGTTTTGTGGCGGGCCACATGTGACAAATATCAAAAAAATCGGAAAAATTGCAATCTACAAGCTGGAAAAAATCGGGTCTAATCTCTACCGGATTTATGCGAAATAGACAGAAAGTCCTTAAAGTCAAAAGTCTTTAAAGTTAAAAATATGACGATAAACAAATTTGAGGATATTATCGCTTGGAAAAAATCTAAAGACTTAACTTTACTCATTTATTCATCTTTTAAAGACTGTCGCGATTTTAGTTTTAAAGATCAGATTCAAAGAGCCGGTATTTCTATCATGAATAATATTGCTGAAGGTTTTGAAAGAAAAGGTGATAAAGAACTTGCAAGATTTTTATACATCGCCAAGGGCTCTTGTGCAGAAATTAGATCGATGTCATATCTTGCTTACGAGCTAAAATACCTTAATAGCGAATCTCATAAGAAGATCTATTTACTATCGATTGAAATTTCTAAAATTCTTTCGGGTTTTATTAAAACTTTATTGACTTTATAGACTTTATAGACTTTCAACTTTATAGACTTGTGATTCCAGAGTATTAACCAATCGAAAAATCGGACTGAATTGAGGCTAAATTGGTTTTGAGGCTAAATCTACTGTGATTTCAGCAAACTGTTAATATCAAACA
>MGAR01000002.1 GCA_001789805.1 Candidatus Roizmanbacteria bacterium RIFCSPLOWO2_01_FULL_41_22
ACCAATTCCCATGCAAGCTCTCTTAAAAAAGATCCACTGCCATTTCCCCATAAAGGAAAAGGATATAAAAAAAGTATTCTCATAATTTATTCCCTATTATACATTGTTTCTTTTAAATTTTTCTTTTAAAACCAAATATATAAATTTTATAAGAGTTGTTTGTCTTTTGGCTCTCCATGGCTGATTGATAAGTCTAAACAGCCATTCAAATCCTAAATTTTGAACTAAAACAGGAGCTCTTTTTACTTTTCCGCTTATAAAATCAAAAGCTCCTCCAACGCCAATCGCAACTTTTACCGGTAGTTTATCCAGGTTTTCATATATCCATATTTCCTGTTTTGGTGATCCAAAAGCAACAAAAAGTATGTCAATTTCTTTCTTGCTACCTTTAACTAGAGCTACTGTTTTGTCATCAGGATTTCCGCTGTTTGCAAAAGCTACCTTAAGATTTGGAAATTTTTTCTTCAAGCACTCGGCGGTTTCCTCTGCTACTGCCAGTCCTGCACCCAAAAATCCTACTGTTATAGGCTTTTCTTCAACTGCCCTACATAGACTTTCGACTAGATCTACGCCCGTAATCTTTTCTTTTAACTGTTTCTCAAGAATTTTTCCTGCTATCATTATGCCTATACCATCCGGCGAAGCTATTTTTGCAGAGTTTAGTATTTTCTTGTAATTCGTATTGCTTCTTGCAAGCACTAAAATTTCGGGATTTGGAGTAACGATAAAGTATTTTTGTATATTTTTTTCTAGGCCTTGTAGGATATACTCTAGGATTTGATCCTCTTTTGCATTTGTAAGACCGATTCCTAATATATTTTTTTTCTTAAACATATTTTATTTACTATAAGTTTTCTCATATTTTATTTTGTTTTTATGAAAGTTCCTTTTCGGGTATTTAATATACTCAAAATTAGGCATAAGCAATTGTGTCTGTAAGTTCAAGAAATTATCATTCCTCTCTGTTGTTGCAATAATAATACTATGATTCTATCCTCTTGTGAAAAAATTTATTTTTTTATCATTTTTTGGAAATTAAAAAGCAAACGAAAATTTCTTATAGGATTAAATTTGTCTTGTGGAAGATCTTTGGAAATTCATTTTTTAGCAATGCTTCTTTTGTAAAGTTCTATATTTTCAAGAGCCACCCCCGTACCTCTTGCAACACAAAGAAGTGCATCTTCTGCAACATGACATGGAACCCCTGTTAATTTAGTTACCAACTTATCAAGATTTTTAAGAAGAGACGTTCCTCCGGTCATTACTACTCCTTTATCTATTATGTCGCTTGCAAGCTCCGGCGGTGTCTGTTCCAAAACTCCTTTGACTGCCGCAATTATATCAAGAAGAACAGGTGCAATGGCTTCGCTTATCTGCGATTCTGTCAGCTCTATGGTTTTAGGCAATCCGGTTACGCTGTCCCTTCCTCTTACTTCCATCTTTTTCATTTCTTTGACGGTTGAATCTTCAATCAAAGCATTACCTATTACTATTTTTATTTCTTCTGCGGTTCTTTCTCCGATTAGAAGATTGAATTTCTTTTTTGTGTAATTAGCAATAGCCTCGTCAAGCTTATTTCCTCCGGCTCTTACAGAATTATGTACCACCACACCACCCAGGGAAATAACCGCGCAGTCCGTTGATCCCCCTCCAATATCTACAACCATATGTCCTGCGGCCTGAGCAATCGGAATCTTGGCTCCGATTGCCGCAGCTAAAGGTTCATCGATTAAATATGCAATCTTTGCTCCTGCCGCCATTGTTGCATCCAAAACAGCCCTTCTTTCGACTTGCGTTACTCCGGAAGGAATACAAACCATAACTTCTGGTTTGAAAAAACGGGATTTTCCTGCTGCTTTATCTATAAAATAGGACAGCATTGCTTCGGTAATTGTGTAATCTGCGATTACACCGTCTCGCAAAGGTCTTTGGGCAATTATATTACCAGGAGTCCTTCCCAGCATCTCCTTTGCTTCTTTTCCTACAGCAACTACTCTATTTTCTTCTGCAGTCACAGCAACCATGGTCGGCTCATTAAGAACAATTCCTTCTCCGGCTAGATAAACTAAAGTGTTTGCCGTACCCAAATCGATTCCTATCCTTTTAGAAAGCATAAAATAACTATATCAAAATATTAACTTAATCTATCAAAAAAACTTTTTTGCCTTGTATTCTTGATTATATATTCGGTTTGTACATCTTGCAAGGGTTATTATTAGCCTGCCTGCCCCGACACGCAATCTACCCACTATTGTGGGTGAGATGAACTTGCCAAGTCATTGCGGGCAGGGTATAATGCTTTTAATGAAAAAGGTGCTTATTGCAGTTTCTATTCTTGCAGTATTAATTTTAGCAACAGTTGCAATAACTTTGTACGGCAGGGGTTACAGATTTTCTTTCAGTAATGGCAGAGCGGATCTGTCTGGAACCGGCCTTTTAGTTGCAACAAGCAACCCGGATGGTGCCCAAGTTTTTGTTAATGGCCATTTAACTACTGCAACAGATAATACAATAAATTTACAACCAGGAAGCTATGAGGTTCGGATATTTAAAGATGGTTATTTTCCTTGGGAAAAAAATCTCATAATAGAAAAGGGAGTTGTAGCCAAAGCCGAAGCTTTGCTGTTTCCCAGCGCTCCAAAACTTGAGAGCATAACAAATATTGGTGTTAATAATCCCGTGCTTGATCCTTCTCGGACAAAAATCGCTTATACCGTAACTTCTCAGGCCGTTAGAAAAAATGGAGTTTATGTTTTGGACATGACTTCAAGACCCATCCTTACTCTCCAAAACTCCTCCAGTCAAATAGCAGATGATACGATTGCTTTGTTCTCTAAAGCAAAGTTATCTTGGGCTCCGGATGGATCCAATCTTTTAGCAAGTACCTCGGCTCAGAATACAGTTTCTAATTATTTATTACAAGCGAATACATTCAATCAATCGCCAAGCGACATAACAGAAACGCTGTTGTCTGTTAATTCAAGTTGGAATAAAATAAAAGAAGAAAAAGAAAAAGCAATTCTCGACGGTTTTCCTTCCAAAACCCGGAAATTGGTTATGGATAATTTTAATGTAATTTCGTGGTCGGCGGATGAAACAAAGATTCTTTATCAAGCATCATCGTCTGCGACACTCCCAATTATAATAAACCCCAGGCTAATAGGAACAAACTCAACTTCTGAGGAAAGAAGCTTAGAAAAAAACGGAATCTATGTTTATGATCTTAAAGAGGACAGAAATTATAAGATTCATGCTCCGACAGATAAGGATCGCATTTTTCTTACATGGTTTCCCGACTCAAAGCATCTAATATATCTTCATGATAAAAAAATTGATATTATGGAATATGACGGGGCCAATGTTACAAAAATTTTTGCAGGACCGTTTACAGATAACTTTGTTTTCCCCTGGTCGGATAACTCAAGAATTGTCATTTTAACCAACTTGGGAAATTCCGACATTCCTCCAAATCTCTACACAATCAGCCTCAAATAAGCTCATGGCTTACAGACTACGGACTACTGTAGTCTGTAGACAGTAGACTATAAGCGGATTACTTAGGTTTTGCGAAAACCAATAGTCTTTTCCAAGTGGTGCCGGGCGGCCAGCATGTTTGAAGAATCAATTGCTCTTTTCCCGTATTTGCTTTTGTGATATAAGAGATATCCTGAGAATCGACTATTCTTGACTCTGTAACTACATAATTATGCCTTTGATTTTCAAAGAATACTATAATATCATCTCCAGGCTTTAAATCTTTTAACAAATAAAAAACCGCATTGTACCGACCTACATCCCAAAAATTATCTGTTGAATGCGCAAAAAGATATATATTCCCCGCCATTCCCGGAAATACTGTTCCTCTGGCATGTGCGACTCCACTGCGAAGAATTGGAAGAAATTCATTTTGATTGGAAGGATCAATGTTTGGAAAAACTTTTGTACTCGCGCCAAGACGAGGTATCAAAATACTAAAATCTGTATCTTTTGGCATCAAAATCTGCTCTTTAGGACCTGCTAAAACTTGAGCAAACCCCCCGCTTATTCCCTGAGAATTTTCTGCTTTTTGTTTTTTGAGGATTTCACCTAGCGGAGAGGTTTGAGTATCTACAACAGCATATTTTATTCCTCTTGCCTGGACAATCTTGAAGGAAACTTCGTAATAAATCGCCGGCCCAAAAGTTGCCAAAACTCCAAAAATTGCAAAGAGAAGCAGAAAATTCCCAATACTTCGAAGGATTAAAAACCGAATTACTTCTCCCCGACTCATTTTTTAATTCTACTTATTTTTGTGCTAAAATACAATCAATTGCTCTCGTAGCTCAATGGATAGAGCAGTCCCGTCCTAAGGGAAAGATTGGAGGTTCGACTCCTCTCGAGAGCGCAATGTAATAAATTGTTTTACAATTTAAACGTTGCTGAAACGTTTAATTTCGACGGAATTATTACGTTTCGCATTTTGCGGGGTGTAGTTCATCGGCAGAACGCTCGGTTCGGGACCGAGAGGCACTGGGTCCAATTCCCAGCACCCCGACCAACAATTTTATTTGATTTTCTTCAACCTTAAGGCTATAATCTCCTTCTATGAATGCCGAGTCAACACCGGGGCGGGATTACTCTCAAAAAGATTCACAAACTTTAAAAGAAGAAGTTGGAGGTACTTTACGTAAACTTATTAAGGGTAACTTTCCTTCTGCTTCAAGTTTTGCCCGTTGCATAGGAAGATCCCCTCATCAACTTAATACCTGGCAAAGTGGATTACAGATACCAAATCCCGACAACATGGGAGTTATTTTACAAACTCTAAAGTCCGAAGGAGAAAAACTTTATGAGCTTGTTGATCCCTGGGGAGAACTCATCGCAAGAAAAAAACAAAAACGTAGAGAGACAAATATAGAGACAAGTCGAAAAAATAGAAAAGAAGCAACAACTCCTCTTGGAAAATGGGTTGATAAAGTATGTGAAGTGCAAAAAATTAGTCTTAACGATTTAGCAACTCACATTTGCGCCGCCCACTCCGCACCTTCTGGGTGGAGATTGAGAAAATCTCCAGATCTTGACTCTATTGTTTCTCTACTTTTATATGCAGAAAAATCAGAACTTCCCGAAGAACTTAAAGAAGAATTAAGAAGAGTTATAACAGAAATTGTAAAAAATCTGGCTGAAAAAGGAATAAAGGTAAGAAGCTCCACTACTCGATTAAGAACAGCAAAAAAATCTGCCGCATGCAAGACATATACGGGCGGAGACGTGGCTGAAGAACTCGAAACTACAAGAGAAACAATAAGAAAATTAAGAAATTCTCTAGGAATCGAAAACATGCTTCTTACAGAGAGCAATCGCGAAAAAATAAGAGAAAAATTTGATGAGAATAAAAGACTCTTCCCAAATGTTCATCGCGGAAAAAGAGAACTTTCATCCGTATAAAAGGGTACCGATGTAAATGAGGGTGGCTAAGATGACTCCCAATATTCCGTTGATTATGATTACTTTTTCCCTGTGAATTATTCCATAGTAAAGCCAAATCGTCGATGTAAAGATATAAGCAAGCCAGGTTATAGAAGATACTCCCGAAGCAGTCTTCTTAATGTAAATATCGGACAGCTGGGGAATAGTAATTAAAGGGCTTGCCGTTGCAACAACCATAATAACTGCATTTAAGGCTTTATGAAATATTGTTGTATGCTTTTTGTGAACCGGATGCTGATGCAGCATAAAATTAACTAATAATTAAAAACTAATAACTTATAACTAGTCTAACATATACATATTGAAAATAAAACGATTTTATGTCATTATTACAAAATGGAAAAAATGACGAAGAAAGAAAAGAAGGAAGCAAGAAAACAGGAGTGGCAGGAAAAACTTAAGAAACAAGAACAGAATAGCAAACTTAAGAAGTTTGGAATTTGGACGACAGTTGCTATTGTTTTAATTGCGGCAGTATATGGACTTCTTCAGATCGCAAATTCTCCTCAGACAACAAATACTTCTTCTTCAAAACTGCCTGAAATCACAAAAGACGATCCTAAAACAGGATCTTCGAGTGCTAAAGTAACACTTGTTGAATATTCAGATTTTCAGTGCCCTGCGTGTGCAGCTTACTATCCTATGGTTAAACAACTGCTTTCTGAATATAACGGCAAAATTTATTTTGTCTATAGATACTTCCCTTTAACTGCGACCCATCAAAACGCAATGATTTCATCCCTTGCCGCTTACGCGGCAAATCTACAGGGAAAATTCTGGGAAATGCATGATATGCTTTTCCAAACTCAAAACTCCTGGGCTAGTTCTCCAAAGGCGCGAGAAACTTTTATAGGTTACGCTAAAAAATTGGATTTAGATATAGATAAATTTAAAACTGATCTTGAGTCCGATAGGGGAAAGAATTTTATAAACGATACTTACAGCAAAGGACTGGCAATCGGAGTCAATTCAACGCCAACGTTCTTCCTAAATGGAGTGAAAATCCAAAACCCAAGAACCTATGATGATTTCAAAAATCTAATTCTAAATGAACTTAATAAAAAGTAACCTTTTTATAATTCTTCTTGCTCTCTCATTTTTGGGTTTTCTGGATTCTGTCTATCTTACTATTCTTCATTATAAAAATGCATTCCCTCCCTGCAGTATAACCTCAGGATGTGAGAAAGTTTTGACTAGCGCTTATTCGATGCTAGGACCAATGCCTATTGCTTTATTTGGCAGTATTTTCTATCTTGCGGTCATTATCTTATGTCTTTTTCTAATTACAAACTATAAAAAAATATATCTTAATATATTATATCCGCTTGTCTTTGTGGGTTTTATTGTCTCTGTTATTCTCTTCGGAGTTCAGGCATTTATACTTCGCTCTTTTTGCCAATACTGCGTGATTTCTGAAATCATTTCTTTCCTAATCTTTGGCTTTACTTTTCTCCTTTGGAAAAAGAAGTAAGTTCCTACGTTAAGTTATTAACTTTTTAATCGCCACTCCGGTTTCGAATGCATGAAAAGTTGAGTGAGTGCATCAGGGGGAACCCGTGAATTCGGAGGGGGCGTTATCACCCGGCAAACGAACGAAATTTTGAGAGCATGAAACAAGGCTTGGCGAGAGTTTTGGTTCTTTTGCGGAAAAAGAACTAAAGAAAAAGTATTTTAGATAAGCTCTTCAGCTCTTTTGTATTTGTGGACTTCATCTTTTGAGAACCAAAGAGTTTTTTCAAGATTTGCCTCTTCTATGCTTGATGAGACATGAACTAAATTCATTACTCCCCTCTTTTCATCGTTTGCATAAGCTGCTGAATCGGTTGAGAAGTCTCCTCTAATTGTACCTGCGGGTGAGGCAACCGGCATTGTAGGACCTGCCTGGGCAATCGCATTTTCAACAGCATGTTTGCCTTCAAGAAGAACAGCTACAATCGGACCTGATTTTACATAATCAAAAAGCCATTTATTAACCATTTTCCCAAGTATCATCGGATCATCTGTTCCCAATTCTTTTTTGGGATTTTTGCCGTATTGCGTATAAGTTTTAAGAGTTTTCTCACCCCATCTTTTAAGTGTCGCAGGATCACTGCTTTGATAGTGCTTGATAAGAAGTTCGTCTGATACCTTAACCATTTTCATGGCTACAATCTTAAGTCCGACTCTTTCAAATCGTCTTAATATTTCTCCAATTAATCCTCTTCTTACCCCGTCCGGTTTAATTAAAACAACTGTTTGTTCCATAATTTCTAGGGTATAGAAAATAGCGTATAGAGAATAGTTAACTAAACGCTAGACGCTAATCGCTATTAACTACAAGGATAGCAGTTTTTCAAATCTTTGTCCATCCGAAAAATTTCCAATTACCGCAAGGTTTAGGGTTTGGGAAACTAAGTAGCTTCGCGCAACATTTGTTACTTCATCTAGGGTTACTTGATTTATTTTTTTCATATACTCGCTTGGCGTTTCAATTTTATCCTCTAAAATTTCCGCAAGGCCATAGAATCCTGCAACTGCCCTTGAGTCTTCAATTTCCAACACTAAATGACCTTTTATAAATTCTTTGGCTTTTGTAAGCTCTTTATTTGATATTTGCCCCGATTTAATCGGGGTTGAGATTTTGTGATACTCATTGAGTATCACAGAGACAGCCTCATCAACTCTTTTTGGATCAACTCCTGCAGTCGAAACTAAGGTTCCGCAGTCTTGATAATGATCCGAGGACGTCCTTACATAATAAGCAAGTCCCCTTTTTTCCCTAACTTCGTGAAAGAGTCTTGAGCTCATACCTCCTCCTAGAATTGTAGCGAGAATGGAGAGAGCATATTTATCCTTATGGTTTAGGGGAATAGTCCGCACTCCTATTGCTATATGAACCTGCTCTGTTTTTTTTCTTTTTACCATTACAGCAGGTTTTGATTGCTTCTCCACTACTTTTTTATATCCTTTTATATCGAAAGACTTCATATCGGCAAAAAACTTACTGACAATCTGCACTGTTTTATCGCTGTCAATTCCGCCGGCTATTATTACTACCATATTATCTGCTGAGTAAAGACTGTCCATATACGAAATAAAATCTTCTCTGGAAAGCTTTTTAATAATCTCTTTTCTTCCTCCTATATCCCACCCCATTGGAGAATCGCCGTACAAAAGATTTTCATAAATGTCATGAATTTTTCGGGCAGGAGTGTCCTCGTATAAATTTAACTCTTCTATGATAACTCCCCTTTCTTTGTTAATTTCCGAAGGGATAAATAAAGAGTTCCCAAGCATATCAGACATAACATCCAAAGATAGAGCAAGATGGTTTACTGAAGACTTAATATAATAACCGGTTGTTTCCTTTCCTGTAAATGCATTGAATTCTCCGCCGATTCCATCTATTAACGAAGATATTTCCAAAGCCGAAGGTCTTTTTTTAGTTCCTTTAAATGCCATGTGCTCTAAGAAGTGAGAAACACCGTTGTTTAGTTTGGTTTCGTATCTACTACCGGCACCTACCAAGATCATCGAGGTTACGCTTTTGAAAGACGGCATTGGTATTGTTAAGACACGAAGTCCGTTTGATAAAACTTTTCTTTGAAACTGCATAATAATAGAACAAAAAACATCAGAAAATCGGCTAACCAGTCTTGTAATAATACCACAACCGAATTTTCCTCTCAAGAGCCAAAATTTATTGACTTCTTAAAATATTACAGATTCGAATCCAACCCTCGGAGCTAGAGAATCTTGCGTTTATAATCGTTAACTGCTAAAATTCACCTCTTATGAACGAAAAGAGAATCCGTAGGGTTCCAAAGGATATATCAGGTTCAAGTGCGGATAGAATAATTGATCATGAAGGTTAAAAACTAAGTGGAGTTGATCCTATTGAAGAAGGGGCTGGAATTATTTTTAGACATAGAGATGATATAGATAAATTTGTAGAGACACCCCTTCTTCCTGCTGTATTAGAACTGTTTGATAAAAATATCCGTACTCTCTGGTCTACTGCAAATCATAAAGATTTACTCATGGGTGAAGTTGGATTTGGGATAGATTTTAATTCATTATCTCTCGAAAATAGAATAACTGCTGTTCAACTAGGAGAAATTGTAGTATTTGATGTAGAAAAACCAGCGGTATCTATTAAAATTCCCGTAAATCAAGATACTCCAGTAGGTCAAATTGAAAGTATGACAAAAGAAATCACACAAGCCTTTATAGTGCAACCATTAAGATGGGGAGTTTATACAAGAGAGGAAATGTTATGGCGTAATTTTGCTAATCCAGATGAAGTAAGCAGCTTATCAAATGAAGAAATGGTAGCGTCTTTAAACTCTGAAGTTTTTGGTTATTATTATGATCCTGTTACTGAATTATTTTTTGAAAGCGAAGAGCTATTTGATAAATTCAAGCAGGGTCAGAATTTAAATCAATAAAATAGGTTCGAACTCCCTCCACTCCTCTCAGCAATAATTTTACATTTTCTCCGGGGATTCAGTTTCTAAAAAGTTTAAAAGTAGAAATTCTGTCTAATACCTCTGTGATATTTCATTTATAAAATACAGCTGCCTGGCATAAAAATAAATTCGCAAAGCAGCTGTATTAAAATTCTCGGGAGACTATCGCAGACGAGCGAACGAAAGTTCGGATTCGCATTGTCATCAAAGTTGGCATTGAGCATCGGTTGCTCGTCAAACCAGTTCAGATAGACAACGTTATCAGAGCCAACGCTATTGTGTCTTTCTCCGTCAACCAAAACATCACTGTAGTTCGATCAAATTCTCACTGCTGTATTTTATTCGTTCCGTCAAAACTATTCTTACCCAAGATAACGGAAGCAAAGAGAAAGATACGGAGTATCCCAAGAAAACATCGCACGCTTCCTGAAGCCGTAACCGCAAGAACTCTGGCGATTTAAGTTTTTGGAAGATTTCGGTGACCGCAAGCCGTGACCTGCGATTCATTAACCTACTCTCACCTTAATTGAAGCTTAAATGAAGACAAAAATCAAGAGCCAAAAAACCAAAAAGATCCAAGGGTCCAAGAACTAAGTTCCAATTTTTCTCCCGCAGACGAGCGAACGAAAGGACGGATTCGCAACGTCATCAAAGTAGGCATAGAGCATCGGTTGCTCGTCAAACCAGAGCAGACAGACAACGCCACCAGAGCCAACGCTAGGCCTAGGCAAATCCCAGCCTTTACCTTTTATAATATCTGGCCTTAAATTCACACCTGCTATAATCTCTTCTATTCCTCCTGCTCTTAAATCTTCTATTAACTGCGATCGAACATCTCTTGGTTTTCTATTAACAAATTTTGTCCCGTCCTGAATCCATGTAGTAAATGCCTCTTCGGGAGTGGTAAAACTAAAAGGATCTGCTTGCCAGTCTCTCATTTCATTTGCTCTTGACCTTAGATAATCGTCGATTTCAATATTCGATATGCTTGCCTGTGCAATCCATGGAATTCTTTTTCCTTCAGCAATAAGGGGCACTGTCAAACCAAGATCATCGTAATTAGCAGGTTTTTCAGGAAAAGGAGGAAGAGCTGCAATATATTCCTCTTCTGTCATATTAAGTTTTTTTGCAAATTTCTTAGCAAGAATCCTTGCCTGCCTTCTGTGTTCGGCAGAAAGAGAAATTTCTGGATAAACTTTTTGAGTCTCTAGTCTAATTTCAATTATTCTTACAGGGTTTAAATTCACAGGTAGGGCAATATCTTTTCCATGGCCCCTTCGCTCAAATTCTTGCCGGACTGCACGCACAATACTTGCAAGACCTGATTCGCCTGCTTCTTTCAACCCTCGTTCAACAAAACGCATATGCTCGCTATTATATTACCACTATGGGATTTTTGTCAAGGGCTATTTTAGATTAAAAAATAGACTACATCTTCCTTGGGGATTCGATGCCCAAAAGGTAGAGGCCGGTTTTGAGAATCTGACCGACGGCCGATGTTAAAGAAAGTCTGAAGTCTTCGTTTTTGCTTCCAATTATTTTGTGCTTCTGATAAAAATTATTAAACTTTTGAGAAAGTTCAAAGAGATAATTGCACAAAAGATTTGGAGCAAAA
>MGAR01000003.1 GCA_001789805.1 Candidatus Roizmanbacteria bacterium RIFCSPLOWO2_01_FULL_41_22
TTGTTTGATATTAACAGTTTGCTGAAATCACAGTAGATTTAGCCTCAAAACCAATTTAGCCTCAATTCAGTCCGATTTTTCGATTGGTTAATACTATTGCATCTCCTGTCAGTTATGGTAGGAGTTCGATGTCAGTAGATTTCATAACTTCCAGAGTATTGGTCTTGGTGCGGTAATAGCCTGTTATTAACACCTTCTCGTTGAGAAATGAGGCAAAGTTGACGCCAGTACTGGAGCTCAGGAAGTTAATCTGTCCGTTTCTGGCGACCAAAACAAACCGCGACGCGATCGGAGCGGTTGGTGAAGCAAAAGGCGCAAGAGAAGCTTCGTCAGTTGAGGGCGGCGAGGTGGGGGGAGTGGTTGGTAGAATATTTTTAACTTGATAGCTGGCTTTGATAGTCCCTATTTTAGTAACCTGGACAGGCGCCGGTGTAACGGTTGGTTTAATAATCACAATCGGGGCGGGAGTGGGCTTGGTTATCCACCAGGCATGCTCAACCGCCTTACCTTTGAGGTAGGCGGGGACTGCGCCTCCGGCCACAATAATTGTGAGCGCCGCCAGAAACCATTTAAAAGGAATATGAATACGGATTTCTCCATCAGCGTCTTTTTTAATCCAGTTTTTAATTGCTTCCAGCCAGCGGTAAAAATAAGTTAAGGGATTATTAATAACCAAAAGCGGTGCGTCGACAGCCGGATCTGGTTTAGGAGGTGGTTTGGGAGAGGAAGAGGTCACTTTAATAGGCGGAATGTTGGTTTTTGTCGTCATACTATACCGCTTTCAGCGGCATAACCAAGTCTGACTTGGCATAACCCTCCGTACTCCCGCCAAAGGCGGGATACGGTGGGGTATACTATCAATATATTACAGAAGCATTGTCATTTGCCAGAGAAACAAAAGGGACTGTATACATTGTATATGCGTTTTTTGAGATAAAGTTAAGAGTTCACGGTTCTTGACATGGAACACTATGATATAGCTTTATCTCTGCCAGCGCAATAAGCGTATTGGTATCTTTAATTAATTTTCTTTAAGTTCAGTAAATAAAATTTGAACCTAAATCGTAACGATGGGAGGGTAATGTAATTCCCTAGAGAAATAGATTTCATTATTTTGCTTTTTGAAAGGAATTAATAAATTCATTTGGATTTACAACGTGTGTTAAGGATTTAATTTGACTAAAGTGTTTAGCATTACCTGTCACAAAATATGCAGCTCTACTTTCCAGCAAACAGCTAACAAAAATATCATCTTTTTCATCTCGTGATTGGTATTCTGGTAGTATTTCCGAAGAAGGAACGAAGATTGACTGTTGTTTAATAAGATCAAGTAGAGTCTCTAATTGCTCGACGGTAAAATATTGTCTAAAAACGGGTCTCTTACCCACATTTTTAATCTCTTCTAGAATAGCCTCAGAAATATAGAATTGAAATTGTTTCTCACTCCAAAGATCCAATATATCTCTGCGATTTCCAGGAGCTATAAGAGCAGAAATAAAAATATTTGTGTCCAAAACCGCAGATGGGAGAGTGATCATGCCTTATTGTACATTGCCTCCTTTTCTTTATCCGCCAGTTTCAGAGCTTCATTTTCACTGATTGAATTTTTTTTTAGTGACTTAATCAAACTTTTATATTCTTCTTTAAAAGTATTACCAAGCGTTACTTTATCACTAATCACAGTTGAGATTATAACATGACGTAAAAAAGAAGAGGGATTGAGTCCAATAGAACTCACTTTCTGCTTAAATTGGTTATAAAGCTCAGGAGAGATCCTTATATTTAAAAGCTTACTTTGTACTTGGGTCATATGTGTAAAGACAATTTATAATCAAATGTCTATACAAATTATAGTATAGTTGAAGACCAAACGCAAGTGGAAGTTTAGTTCGTAAGAGTTCACACTTCTTGACAAAATTGTATCATTCTGTGTCATCCTGAATTTATTTCAGGATCTGATCTTTAGTCACTTCTAGATTATCATAAAACCTGCATTCAATGATTAAGTGCAACAAATGATAATTTTGAGTACTCCAATTGTAACATTTCCTCGGGTGTGGAGTAGCTTAAGACCTTCCGTGGTCTATTGTTAAGCTCCCAGGCGATATCATCAACATCCCGTTGAGGAACGATTGTGAGGTCTGTTTTCTTGGGTAAGTACCGTCTCACTAAACCATTGGTATTTTCGTTAGTCCCTTTTTCCCATGAATGATATGGATGACAAAAATATATTTTTGCTTTTAAGAATTTTGCCATACCTTGGTGGTTCTTATTTTCTACTCCATTGTCAAAGGTAATAGTTGAGCAAATCTGATCCTTCAATCGAGAATTGACAACCGCCTTTGTTTCTTCTGGTGTTTTACCTTTCAGTTTGGTTAAAATCACATAGCGAGTCTTTCGTTCAACTAAACTATTGATGCCTCGAAGGCGTCCGTACATAATAGTGTCTTC
Source organism: Candidatus Roizmanbacteria bacterium RIFCSPLOWO2_01_FULL_41_22 (assembly GCA_001789805.1). Taxonomy (GTDB): domain Bacteria; phylum Patescibacteriota; class Microgenomatia; order UBA1406; family GWC2-37-13; genus 2-01-FULL-41-22. The sequence continues at coordinate 2,452 of MGAR01000003.1, forward strand.
TTCCCAGTGACCAATAGTTTTACGGGAGTTAACTTCATAGGTTCGATCATCAATCCAGACTCGGTTTGGGATAATTGATCTTTGAGATCGTCTCCCGTGCTGTTTTGTTCTTCGCCTTTTTCCATACCTTAAATACTCTTTTAGATGCTCCCTTTTCCCGTATTCTGAATCAAAGATAAACTGGTAAATGGATTCATGACAGACGTATTCATCGAGCATTCGTTTTCCTTCTTTAATCTCTTTTTTAAGTCTTCCGGCAATCGTCTCCGGTGACCAGCCAGCTTTCAGGCGATCAATGACATAGCTTCCTACCTGATGATATTCGATCTTCCGCTTGATTCCTCCCCTGGCTTTCTCACGCTGGTAATCCTCTTGAGCGTACTTGGCCGTATACCCCCGTAAGATTCCCCCTCTTTTTCTAATCTCACGGGAAATAGTCGACCGGTTAACATTTAAAAGTTGGGCAATCTCATACTGGGATTTACCCTCATTCAGATACACCTCTATCCGAACCCGATCATGTTCAATAAGGTGCCGGTAAGTGGACGTTCTCATAGCTCTATTTTACTATGGGATGTTGCACTTGATTATTGAACTTGTAAAAGTAGGCAAAAAGTAGAAAGTTTGATATACTATAGGACTATGGAAAGAATCCTAAAAAATGACTTTAGAAATGAAGTGATCCACCCAGTAAATGAGTTAGTCAAAATGAGGCCAATTGTAGGTTGTGCAAAAACTCATCCCGAGGAATTCTGGGATAAATATCGAGGCACTATTGCATATCATTTTAACGGATTGTTACAAAGGAATGATACCACTGATGTAGAAATAGTTACACCTGTTCATCATAATAGTGGTGACTTACCCTTATTACTATATACTCTTAGTAGACAAGTTGTTCCGCCTAATAATTCTCTCGCGTTTACGGTTTTACTCCATAATGCTGATGCTGAATCAACGCACATTGTCCATGAATTAGAAGTAGCAACTGAGGGGAGAGTAAGAGTAGTTGATATTCGCAATCCATTGTTGCACGGTGCATATTATGGTTGGCAGTTTGCAAATCAAATAACCACTGGAAAAAAAATGAATAGTCTACCTCTAAAAGATTGGCGGGAGTTAGTGATTCAACATGCTTATGAAAAGTTACCTCTTCCAAAATCAGACAACTTGCATAGGCGAGCGGAAACTTATCGACTGGTTAATCATATCGCTAAATATACCCCTTGGTCAAAGGAGATCATTACTTGCTATATAAATGGTCAGCAGGTAACTAAAAGGGAAGCTTATTTGGCTTTCCGAGAATATGCACAACAACGCGAATATGATTATCCAGAGATTTGCGACATATTTGACCTTGAGCCTATTACTACAAATGAAGAGCTCCTTCACACATTAAATGCAATCGGATATCACTGCATAAAACAGGTTATGGAGCAGATATTAAGAGATATTTAATCATTGCTTCTTCAGTCTCTAAATCCGGCTGTGATTCCCAACTTCAGGCGGGTCTTTGTCCCAGAGGTCTGACTCCAGATAAGGCACAGTCACTGCAACCTTATCAAGTAAAAAGAAACAGTCAAACCGCTTCTGTTTGAAAAGCAGGCTTTTAATACTTGACTCTTACTGGAATTTTTATTAACCTTTTATTATGAAAAAAATTATACCTTTTTTTCTGCTTTTTTTAATCTCTTTACTTATTTACTCCCGTGAAATTTCTGCAATCTCGATAAGTGAGGGATCAGAATCGACAGAGTTAAAGGTAACAGAATTTATTAAACCCACGATTAAACTAGATTACTCCACTGGTACTCTTAAAAAAGAAGAGTTAAAACTCAAACTTGAGGAAAAACAAAGTCAACTCACCGAGAAAAAGCAAGAAATGCTTACCACGACACAGGAGTTAAAGTCACAATGGCAGGAGAAAAAGCTGGAGTTTTTGGAAACATTAAAACTAAAACGCGAAGAGGCCAAAGAATCATATCAATTAAAAAAGCAGGAATTTGAGACAAAACTGCAGGAAATTAAAGATGAAAAAAAGAAGCAGATTGTCAAACGGATAAATAATCGAATATCCGTAGTCAATAAAAATCGTTCAGAAAGAATGATTCAGGTGCTCGAGAAATTATCAACGATTATTGATCGGCTTACTGAGAAAGTCAACACCGCTAAGAATTATGATCTGGACACTTCCGCTTCAGAAATTGCCATTGCCAATGCCAAAACAGCAGTTATTGCCGCCCAAACCGCCGTTACCACACAAGCAGGTAAGAGTTATGTAGTGGAGATTCAAACCGAAGAGACTTTAAAGGCGATGGTCGGCAGTGATGTTTCCCAGCTGGAGAGTGATCTAAAAATTGTTCATCAAGCCGTAGTTGATGCCAAACAGGCGGTAAGTAAAGCGGGTGAGGAGGTAGCTAAACTCGGTTCTGGGCAGTTTCAACAGAAGTTAACGCCTTCGCCGGTTGGGAAATCAAATGAATAATTATCAATACTAACTAATTTTTATGGACGTCAATAATCAGAACAATCAAACACCGGAAACGCCAACTCCCGTTAACTCTCAACCTAATATTATGCCACCAGCCGTTTCGCCGCCTCCGCCTGCCTCACCGCCGAATATGGCAACAATTAATATGGCGCCTCCGCCTGCCTCACCCTTAAATAAATTTTTATTAGTCTTTTTACTGATCTTAATGATGGTTTTTGCAGCAGTGTTTTATTTATTCATGTCCCGGGCTAATTCCACCAGTTCCTCGGAAAATCAGCCGCTTGTCAATCCGGTGGTTGCCACCGGTGCTCCGCTAAAATCACCAACCGGCAGTTCCGGTTCTGCGGGCGCGGCGATGAATGAAGATGAAAAAACTCAGTTGGAGAATATCGAAGTGGGAAGCGTGGATGATGATTTACAAGATATTAAATCCGACCTTAACCAATTGTAAATAGGATAGTTGGAACTTCAGGAGAATTTCATTGATACAAAATTGTCAATAGCGCTAATCAGTTGCTCCATTTGCCCTTTACCGCTGTAGCGGTGATCGGCGCCTTTTATCTCAATTAATTTGCCGTTTCAGTCTCATCTTATATTGTCCAAGGCAGGGGATTGACAAGAAGAAGAAGAAGAAGTAAAATGCTGATAAAATGGCAATTGTCGAGGCCTTAAATCCACTAAATAGACTTAGTCCCGGAGTTTTTTTAGTCGAAGGAGCAAAACGAGGAGCTTTATATGATACATCTAGAGGTAATGTTTATTCACTTAACCGAGAGGCGACAGAAACAATAAAAGGGTTAGAAAATAGTAATGATGAGTTTTGGATGAAACTCACTTCGATGGGAGTTGCTCTTACCCAGCAGAGTTTTGAAACTGAGACGACTTCGCAGGAAGTCGAACTTCCTAAACAGACCTTGCAATTTGCCTGGTTAGAGATTACCGATAAATGTAATGAACGTTGTCTTCATTGTTATGGGAGTTTTTCTCCAGAGCAAAAAGGAGTAGCGTCTAAGTCATTAACTCATAATGACTGGAAAGATGCCATTTGGGCGTTGTCTAAAAATGGATGCAGTCAAATTCAGTTTATTGGCGGTGAACCTTTTAAATACCGCGGTGAAACAAGAACACAAACAGTTTTGGATCTAGCAGAATTTGCGAGAGAAAAAGGAATAGATTTTATTGAAATATTCACTAATGGAACGCTTATATCTAGAGAAGCCATTAAAAGAATAAAGGATCTTGGTGTTCAGATTGCTTTATCAATCTATTCATCTGACGCAATAGTTCATGACGGCATAACACAAATTCCAGGAAGCCACAAAAAAACTCTTAAGGGGATTAATATGCTTAAAGAAGCAGATATTCCAATAAGAGCAGCTGTTATTGTCATGAGACAAAATGAGGATACCATTGAACAAACGCTCGAGATGGTCCTAAATTTAGGTTTAAATAATCGAGCGCCAGACGTTGTTCGCCCTAGCGGTAGAGCACAAGAATCAAACATCATGCCTGATATTAAAACGCTTTTAAAATATGGTTTTGTTACAAAACCCAATTTGTCCACCGACCCGGTGAGCTTTCGCAGAAATCATTTATACAACACCTGTTTAGCAGGTAAGATTGCCATAGCCACAGATGGGAAAGTGATGCCTTGTATTTTTTCAAGAAAAGCTACATTAGGAAATATCAAAAATCAAGAACTAGAGGAAATTCTTCAATCACAAACAGTTAAAGAAACCTGGGAGTTAACCAAAGATAAAGTTTTAGTCTGTAGGGATTGCGAATATCGCTATGCTTGTTTTGACTGCCGCCCTCTGGCCGCTGATTCAAGTGGTGGAAAACATTATTCAGATGCGCCAGCTCCCAGATGCACTTACAATCCTTATAACGGTGAATGGGGAACTGGTATATGGAGAATAAATAATCATGGACAGATCATAAATGAAAGCTTACCAATAGAGAATTAATAATCTAGAAAGGGGGTGATTAACTATGAAAGAAATGGGTGAAATTTTAGCACAACAAGTAGCATCGGCAGTTAAACAACAGCCAACGATTGAGCTCGTAACTCCTCAGACTGAACCGGCGTCAGCTCAGCTATGCGCTCCTATTGTACCGCCTGGTCCGCCTGCTCCCTGTTTTCCTGGTATTTTACCACCGCCCATGTGTGGGCCGACGGTATGTGTTCCTGCATGTCAACCAGCATGCATGCCTTCATCTCTACCGAGGGGATGCGCACCTGATTATATAAAACAACCTCCTCCGAAACCACCAAGGCCAAGTTAGTAAAATTTGCTAACGAAAGAAGAAGGGGAATAGTGATCAGTTAAAATCTGAGGCCACTTTTTCGGATGGCGGGAAAGGATTATTTTGCCAAAAACAAAGGCGAAATCATGAGGAGATCTAGTTGGAGCTATGACAGAATCCTCGTGATCTAAGTCTTTTGCTTGTTCTTCTTTTATTAATCTCTCCAGTTGTTTTTTGATAAAGATATCAAGGTTGCGTTTATGACTCTTCCAGAAAATCTCGCTGGCGGTATATTCAGCCAAAAAAGCATAAAGCTCGCTAATTCCTGGATCCATTGGAAAGTAAATAGTTTTCTTAATCTTTTTTCCTTCATAAAGTTTTTTTGCCGTTTGCAGGAAGTGAATATTTTCTTTTTTATTTGAATACCACCAAAGTTTATGCTGAATCCAATATATGTGGCCAAATTCATGAACAATGGTGGCAAGGAATGACTCCCGAGTAACATGCGGATTATCTTTTATGTTGTTCTTTTTTTGCAGTTCAATAAATGGAGTCAGAAGACCCCCATTTATCTTATGGATATTAAATTGTGATGTGTTAAATTCTTTAGGAAGGAGTTCGTCTAGTGGTTCAGGGGCTGAGCAAGCCCTCCAGCCAATTTGCCACTCGTCTTTAAGTTTAATTTTGTGAGGAATTTTATAGGCATAAAAATCAGAAAGCCTACATGGTAGACGGCTAAGAAGGGGAAGAGAGACCTCTGTCCAAAGGTAAATAAAAGAAGAATCATAACTTACTATTACGATATTTTTTAAAAGGTTTTTTCTATTAAAGATAAAATCCAATTCCGGGCACAAGACGATTTTTATTCCTTCCTCTATCGCCTCAAAATCTCTTTTCGTTGCTTTATAATTCTCAAACATGGATTTATTCTAACACATAAAAACCAACTCTTATTGTCCAACTTCTACCCAAACTTCAGGAGAATTGCTTTGATACAAAATCATCAATAGCGCTAATCAGTTGTTCCATTTGTCCTTTGCCACTATAGCGGTGATCGGCGCCTTTTATCTCAATTAGTGTGCCGTTTTGTAACGTTTGGACAAGTTGTCGGCTTTGGGAAACAGGCACTTCCTCGTCTTGATTACCGTGTACAATAAGAGTGGGGATAGTGATCTTTTTGGCCGCGGCAAAATCAGACACCGGCGACTTGAGAACCAATAATGTGAGATCGCGGCTTTGAGAAGCGGCAATTAAGCTGCAGATTCCGCCAAAGCTGGAGCCAATAAGTCCGATCTGCTGGTAACCTTGTTTTTTGACTAAGCGGATTGCCTGGGTGATATCGTCAGCGCCCTCGGCAATGGTGACGTCTTCAATTTTTCCTGCGCTTTCGCCGTGGCCAAAAAAATCAAAGCAAAAAGAGGCGATGTGTCTGGTTAAAAACAGTTCTTTCAAGCGGGTAAAAGTAGAGGAGTTTTTATTGGAATGAAATCCATGGGCCATTACCACAATCGGCGTTGGGGTATTAACTGTTGGACTAGTTAATATGCCTGCAAGTTTTTGGCCATTGGAGTTGGAAAATATCAGTTTGGTCTCCATAACTACAATTTTAACAGAAAACAGACTTCAAAAATTTCTTACTCGACTTTCGTTGGTAATTTACAAAATATTTACATTGTCATGTAAAACTATAAATATTATTAAAAAGATTAAAAATAGTAATATTTTCATTTTATGGAAAACATCATCTTGGTTGTTGATGACGATTCCGGAATACTGGATGTAATTCGAACCGCCTTGGAGATAGAAGGTTATGAAGTGATTACTGCTGATAGATGGAATCGGCTTTTTAATAATCAAAATAAGCTGCCGCGAGTGATCTTGCTTGATGTTCTTTTATCCGGGCAAGATGGCCGAGATGTCGCATCTAAGTTAAAAGATAACCCGATGACAAAAAATATTCCGGTGATAATGATGTCAGCCTATCCACAGGTGCAGCAAGCGTCACTGGCGGCAGGAGCTGATGCATTCCTTTCTAAACCCTTTGACCTTGACCGCCTACTTACTCTGGTTGGTCAGTATATTGACACACCTAAAAATCTGAAGATGTAAATCAATTTTAGTAATGAGAACGTGATTGTTTGCGCTTAGTCGAGAACTTCTCGATGCGGAATAATAAACTTGCTTTACCCCTAAGAGTATAAACTACGGCTTCAGGTATGTTACAATAGCCCTACTAACAATCTACTTATGATTTATGAGGAGGATTTGGCAGTTTGGTTTAATGATAATTTTTAGCTGGTTGGGCATCGAGCTGACGATAGCGTATTCAGAAATGGCTGGTGTGGCACGGCCGTTTTTATTGAGCTTGTTTGTGGTTACCATCACTTGTTTATATGGCGGCTGGACGTTGGGAATAATTGCGCTACTGCTGACTGGTTTTTTTGAGACGTATTTCTTTCTTACCCCACTGAATATTTTTAGTCTATCTGCTTCTTCCTTTGTGCAACTGGTTACCCATCTGGCTGAGGGATTAATTATTATCTGGCTGGTGGGCAAGATGCAGGAGTTTAGGGCTAAGGAACAAGTAATGAGGCAGTATGATGATCAAAGAGAACTGTTACTTGGTGTAGCCAGCCATGAGCTGAAAAATCATATTGCCGGCATGAAGGGGTATACTCAGCTTTTGCGTATTAACATAGGCCAAAATAGCCACAATCAATATTCGGCTTTTGTCCAAAAGATGGAAAGGAAAATCAACATTTTAACCGACATCAGTGATAATCTGGTTAACGTCACCAAGTTGCGGGCGGGAACGCTTGATCTAAAACGTGAGGCCTTCAATATTAATACCGTGGTTAAAGAAGTAGTGGAGGATATGCAGGTTAATAGTAACAAGCACAAGATAGCAGTAAATGGCGATGTAAACGAACAGGTAGTCGGTGATAAAACCAAGATCAATCAGGTATTGACTAATCTGCTTTCCAATGCCAGCAAATATTCACCCCACAGCAACAAAATCGTAGTGGGCATTTTTAAAGATAAAGATCAAGCAGTGGTCAAAGTCCAAGATTTTGGTCTGGGTATCCCCCAGGAAAAACTAAACAGATTGTTTGAGCCCTTTTACCGTGCAGTCAGTCCGGAAGACAAAAAAACCATCTCCGGCTCGGGATTGGGTTTATATATCTCAAGCGAGATTATCAAGCAAAACCGCGGCAAGATGTGGGTGGAGAGTGAGGAGGGCCGCGGTTCTTCTTTTTATTTTTCTCTTCCTATCACGTCTAAACTTTATGACATTTGGCAAAAAAAAGCAGAGGAAAACACTTTGGAAAAAATCCGTCAGCAGATCAGTCAATGGTTTTGCAGCCGGAAAAGTTAAGGGAAAGGAACATGTTTTGTTCACATTATTTGAATATACAATAGTCAAATAATATAGGATCAACACCATATAATTAAATAAGCCAAATAAACCTTCATAAAGCCCAGAAAACGATTTAATAAAAATTCTTTATACAATTATCACTTAATATAAGTAAGCTTAGAGTAGGACTTTTCGCCATTAACATCGGAGTTTAAAGATCAAAGATTATTGTTAAAAAGTTGACTGACATCTGACAATATAGTATAGTGTTTACAGTTAGATATAATTTTTATTATCAATTAAATTATTTTT
>MGAR01000004.1 GCA_001789805.1 Candidatus Roizmanbacteria bacterium RIFCSPLOWO2_01_FULL_41_22
AGATAAGAAAAAGAAAAAATGCCGTCAAAAGCCAATTTCATCAGTTGACTGAATTTATATTTACTCTCCCCGGCATATCTGCCTGCTCTTTCATACTCGATGCCAACTTGCTTATAGCCAACCCAGCTTCGAAGACCCCTTACAAATCGGTTACGTTCAGGCAGAGAATTAATCGCCTCCACAACCGGCCGCCTCATCACGCAAAAATCACCGCTATCCAGGGGAATGTTGATATTTGCCATTGTTCTTAAAAGCCGATAGAATAGGCTGTAGGCGATTTTTTTGACCAGTCCTTCTTTGCGATTTTTTCTTATCGCATAAACCACATCATAGCCTTGTTTGATTTTTTCAAAACATTCAGGCAGTATCTCGGGCGGATCCTGTAAATCGGCATCCAAGACCGCCACAATCTCACCTTGCGCAAAATTAAGACCGGCTGTCACTGCAATTTGGTGGCCAAAATTCCGAGAAAAATTGATGATTTTTATCCGGCGGTCTTGAATATGTAGCTCTTTTAACTTATCGGCAGTTTTATCAAAGGAGCCGTCATTGACGAAAATCAGCTCACAGTCACTGAAGCTTGTCTCAGTCAATTGATTTACTCTTTGATATAGGGAATGTAGATTTTTTTCTTCATTATAGACCGGAAAGATTAAAGAATATTTCATAAAAATTGACTATTACCGCCATTTTGTATACACTGGCAGTTAATAAGGATTGATTTTATTATATCAGGTAAACAATCCAACAGAATAAACAAAAACCAACCATGTTCGATTATCAAGTCGTGATTCACTTCTTAAAAAACCGCTTCCAAAAACGTGACCTGGTCTATCTGGGACTTCTTATTTTGGCTTTTTTTCTCACCCGACTGATCAATATTGATAAATTTCCCATTTTTGTTGATGAAGGTATTTATATCCGTTGGGCAAAAACCGCCTGGCATGACGCTGCCTGGCGCTTTATCTCTCTGACTGACGGACGTCAACCTTTACAAACTTGGGCTACGATTCCTTTTTTGAAGCTATTCCCCGATAATCTGTTATTGGGCGGCAGACTTTTTTCGGTGTTTACCGGATTTTTATCTTTAATCGGGCTTTACGGTTTGATGTTTTATATAATTGATAAGAAAGCTGCCTATATAGCGGGAATTTTTTATATTTTTACTCCTTTTTTTTTGTTTTACGACCGGCTGGCTCTGGTTGATTCGGCGGTCAATGCCGGATTTGTCTGGATTTTTATGTTTTCGGTCATCTTGGTTGGGCAACTGCGGCTTGATGTGGCCTTAATATTTGGCATTATCAGCGGTTTTGCCCTGCTCACCAAATCCTCAGACCGGATGTTTGTGATGCTCTCAGCTCTGGCGCCTATTCTCACTTTTTCTAAAAATCTTAAAAAAACTATTTCTAATGCCGTCAATTTCTATATCTTATTTACAATCACGCTGATTCTGACCCTTCTTATGTATAACATTCAGCGGCTTTCTCCTTATTTTCATTACGTCGCTGTAAAAAATACTACCTTTGTGATGACATTCGGTGATTTTCTCCAAAATCCTTTTGCGGTTTTTTGGTCTAATTTAAAGTTAGTCCCGCTTTATGTATTTTGGGAAATGGGCTGGTTTACGGTGATATTTTCAGCTTTGGGTGGCTATTTATTATATCGCCAAAATAAACGACTTTTCCTTTATATCGCCCTTTGGTTAGCTCTCCCCTATCTGGCAATATCCTTGTTTGCTCGGGTGATTTTCCCGCGCTACTTAATCTTTTTTGCCACTCTTTTTTTAATTTTGGCTACCTATTTTTTCAGCCAACTAAAAATTGAACGATTGAGAAAGGTTTCATTTATCTTTTTATTTGCTACTTTTCTGTTTTTTGACTTTGCCATTATATTTCAACCAACCAAAATCAGCCTTCCTCCGGTTGACCGTGGACAGTATATTGAAGGAATATCGGCTGTCTGGGGGGCGCAGGATCTGGTGAAGTACGTACAACAAAAATCGCAAGAAAAGCCGGTTATAATGCTTGCTGAAGGTGACTTTGGCTTGGTGGCCGACGTCCTGTCTGTTTTTATCAAACCCGAAGATAAAATCAATCTCGTCGGGCTGTGGCCATTGACGGAAAAAGATATTTTTGCTCATCAGAAAGATATAAAAGACCACTATGTCTACATTGTCTTTTCACATCGTGAAGAATTTCCAAGCGACTGGCCGGTCAAACTGGTAAAAAAATACACCAAGCCGGTTGGTGATAAAGTCCTATATTTGTTTGAGTTGCTACCCAAGAAAGAGTGATTTTTAGTCTAGAAGCCATTTCGCATCATATCCTTTGTCAGCCACCAGGATATCTGGACGTTTCTTTGGGTGAAGGGGACGAGATTCAACTGATATCTGATCTATGGTGGGTAGCGCAAGAGGAAACTCTGAGATATTGGCCGCTTCCGTGAGAAAAGTAAGAGGTATTCCTGTTCCGTCCACTGCCAACGTGGTTTTTGTACCTTTCCCACGCTTGGTCTTATCTACTTTTTGCCCCCTTTTTTAGCTGATGCGAATGTACCGTCAAGATATGCTATCTCCCACGTAAGCTTCTCCTGTTTATCAAGGATAACCAGAAGTTTTTGCCATATATCTCTCCATACTCCTTGCTTCTTCCACTTGGTAAATCGTCTCCAGTAGGTAACGGAGGAGCCATACTTAGCGGGAAGTTCGTTCCATTGGGCGTGGTGAGTATCCACAGGATACCCTCTACTGTTTTTTTGTCATCTGCACGTGGTTTTCCACCGCGAGAGAAGTCTTGACGAGGAAGTAATGATTGAAGAACGCTCCACTGTTTATCTGATAATTTTCTCATATACCTATCAGACTACTACTGGATGGCTCTACTTATCAAGGTTATGAAATGACTTCTAGCTTTGATCGGTGTAATTTTGCTGATTATTTATTTTCACAATTATCCTCTTAAAAAAATATCCAAATCCTCCTCAGTTTATTAACTGAAAAACTAATTACAAATTTCTGGATAGTGCGATTGTTTGTTTTAAAATTATAAACATGATTATCAGAAATGAGATTAAAGACAGATAATTTGCAAGCAGTCGAACCAGGGTGTCTTCAAAGCGAAAAGTGAGGGTATAGGTACCAGCAGGCAAAGAGACAGTAATTAATTTATAGGGATTATCTAGATACGCTGCGTAATTGAAATTGACCACTGGCGGATCAATATCAGTCTTCCAGCCGGGAAAATCATAAGTATTAAGACGAAAGATGACTGGAGTGGCCGCCTCAACAATAAACTGTTTTTCTTGAAAGTGATTTTTAACAATTTGGACACGTGCGTCACCGTCTAATAACGTATACGGTATTTTTGGTAGTTGGTTTTGATTGATTGCTACAGTAGTAGTGCCAAGCGCGGTCTTAGTGGTTTTTACCCGTTTAGGCACAAACTCAAAAGATGTTTTGCTGATGCTCCACGCAATCTCTGGGAAAGTTGTTCTTGACTGATCACTGACCAATAAATATTTCTGCGGCACGCAATACTTGCTATATACCAAGATCATGCTAAATACTAAGACAATGGTAAGCCCTGTTGTGATGGCTTTATTAGGAAAAAGCAGCTCAAGATAATAGATAGAAGACGAGCCAACCAGAGCAATAAATAGCGCTACAAATGTCAAAAAACGCCAGGGAAACTGCAGATACCACAGATACTGGATCTTATCCCAGACAATACTTGAATACGGCAAACACATAAAAAGGCTAAACACCAGCAGTAAAACAAAAAATAACGTATTAACGGCTTTCTCAGTCGCCGCTTTTTTTATCTTAAAAAGAATAATAAATAAACTCAAAACTAACGATACCACCGCCAATAAAATCGGCCCTTTCCCCAACTGAAAAGTCATGCCGTCTTGCATACCGGCTGTTGAACCACCATAACCCCAAAGTGAGTACCAGAATTGACTTGGATAAACAAAGTGCAACTGGTAATAGGCCAGTTCTTTGGTGAGTATTGCATCAATCAGCGTATATTTTTTTTCCAGAATCGACGGTACCCAGAAAAAAGCCGCCAGAGCCAATCCCGTCAACCCACCAACTACTGTCCTAGAAAAGAAAATTATCTTTTGTTTTGTGCCTTGAGTTTGCCATAGATGATAAATGATCGTTACCCCAAAATATATTATTGCCGGAAAAGCTATCAGCGGATGAGTTAAAATGAGAAGAGCTAGCATGAAAGCCCAAATTAGGCTGTTTGCCAATGAGGGTTTTTTGAATAAGCGAAATAAAGATAAAAAGACGTAGGGCAAAACCGTCATGGCAAAAAACTCCGCCAAGGCGCCGCGGACATAAACATTGACCGTATGGTAAAAAAAATAAGTGTATATAGCCGAACCCAAAAAGCCGGCTTTGCGGTTGTATAGGCCTTTCCCAAGCACATATATCCCGATCGCGGCCAGCAGATAACCGGTAATAATCAGCGCTTTCACTGACCAGATTAAAGAAAAACCAAGGAGGTGAAAACCTTCCGCCAGATAATAGATCAGAGGCGGGTAAAAATTAAATAAAGGATAGCCGTATCCAAAGCCTAAAAACCCAACCCAGCGCGGATAGACAGCGCCTTGCCTAATCCCCTGGTCTAGCAAAAAAAGACGAGCGATCTGCTGATCGTCGTGCATAGTAAAATAGCCTGTTCTTAATAAACTAATAAACGCCGGAATTGATATAATAACCACCAGTAGGATCTCAAATAAAGGAAGGTTTTTTTTGACAAAAGTAGAAACCCGGTGGCGGTTGATCATTATGGGCATATTTCCTTTTATTAACACCTATCATTGTAGCAAATCTTAATAAAACATGGCCAACGTTCAAGTCGACTCTACAAAAAGAGACACTATCTTAAGCACTCTCAGTTTATTTTTTCAAAGCGGTTATTCGGCTATTTTGGGACTAATTGCCAACCTGGTCTTAACAATCCTTCTTTCACCGACAATATTTGGAATCTACATCACTGTTTTATCAATGATCTCCATCTTAAATTATTTTTCCGATATCGGCCTGGCTGCCTCTTTGATCCAAAAAAAAATCATTACTGATGAAGAAATAAAGACCACCTTTACTGTCCAGCAGATACTGATTATCTCAATAATCTTGATTTGTTTTCTTTTGACTCCGGTCACCCGGTCATTTTACAATCTGCCTCAAGAAGGAATTTATTTATACTGGGCACTCTTAGTTTCTTTTTTCCTCTCCTCGCTCAAAACCATCCCTTCCGTGTTTTTGGAAAGAAAAATTCAGTTTCAAAAAATAGTCCTGGTTCAGATCGTGGAAAATACTCTTTTTTATCTAACCGTAATCATCGCGGCGCTTCTGGGCTTGGGACTAACTAGCTTTACGATTGCTGTAATGGTACGGGCAGTTGTCGGTTTAATCACTATCTACTCGATCTCTTTTTGGCGCCCACAGATTGGTATCTCAAGCCGAAGTCTCCGCCAACTGTTATCGTTTGGTTTGCCTTTCCAGGCCAGCTCTTTCCTGGCACTTTTTAAAGATGATCTGATAATTCTTTTTCTGGGAAAGGCAGTGGGTTTTGCCGGCGTTGGCTATATCGGCTGGGCTAAAAAATGGGCCGAGGTACCGATTCGGATTGTCATGGACAATATCAGCCGAGTGATCTTTCCGTTGATTGCCCGTTTTCAGGAAGATAAAGCCAAAATCACCAGACTGCTTGAAAAAATACTCGCCTATCAGTCGGCTCTAATTATCCCTGCGATTGTCGGGATGATATTTCTTATGAAGCCGTTAACTGAGGTCATCCCCAGATACAGCAAATGGTCAATGGCTTTGCCGCTTTTTTACATTTTTGCCCTATCTTCGCTGATTGTGTCTTTTGGCGCTCCGTTTGTCAATTTATTTAATGCCCTAGGCAAAGTGAAAATTACTTTCAGTCTGATGCTTTTTTGGACTTTGCTGGCCTGGCTGCTTACTCCACCCGCTACCTGGCTTGCCGGATTTACCGGTTATCCTTTTGTCCATCTGTTTATTTCTTGCACCTACATTGCGGCAATCTGGCAGGCTAAAAAATTATTAACCATTAAGATATTCAAGCCTGTTTTGCCTTATATCACTTCCGCTTTGATAATGGGCGGGGCGATTTGGTTGCTGAACTCTTTTATCAGCTTCTCATCGGCTATCGCGCTTTTTACCGTCGTTCTTTTAGGCGTCGTTTTTTATGCCGCTTCCCTGAACATATTTTTTAGAATCAACTTTATCGCCATCCTTAAAGATCTGAAAAAAAATACTTGAAGATGCGGGTTTTGTTATAATGCTTGCATGCCCCACCAACTGGCTCTACTGACTGTTGTTTACGAGAACTACCAGGTTTTGGATGATTTTCTGCGCTCCCTGGAAAAACAAACTAATCGTCATTTTGAGCTGTTTATCGCTGATGCTTCCGCCCACAAAAAAAAGCTCACCTCAAATGCTCTACCAGTAACTAAGTTATCTATCGCCAACCGCGGTTATGCTTACGCGATCAACATCGCTTTAAAAGAAGCCATTAAAAAAGGTCTTGACAATTTTTGTGTCTTAAACGACGATACCCAGCTTTCGGATAATTTTGTGGAAAAGGCGATAGATGTGTTACAGAAACATAAAAACACCCTGATCGGTGGCAAGATTTACTATGCTCCCGGTTATGAGTACCATAAAAATCGCTACCGACAAGAAGAAAAAGGCAAAGTGATCTGGTATGCTGGTGGGCGGATAGAGTGGAGCCAGGTACTGACCTTACACCTGGGAGTGGATGAGGTAGACGCGGGGCAGTTTGCAAGGCCGGGGAAAACCGAGTTTATCACCGGCTGTCTGGTGTGTTTTGACAAAAAAGTTGTTGATAAAATTGGCTTCTGGGACGAAAACTATTTTCTATACTACGAGGATGCCGACTATTGCTTGAAGGCCAAAAATGCGGGAATAGATTTATATTACGACCCGCAACTTATTATTTGGCATAAACATGCCCAATCTACCCAAGGCTCAGGCTCAAAACTCCACGAGCATTATCAAAAACTTAATCAGCTTAGGTTTGGTCTGAAGTATGCTCCCTGGAAGACAAAAGTGCACTTACTGAAAAATTACCTCGGCGCCAAGCTATTAGGGAGATAACAAGAAGGTATACGACATTAGCAACCAGAAAAAAACCGATGATCTGATGTTTCAGATCTAATTTATTCTGCGTATCCCATCCTCCAAGATAAATGTATGGGTAATAAGACAAAAGTAAACCCACCAAAAAAATATTGAGACGGCTGATGATTTTATTAAAAACGGGCATGAAAGCAAACAAAGTCAAAAAATACCACGACTCAATCTCCAGCCGCCAGGAAACGTAGACGATAATCGTAATAATGATTGTCAGAAGTAATAAATTCAGTCGGCGGTGTTTTTTTGTCACAAACAGCAACGGCATAGTCACATATTTAATACCGCCTGAAAGTAGGAGAAATAGCCTAGCCTGCCACTTTTTATTTTGAAAAAGGTAATAAATACCAAATAACGCCAAAGACAGACCGATTAGGTCATTGTGAGCATTGACTAAGCCCTCGATAATCACCAATGGATGAGTGGCAAATTCAATGGCCGATTTTTTATTGATGTGACTGAGCGAATAGACTGCCGCCAGATAAAAACCAATAAATGTCAGCTTAAAAAGGATAAAATCCGGTAAAAATTTGCCAAAAGACAAAAAAGAGGGGACGAGCGTGATTACCAAAAACACCGGGCCATAAGGGTATGTCCGGTGAGTCCAGTGCATAAAGCGCGTCCATTCGTCTTGCGGAAAATCCAACGCCCGCCGAAAATAAGGATTTTGATGATAGAAAGTGGCGATTTTGGCGTCAAACAAATAGTTAAAAAAATCATGGGAGAGAAAAGGATAAGATAGCATCAGTACTGCGCCAATAAGGAAAGCGACTTTAATAACTGAGATTTGCCGGCTTTTTTTCACCAGAATAAAATGGAATAAAAAAAGTAGCGCCACCAAAGTAAGATAAATATTCCACGACAATGGCCTTTGATAATAACCAAGATAAACCATCCTATTACGAAAAGCAGTCCAGATGGAACTATTAAAAAAGGTGAGATTGGGGTCGATAAGTGCGTATGAATAAACCAGTAACAAGGCCAAAATCAGACCATAAACGACCATCAAGACTTTGCTGCTCTTTGCTATAATATGTGACATATATGTTTACCAAGAAGGGTAAAACGTTTATTGAAATATTCCTTTTTCTAGTAGTCCTTGCCCTATTCTGCTATTTTAGGTTAAAACCACTCTATTTACAAACTGTCAGCTTTACCTACGACCAAGGCCGCGATATGCTCAAAGCGGCAGAGATTATTATGCAGAAAAACCCGACTTTGATTGGGCCAACTACCGGTATCGGAGGTGTATTTCACGGGGCCTGGTGGTTTTATTTTTTAGCAGTAGCGTTTGCTATTTTTCAAGGTTTACCAATCGGCTATTATTATCTTTTTTTCTTTATCCACCTGCTTGCTTTTCTTGTCTTTTACTTTTTTACGAAAAAATGGTTCGGCGCTTCAACTGCGCTTCTACTGTCCCTACTTATTACTGCCTCCCCTCATTTTGTTTATTCGTCTGTTTTTTTAAACAATAGTCTCATATCTTATCCGCTTTTTATGGCGTTGACGTTAATTACGATTGCAGTTTTGGAAAAAAAACTGGTAGCTCAACAAAAATGGCTGTTTCTAGGTTTGGGATTGACGCTAGGGTTTATCACGGAGTTTGAATTTGCTTTTGGCTTACTACTCATACCAAGCTACATGCTTTTGCTGTTTTTGTTCAAAAACTACCGACAGAAATTATTGTCAGATAAACATTGCTTTTTTTTTGCTGCCGGACTGCTTTTCCCTTTTATTCCCAGAGTCTTATTTGAGATAAAAAACCGCCTGATTCAGACTCAAGTCCTGATCAATTTTTTCTTTCACCCCAAATATTACAATCCCAAACCTTATCTGGATGTTTTTTTTGATAGACTCAAACTGTTTGCCGATTATTATTCCTGGATTTACCCAAACAAAACAATCCAAACTGTCTTTGGTTTATTTCTCCTACTTGGTCTTGTGCTGGTTATTTTAAACATAAAAAAAAGAAAACAGCTGCCCAGCTCTTTGCTTTTTCTACTCTCTCTAGGAATATTGCTTTTTATCTGCTCGGTCTTTTATCGCGATAATTTTTGGGCGTATTATTATAATGGCATATTATATTTATTTATTTTCATCTTTGCGCTTATTTTGCAGTTACCTAAAAGTTTTGCCGGTCAGTTTCAATATCTAAAAAAAGCGGTGATAATTGTCTTGTTTATCTCCATTTTAAGTTCTTTTTTCCGTGACTGGAAAACTAAATCGCCTTACGATGGGATTAAAGTGCAACAAGATATTGTCAGTTATGTGATTGCCAAAAAAACCGGTTCCAACTACTGTGTCAAGGTATATACCCCACCCGTTATCCCCTATACCTATGACTATCTATTTTTATACGAACATTTACATAACCAACAGCCACAACCGTCAGGCGACTGGATCAACGGCCAATGCTTTTTTATAATCGAAGCCGATTCTTATCAATTTCGCCGCGATAAATGGCTGACAGACAACCGGCCAAAAAGCGGACAACTCCTTTCTCGAAAAAAGATTAAGGATGTCGACATCGAATTATGGAAAAAAACAAACTGAATAAGCGGTATGTGATCGCCGTCATACTGGTGATATTTATCTATTGTTTCTTGCGCTTTTATCAACTTGACAAGCGGATTGGTTTTGACTGGGATCAGGAACGGGATGCCTATGTCATGAAACAACTACTGGTTGATCATAAACCCACTCTGATTGGACCGCGGGTAGTTGACGTTAATGGATTTTTTCTTGGGCCATACTACAGCTATCTTCTAGCGCCTTTTTATATTTTAAGTGGGTTGCACCCTAGAGCAATAGTCTACTTCGTAATCGCCGTAGATAGCGCCTTTGCATTATTTGCTTTTTTTATCATCAAAAAACTCTGGGGGGTAAAGCATAGTCTTATCTTTCTTCTTCTTTGGGGTATCAATCCATTACTGATTGCCTTTGATACCAGTGCCTGGAATCCGCTTCTGATACCTGTTGGCATAATAACCCTCTGGTGGCTGCTGTACAAGCTTGATCAAACTAAAAAAACAGTCTACTGGTTCCTTCTGGGTGTAAATTTAGCAATCGGGATCCACTTCCATTTCCAGTATTTCTTTCTCTGCTTATTTACGTTCTATTTTCTATATATTTCTCGAAAAACAATTGCCACCAATTTGGTAAAAGTTTTACTATTTTTCTTTCCAATTTTATTTTTTTTGGCGCCGCTTATTATCTTTGATATTCGGCACGACTATCTGAACACTCATCTATTTCTCAATTTTTTCTCTAATATTCACACCAAAGAAGGCTATTATATTTTTAATTGGACAGCTGTACTAAGTAATTTTTTATACCAAATAACGACAATCAAGATCAAATTTATTAATATGGTAGTTTATTCACTGATTATTGGTCTTTTCTTTTTACTTTCACGGAAAAAATCCGGCTTCCAACGACGTTTTTATCAGGCGAACGTCTTTCTTTTTTTAATTACTCCTCTATTTTTTATGGCCTATGGACAAAAACCCTCCGAATATTATTTTTTATTTTTATATCTATTTATCTACATTGGACTTGCGGAAGCAGTGGTATTTTGGAAGAAATACCAAGTATTTGTCTTACTTTTGATACTCAATGTGTTGATTTTTACCCGCAATATTTTTAATATGATACAACCGCACCAAGCTGATCTTTACTATAAAGATCTGGCAGTACAGGAAGTCAGAAAAATCAACTCCCAAAATAACTATCAGATAGTATTAATGATGCCATTTGGTCGAGATAATGGTTTTCGCTACTTGATCAACTATTACGGAATGGAAACTGACCCGTCGGTGAAAAAAGGTGAGGTAATCTTGCGAATACCGCCCGCAGCCCAGGATAAAATATTCGGCGATATTGGCGTTTATTGAAAAAATATACTTATGAAAATCAGCAAACAATATTTATTTCAACAAAAAAAATGGCTAAAAATCGTCTTTATCGGGTTGCTGCTGGTGTTGATCTGTTTGACCATTGGTGCCAAAAGCCTTAATCCTTTCCACCTCGTGATGTTTGAATTCCATGATGAGACACAGGCCGGACGGATTCACGACTTTCTGATTAATCTTAAATATGGCCAAATACCACCCCGACTGGCGCCGACTTTTTCTTTTAAACTGGGTTTCCCTGTGTTTAGTTTCTATGCGCCTTTTGCTTACTGGGTGACGAGTTTTATCGCCGTGACCGGTATCCCGATCCTCACTTCTTTGAAAATCTCCTTTTTATTAACATTGCTCTTATCTTTTCTGACAATGTATTTTTTATTACGCAATTTTTTTTCGTTTCTGGCCAGTTGTTTAGGTGCGGTGATCTATATTACTTCAACCTATTTTGCTGTCGAAATCATTATTCGCGGTAATCTGGCCGAAGCTTGGTATCTTGTGTTACTCCCTTTAGTTCTATCGTTTTTATATAAAAATAGCCAAACTCAATCGCGCCGAATATTTTTTTTCACGGTAATAAGTTTGTTTTTTCTGTTTACTGTCCATAATATCTTTTCTCTATTATCTTTGGGAATAACAATTGTTTTTAGCCTTCTTTTACCTCAAAAACGAAGAAATTGGCTAGCAATTGGTTTAGGACTGCTGCTAGGCGCTTACTTTCTAATCCCTGCGACTTTAGAAACCGGTTTTACTCAGGCGACAAAAATTGCACCGGATCTTTTTAAATATCATGACCATTTCCTGTGCTGGTGGCAGTTATGGAAAGCCGATGGCTGGCAGTTTGGTGGATCGATGACTGGTTGCGATGCTGATCTGATGAGCTTCAGCTTAGGCAAAATTCCCCTGACGCTTGGATTATCGGGGATGATTTTATTTATAGTTAACGTTTTTAAAAAGAAAATATCTTTAAAAAGAAAATTATTATTCGGCTTTGTACTTTTAATATCATTACTGGCCATTTTTTTAACTACCTATCAGTCGTCATTTATCTGGAGTATGTTTAAGCCAATTTTGGCGCTTTTTCAGTTCCCTTGGCGTTTCCTGATCTTTGGTATGTTTGGTCTGGCATTTTTTTCCGCTTTCTTATTTGACCAGATAAAATTACCATTAATGCCGATTATGATGATTGCGATAATAATCGGCTCTCTGTTGATTGCCAAAAAATACTTTGTCAAACCGGAAATATCCTATGAAGGTTATACTGAACGCTATTTATCTGATTTTTATTTAGAGCATGTAATCGCTTATAACGTCCGTGAATATTTTCCAGCCCACGGAGACTACCAATACTGGCATTATCTTAATCCTTTGGAAGTGAAAGCGGTACCATTACCATTTGATTATCAGCTACCGGTCCAAACAACCAGTGCACTTCGGGTTGATAAAAATGATTATTTCGAAAAAGCAGTCTATATTCAAGGAAAGGGTTTAGTTTATATCAATGTTCATTATGCTCCGTATTGGAAAATCTTGGTCAATGGGCAGGAGACAATACCAGATAAATTCGATCGTTTGGCAAGACCAATGATCAGAACTGATCAATCTTCTCAAATTATTATCCGTTTTGTCCAGACGCCTCTGGAAAAAATAAGTAATCTGCTGACTGTAGTTACAGGAATAATTTTTGTGGTATCTTTATTTCTGCCAAAAAATGTCAATAAATTATTCCACCAAAAAAATGACAGATAAAATTAGCGTTCTTGTATATACGAGAAATGAAAGCAACAATATCACTGACTGCCTGGCCTCAGCCCGATTGTTAACCGACTCTCTGATAGTTATTGATATGGAAAGCACCGACGATACAGCGGCGATTGCTAAAAAACAGGGAGCGCAGGTATTTAGTTTCCCATATAAACGCTACGTCGAACCGGCGCGCAAATTTGGTATTTCCAAAGCCAATACTGGCTGGGTATTTATCCTTGACGCCGATGAACGGATCACCGCAGAACTGGCAGCAGAAATCATCAAGACAATTAACTCTCCCACATCCTACAACCGACCTGCCTCGCCGGCAGGCGGGCAACCGATAACTTTTTTCCAGGTTCCCCGTAAAAACATTTTCGGCCACAAAAAATGGCTAAAGTATGGCGGTTGGTGGCCGGATTATCAGACAAGATTGATTGATAAACGTCACTTTCGGGATTGGCCAAACCAGATTCATTCCACGCCCGTGATCCAAGGCGCTCAAGGCTGTTTAACAAACCCGCTCCTTCATTATTTCCATGGAAATTTACAAGAAATGGTTAACAAAACAATTAACTTTGAAAATATTGAGTCAGATCTGCTTTTTCAGGCAGATAAACCAGTCGGTAAACTGACTTTTTTTCGTAAATTTTTAGGCGAGCTTTGGCGGCGCTTGTTCAAACTGCAAGGCTACCGCGATGGAGCAATTGGTATAATTGAATCAATTTACCAGGCGTACTCCAAAACCATCACCTATTTATACCTCTATGAAAAGAAAAAAAATCGCCCTTTACGACCCGTATCTTGACGTTTTGGGCGGCGGCGAAAAACACATTCTCTCAATAATCCAGATTCTTACTCGCCGCGGATATGACCTTGATATCTTCTGGCAGACTGATCTAGCCGATGAGTTTATTCGTAAGTTTAATCTCAAACTACCAAAGATCCGATTTCTTCCCAATATTTTTAAAGATAGGGGGAATTTCTGGCAAAAAATAGTCACCTTAAAAAAATATGACCTCTTCTTCTATATTTCTGACGGTAGTTATTTTTTTTCTCCTGCCAAAAAAAATTATGTCTTTGCGATGGTTCCTGACCAAAAAATTTATCCCGCCAGCTTTATTAATCGAATAAAAACCTTAAACTTTAGCTTTATCGCCAATTCGCAGTTCACAGCCAATCGTCTTGCCAGATGGGGGCTATCAGCCAAAGTCGTATATCCATATATTGATCAGTCACTTCTCAATATCAATTTAAACGATCCGCCAAAAGAAAAAATTATCCTTTCAGTTGGTAGATTTTTTCCCCATCTGCACAGCAAACGGCATGACCTAGCAATCCAAGCTTTTCAGCAATTAAAGAAAGCCGACCCTATTTATGCTGATTACCGATTACTTTTGGCAGGCAGCGTCCAAAAACAAGACCAGGGTTATTTGCAGGAGTTGCAAAAAAAAGCAGGCGCTGACCTAGCGATTAAATTTTTGATTGACCCGCCAAATAACCAGCTAATCAATCTTTATCAGAAAACTGAATATTGCTGGCATTTTACCGGCTACGGAATTGATGCCGAGAAACACCCGGAAAAAGTTGAACATCTTGGTATTTCGCCTATTGAGGCAATGGCCGCCGGCGCACTCACCTTTGCCTACAGCGCCGGCGGCCCCAAAGAAATAATCCAACCCGGACAAACCGGTTTTCTGTTTACAGATATCGATGACCTAATCTTTCAAATGCAACAGCTAAAAAAAGATAATGCTAAACAAGAGACCGTTAAAAAACAAGCTAATATATTCGTCAAAAAACATTTTTCCTACGATGTATTTAACCAAAAAGTAATTAGCGTTTTTCAACCCTAACTTATGTCAATCTCGGTAGTGATACCAACCTATAAAAATAAACTGCTTTTTTTGGAAAATCTAAAAAATAATCTTAAGTATCTGGCCGACTGTGAAATCATTATAGTCAATGACGACCCCGCCGATTCACCCCAAGAAGATTTAAGACAATTTGCCAACGTGAGACTTTTTGAAAATTCGAGTCGTTTGGGATTTGGGGCAAGCGTGAATATCGGCGTTGACAAGGCCAAAGGCGATTATGTTTTACTTCTTAATAATGATGTCATCTTGGAAAATGACCATTTTAAAGAAGTAATCAAACTGTTTGAGAAAGATTCTGCTCTTTTTGCCGTCAGCTTTGCTCAACGGGAAAAAGATGGTTCCTTGACTGGAAAAAATGAAATTTATTGGCAAAATGGTTTTATTAGGCATCGCCAGGCTGCCCAATTTACTGACGGCGATACTGCTTGGGCCGAAGGCGGCAGTAGTCTAATTGTCAAAGCTCTATTTCAGAAACTTGGCGGCTTTGACAGTCTTTACACCCCGTTTTACTGGGAGGATATCGATCTGTCCTACCGAGCATGGAAGGCGGGCTATAAAATCTGGTTTGTCAGTCAACCAATAGGACTTCATCATCACGCCACTACTATCGCTAAATATTTTACTACCGGGGAAATCAAAACTATTTCTTTCCGAAACCAATTTATTTTTATCTGGAAAAATATCACCGATTACCGGTTACTCCTTGAGCATCTGAGGACTCTTCCTAAAGCTCTTTTTCAAACAATAATAAAGGGACAGTGGGAGTTTCTCTGGGGTTTCTTAGCTGCCCTAACAAGACTACCGCTGATTCTCTTCAGACGGCGTACTTGTGAACAGTTTAAACAAATATCGGACCATGAAATCCTGGCTCGCTTTAAAAAATAAACCAGTAATTATACTGTTGTCTGTCTTTACCACGATTGCTCTCTTTCTCCATCTTTATAAAATAAATATGGGCTGTCTTAATGCTGATGAAGCAGCATTTGGTTATAACGCTTACTCGATCTTAAAAACCGGACGCGACGAATATGGAAATTTACTGCCTTTAAGATTAAAGTCTTTTGGTGATTACAAATTACCGCTTCTTGCTTACTTGACTGTACCTTTTGTTGGCTTATTGGGACTTAATGAATTTTCCACAAGGACTGTTCCTGTCATAATCGGCATTATCACGCCGCTATTGTTTTATTTTCTCGCTAAAGAAATTACTGGAGACCGCCGTACTGGCCTGATTGCGGCATTTTTGGGTAGCGTTTCTCCTTGGGTTCAGATCATTACCCGGCACGCTCACGAAGCATCTCTGGCCTATCTCTTTATCAGTCTGGCAGTATTTTGTCTTCTCAGGTACCGGAAGACCACCGCAAAACCATACCTTCTTTTATATAGTGCGTGCAGCTTGTTGGCTTTATTTTCCTACCATTCCAGTCGGCTGTTGATCATTTTCTTAAGCGGCTATTTAGTGGTCGAACAATTTTTAATTAGTCGCTCGTTAAAAAGGTTATGGTGGCCGATTGTCTTTGCTGTCATACCGCTTGTGATCTTTTTTTTCAGTGAGACCATACAGCCAAATACCCGCGTCAACAACCTATTATTTTACAAAACCTCCGGCTTTTCCATCGCGATTGAACAATTTAGAAAAGAAGATAACAATCAATTTTTACGTAATAAATTTACTCAAGCAATGCAAGTGCTGTCCAAACAATATCTAAGTTATTTTTCACCAGAATTCTTAGCTTTCCAAGGCGACCAAAATAAACGGTTCGGTTATCCGGGGATGTCGCCGATTACCCCGATTGAGTATATCTTTTTGTTTATCGGGCTTTATTATGTGTTTAAAAAACAATTACCGAAACGCTTGTTGCTTACCGGCATTCTGCTCATTGCTCCTCTTACCGCTGCTCTAACCTGGCAGGAGAATTCATTAACCCGCTCCTACTTTCTTATAGTACCGATTATTATTATTGTCTCCTATGGCGTGGCACAATTCTGGCAAGATGTGAAAGGTCAACTTTGGAAAACAATGGCGCTGATCGTACTAATATTAATGTTTGTTATTTTTAGCTTGCTCACCTGGGATTTTTATTTTAATCACTATTACAAGCGACCGGAAGTCGGTTTTGCTTGGCAGTGTGGATATAAAGAGCTTACTCAGTATGTGAAGAATGATTATGCAAAATATAATCAATTCTATATCACCGAAAAAAATGGCCAGCCGTATATTTTTTTCCTTTATTATTTGCAGTATCCGCCAGCCCACTATCAGGCTCAAGCCAGATTGTCGCCACCTGACGTGTACGGTTTTGGTCAAGTTGCAAAATTTGATAAGTTTATTTTTTCACTGCCCTCGCCTTATACTAAACCAAAAACTGTTTATGTTGGCTATTTTGATGATTTTAACGCCGACAGTCAAATCGACCTGACAAAAATAAAAAAAATCGCGGTCAACAATACGGATATTTTTTGGATATATGAAAGTGACAAGGAAAAATAGAAATTCTCAACCAAACTATATAAAAAGGTAGATGCTCAGATTATAGAAAGCGTGTATTAATATCGGCAATGCAACACTTCGTCTCTGAAGATAAAGAAAGGAAACGGCAAAACTCAAAACAATGTCTGTCATCATCACTTGAATTAAGATGACGCCGGTGAACTTGGGATTGGAAAACAGAATCGGCACATGGAGAAAGAAAAATAAAAAACTAGCAAATGTAGTGGAAGTAATGACGTTTTTTGACTCTTCGTAAAGCCGTTTTAACACAAAACCTCTTGATAAAATTTCCTCAGATATCCCAGAAGCAAATGAAATTAAAATGTAAAATAAGATCCAAGAAATCGACAGTTTACTGACCAAAGGAGTCAACGAATGATATTTTGTCAGATAGCCAAAAAAGGCGGCGGAAAAAAATATCAGACCAATTACCAAACCTAATATGACATCGGCTCTAATATTTTTGAACTTTAGATCAACGGCGGCCAGCACATTCTTCTTTTCATACCGGGTGACGTAATAACTTAATGGGCCTAAAAAAACCATCGGTTTGGCAATAAACTCATCAAACCAGATGGGCAGCGACGTCTTAAAGTAATAGCGGTAGATGCTCCAGATAAAAACCGAGATCGCCCACACGTTAAGAGCTTTTTGAATCGTTGAAGCAGGCTTTTGCTGTTTCATGCGCTTTTAAATGATAATGGGTTTCTTTGGAAAATTACCTGAATATCTTCATTATTCCAGAAAATCTTTCAGTTTTCTAGCGCGGGTTGGATGTTTTAGTTTGCGAATGGCTTTAGCTTCAATCTGACGTATACGTTCGCGGGTGACTTTGAATTCGCGACCCACCTCCTCAAGAGTTTTTGGTTTGCCGTCTTCTAGTCCAAATCGCATAACAAGCACTTTCCTCTCGCGGGGAGATAAAGTTTCCAAAACATCGTGAAGTGCGTCTTTAAGTAATTCCTGCGACACTTTGTCGTAAAGTGTCGGTTGTGTCTGGTCAGCAACAAACTGCTCTAAAGTCGCCTCTTTATCGTCGCCCACCGGAGTTGACAGAGATTTGGGTTGCTGAGATATCTTCATCAAATGCTCGACTTCCTCAATCGTCAACTCCATCTCTTTGGCAATTTCCTTAATCTCCGGCTCTTTGCCGTTTTTCTGCATCAGTCTTCTTTGCGTCTTGTAAAATCGGTTAATCTGATCAACCATATGCACCGGAATGCGGATGGTCCTCGACTGATCGGCAATAGCGCGGGTGATGGCCTGACGTATCCACCAGGTGGCATAGGTTGAAAATTTATAACCTCGCCGCCAGTCGTACTTTTCCACCCCGCGAATCAAACCTTTATTTCCTTCCTGAATCAAATCTAAAAATGTAAGTCGTCTGCCGAGATATTTTTTTGCAATAGAGACCACCAGTCGAAGATTAGCTTTGATCAATTTTTCCTTGGCATTTTCATTGCCTTTTTCATATTTCTTGGCCAGTTCGATCTCCTGTTCAAAAGTAAGAAGAGGCGTTCTGCCGATCTCTTTTAAATATTTCTTGATCGGATCAAGCTGTTCGCCGTGTTTGAGACTTACCAACTGTTCCAGTTCTTTTTCAATTTCCTCGGCGGATTTTTGCGCTTCGTTTTCTTCACGAGTGGAAATTGTCTCAAAGATATCAATCGATTTTTTAAAGGCGGTATTGAAAAATTCATCTATCTCCTCTACGTGCTTTTCCGGCTCAGCATAGACTAAAAGAATATCTTCTTGTACCAAAAATCCGTCATCTTCACCTTGGACTAATAGTTCTTTGATCGTGCGGGGTAATTTTTGAATCATAGGTTAAGGTTATTTTACATTGACATTAATGAATTTTCTACACTTTTCAGTGACTCTTGTAAAAGACTAATCTCCTGATCGCCACCCTTGTTTTCTAAGGTCTCACCTTTGGTAAGTAAAGCAATCTGATTTTTTAGACTGATGCGCCTGACTTGGTAGACGAGTTTTTCGATCTTTTCATTCTTCAAAGCGGTTTCGCTTGAAGCGAAAAGATAGAGCTCATCAGCCAATGACAGCAGTTCTTTTGGCAGAGTGTGGAAAAAAAGTTTTATGGAAAAACCACCGGGATTTTGGCGCTCAAATATTAAAAAATGCTCAGCTATTTTTTGTAATGAAGGAATAGAAAAATCATGCGGCTGAAGATGGGAAAAAATCCGTTTAGCCATTTCGTAAGCCGATTCGTTTTGCAGTAACAAGCTCAATAAATATTTTGGTACTAGTTCCTCCCTGGTTGTTTTAGTCACTGTTGCCATTGTCTTAATCGGCCACCTGGGAACAATCGCCGCCCTTTTTGCTCTGAAGACCAATTTTCCAACTGAGTCCTCATCAACTTCCAGAATGTGCGCCAGCTTCTTTTGATAATGCGAAGCAATTATCGGATTTTGGATATGGGCAATCATCGGCGCCAGTTCTTCACCAATTTTCTTTTTATGGAACGGATTTTCTTCAGGATATTTTTTCTTAATAAAATCAATCATAAAATCATAAATGGGTACTGGCGACTGCACCGCTTTTATAAAACTATGAGCATCAAGCTGTATCGCCTCGTCCGGGTCTTTCCCTTTTTTAAACCTTACGACATACATCTCCACATCCAGATAATCGGCCTGGTTCATACCGCGCCTGATAGCTTCCTCACCGGCTGTATCCATGTCAAGGGCAAAAATAAATTTGCTGGTGTATCTTTTTAAGATTTTGACTTGTTCTTGGGTTAAAGCCGTCCCTTTGATAGCAACAATATTTTCGATACCCTGTTGAAAAGGAGAAATCAAATCAAACTCCCCTTCAACAATGACTACACTTTTCGATTTTCTGATCGCGTCTTTTGTTTTGTGAATGCCGTAAAAACTTTCCCGTTTGTGATAGACGGCGGTCTCTGGCGTATTGACGTACTTGGCCATTTTTTCCGTTTGGTCTAGCGCTCGGCCGGAAAATCCAATCACATTACCCTTGACATCCATGATTGGAAAAATAATTCTTCCACGGAAACGGTCATAATAATGACCGCCTTCGCTTTTGACGACCAATCCTGCCTCATATATCTCAGGGAGTGGAAATCCTTTTTTTTTCAAAAACTGTAACAGCGAATCCCAGGAAGCAGGGGCATATCCTAAACCAAAACTTTTAATGACTTTTTCCGATAGTTTACGATTGGTAAGGTATGCCAAAGCTTTTTTGCCAAATGAAGTTTGCAATAGCAGATATTGGTAAAACTCGCTTGCCAAATAGTTCATTTTTAGAATTTGCTCTTTTTTGATCCATTCCTTGTCTTCAAAGTCTACTCGGGCAAGCTTGACGCCCGCCCGCAAAGCTAGCTCTTTGAGAGCCTCAAAAAAAGTAACATTTTCCCATTTCATCAAAAATTTGATTGCGTCACCGCCCTCTCCACAGGCACCAAAACAGTGCCAGATCTGTCTTTCTGGCGAGATGACAAAGGAAGGGGTCTTTTCTTGATGAAAAGGGCAGTTGCCTTTGAAATTCCGGCCGGCTTTTTTTAAAGGGATATAAGAACCGATAAATTCGACGATATCGGTCTTACTTTTTATTTCTTCAATACTGGTATCCATATAATTACAGGCTATATTAAACTTTTTACTCTTGCTTTCTTTTTTTCATTCTTATTATAATAGGTTTATGCTCTATTTCTTGCTTGATGGATCACAAATAAAGCTTCTGTTTGTTAAAAAAACTTTACTGAATCAATTCGAGTCGGCTTTCTACCAAAAACTATTTCAGACGCCGCTACTTGCTGAAGGAAAATGTTCCAACCCCGATCTCATTGCTTCAGCTATCAAAGAGGCCCTAACCCACCTTCCACAAACAGTAGGCCACGAAAAGGAATTCACTTTAATTCTTCCTCAAGAATCGTTTAAATTAATGCGAACCGATATGCCGGTAGATATTGCCCCTTCAATTCTTAACTCCTATCTAAAGGAAAAAGCGCGAACTCAGCTTACTATCAACGTCGACGATTATTACTTTGACTATATAATCTCCGAAAACGGAAATAAAAAACAGATCTTATTTTATGCTATTGAGCGAAATTTAGTGGACACGTTCAAACAACCATTTCAACTTCTGGAAAAGCAAATTACTGCTATTGTACCTGAATCGTTGGCATATTATAAGCTTTTTGAAAAAACCCTTCGTAAGGATAAAAAAGAAAATATTTTTTATGTCTCCTATGAGGCCAATCGATTAAGCGGCTACATATATGATTCCTATGGTTTAATTCAAAACGAAAAATGGGTGCACGAACTTAAAAACGGAGAAAAAATCCAAGATATCTTAAAACAAAAGACGGCCGATTATGAAGCTCAAGGTAATAAATTAAACCGTTTAGTACTTTCCGGTAAAGACTCAGAAACCGTCAGACAAGACACCTTTACTAAACAGGTTGGCGTCTGGACTAATCCACTTAAAAGAATTATCCCCAATTTTTATCAGGAATATGTAAAAATGCTCAGTGGTCAAAATGAACAAGTTCTACCGGTCCTTGAATATGACGGCCCAATTGGTGCTTTTATCTTAAACGTCGAAAACAAAACCTTTTCTCTTCTTAATAAGAGTAACAACGTCGTTAATGTAACTGGCGATGTGATGACCGCTTCAAAAAAGATACCCCTGAAGCCAATACTCATCTTTCTCGCCACATTTATCGTGGTCGGCATAAGTTTGTTTTTTATTTTTACCAAAGTCCGCTGGGGACAAATTACCCCGTCTTTTACTCTCTTTCCCCCCAAATCACCATCTCCAACCCTAGCGCCTACCCTGCCGTCTCCCACAGCCACACCGGCCGTGTCTGTAAAAAGGAGCGAAATAAAAATCAAGGTCCTAAATGGTTCAGGAGTACGGGGTAAGGCCACGGATGTAAAAGACCAACTAAAGTCGCTTGAATATGAAGAAATTCTTATTGATAATGCCGACAACTTCGACTACCTAGTAACTGAAATCCAGGTCAAAAAAGGACAGTCTGCTTTAGCAAATTTAATTAAAACAGATATTGCTGACAACGTTTCCACCCCCAAAATCACTGAGCTTAAAGCAGATGAGGTGGCTGACGCTGTAATTATAATCGGCCAGGATTACAAATGATCCTACTTGATTTCTCCTTTTTGGGATAGGCTTTTGACCTTGATACACATGCTATATACCCACCGTAGTTCAATCCCGCCGAAGGCGGGAGTAAACGTACGGAGGGTTATACCGCTGAAAGATGGAGTATTTTATGCAATTTCATCTGAAAGCGGTATACTATGGTGGTTACTTTTTCTCTTAATATTATTTTATGGAAGAAGTTGATAAAAAAGAATTGGAGTCGAGGTTTAAGGCAATCCTGGCTAAAGTCAATCTGCCTGATAAAAAATCCCAACTGGTAACTTTGGAACAAAAAACATACGAACCTGCTTTTTGGAAAAACGCCAAGGAAGGCGCCGGAATCATGAAACAGATTAATCTCCTCAAAAAAGAAATTGCTGATCTGGAAATACTACCGCTTTTAATCGACGAGGGAGAGATGAAACAGGCCATCCAGATGCTCAATCATTACGAAGTCTTCCTTTTTTTGTCCGGTCCTTATGATGATGGCGGGGCGATTTTTGCCATTCATGCCGGTCAGGGAGGGACAGAGGCGATGGATTGGACGGAGATTCTATATCGGATGTATACGCGCTATTTTAAAAAAAAAAGTTGGAAATATGAAGAAATCGACCGGATTTCCGGGGAAGAAGCAGGAATAAAAAGCACTGTTTTGCAGGTCAGGGGAGACTTTGTTTATGGCTATTTAAAAGCCGAAGCTGGAGTACATCGGCTGGTTAGACAGTCACCTTTCAACGCCGACAATCTGAGACAAACCTCATTTGCTTTAGTGGAAGTCCTACCGATTATTGAAAATAAAGAAATTGATCTTAAAGACGACGATCTGGAGTGGCAGTTTTTCCGCGCTGGCGGACACGGTGGACAAAACGTCAACAAGGTTTCGACAGCCGTCCGATTGATTCACAAGCCAACCGGTATTGTCGTCTCCGCTCAAACTGAGCGTTCACAACTTCAAAACCGCGAAAATGCCCAAAAATTACTCCGGTCTCAACTGTGGCAGTTGGAGCAGGAAAAACAGCACCATACCCTGGACTCTTTTAAAAAAGATAAAATTGCCTCCTGGGGCAGACAGATCCGTTCTTATGTGCTCCATCCCTACAAACTGATAAAAGATTTAAGAACCGATTACGAAGAGACTAAAGTCGACGCTGTCTTAGACGGTGATCTTGACGGGTTTATCGAAGCCTATTTGAAAAGTTCATCGCTTAAAAAATAATTGTTTCTCGTAAATTAATTTGCTATTCTGTATAATAGTTTCATATGACAATCATCCACGATCTTGAAGAAAAACCTACCTCAAAAAGCGCGCCTAAACCGTTTATTATTACGATAATTGTCGGTGCCATATTCCTTGGAGGGCTTTTTGGTTTCATAATCAGCAAGATCTCAAGCTCCATAAATACAACTTCAAATTCCGGTTCGACTGGAAGCGGCGGACAAAAACAATCAGCTGGAATCGTCGATAAAAAAACATTTAAAGATGATGCCGAAGGCAGGCTTCGTGAAGGCGGTATTGACGGAGAAGGTAGTTTTCATCTGGAAAGGCCCGGCGGCACTTCGCAAAATGTTTATCTCACATCTGCGACAGTTGACTTATCAAAATTCATCGGTAAAAAAGTACGCGTCTGGGGACAGACTTTTGAGGCCCAGAAAGCCGGGTGGTTGATGGATGTCGGCTATGTCGAAGCTCTCTGATAATCTTCGCTAATTTTCTTCGCCGGTTTTGAATTTTATCCTCCTTGTTTGGGAAATTTACCCCTGCTTTCTGACGGAGGTGGTAAAATAAGTCTAAATTATTATTAAAAATTATCTTAAGGAGTATTAACGGATTCCGAAATTCGCGACATTGTTGAAACCAAAGAATATAGCTGATTTGCCACCAATCCTAAGGTTACGATGAAAGATTTTAGAGAGTTGAATGGCTATCGCGAAGTCGTGCCGGAATATGTCAAAGATTATGTTTTTATTAACATTTTTATGTAAAAATTTATATGAAAAAAATACCAGATAATCAAATTGCTTTCTATCAATCCCCTGATGGAGCAGTACATATTGAAGTTCTTTATTCGGAGGAAAATATTTGGCTTACACAGAAAAAAATGGCGGAGCTTTTTGATACAACAGCGCAAAATATCACGCAGCACCTTAAAAATATTTACGCCGAAAGAGAAATTGAACAAGAGGGAACTTGTAAAGATTTCTTACAAGTTCAAAATGAGGGGGGACGAGATATTGAAAGAAAATCAAAAATGTATTCTTTGGAGGCTATTATCGCGGTTGGTTATCGAGTAAGCTCCGATCGGGGTGCTCAGTTTCGCCAGTGGGCGACAGGAATTTTGAAACATTATATCCACAAGGGCTATGTTCTGGATGCTAATCGGATGAAATATGGCTCTCGTTTTAGCGCTAGATATTTTGACGAGCTTTATGAAGAAATCAAGGATATCCGCACTAGTGAGCGGATGATTTATCAAAAAATCACCGATATTTATGCGACAGCGATTGATTATTCGCCAAAAGCTTTTGAAAGCAAACAATTTTTTGCCACCGTACAAAATAAACTTCATTTTGCCATCACTGGTCAAACAGCGGCGGAAATTATCACGGATAGAGTGAGTAGTAAAAAAGAAAAAATGGGATTGTCTTTTTGGAGGCGTTCTCCACAAGGAAAAATTATGCCGAGCGACATCGTGATTGCCAAAAATTATCTGGATAAAAAGGAATTAACTCATCTTAATAGTATCGGCAACATGTATCTTGATTATGCCGAATTGCAAGCGGCGCGCGGTAGGGTGATGACTATGAAAGATTGGGTGGAAAAACTTAACGCCTTTCTCAAATTTAGTGAATATGAAATTTTGACAAATGCCGGCAAGATCAGCCATGAAGTGGCAGAAACATTGGCGTTGAAAGAATATGAAAAATATCGAGTTACTCAGGATGAAAACTATGTTTCCGACTTTGACCGTGAAATTAAAAAAATATCAAAAATTATAAGAAAAAAATAATTATGCTTAACCAAGATACGAAACGAAAAATTGACTCTGCCCGCAATATTTTGGTCAGTAAAGTGCCAGACCCAAAAGCGCAAGTTGAGCAAATCACTACAGCGTTGATTTATAAGTTTATGGATGAAGATAAAAAACATATGACTGGTTCAGCCGGGCAAAGATGGTTGAATATCGATTTTGTGCATAAATATAACATTCCACTTCCGTCTTTGGATGTTCAAAAGCAACTTATTGTCGAAGCAAAAAAAAGAGCAGGAAATAAACAACGCAAACAAGCTATTGATTAAAATGTACGAGCAAAAAATTGTTGATGTCTTAAAGGAAATATAGAAACCTCCGTAAATTA
The DNA here is from genome assembly GCA_001789805.1 of Candidatus Roizmanbacteria bacterium RIFCSPLOWO2_01_FULL_41_22. GTDB lineage: Bacteria > Patescibacteriota > Microgenomatia > UBA1406 > GWC2-37-13 > 2-01-FULL-41-22. The sequence continues at coordinate 25,711 of MGAR01000004.1, forward strand.
GGGTCAATAAGAACTGTGGAATCCAGAGAAGATTAAAAATGGAAATAATAATAGAAATACAGATTTATTTATAGTATAAGATATGATAATATATCATATTAGCCTTAAATAAAGGGATTTTATAGACATGATAATTTTATAATATTAAAGCTAATACCATTATTATGTGTTAACTTTTTTATATTACGCAAAAATACCATATTCTAAGATGACTTGACAAAAATTTTGTTATGGAATAATATATAGATATTATTAATTTTTATTAAAAAAATTATGACTGAAGTATTTTACAAACTCAAGCTTGTCAAGAATAACATTGAGATAGAAGTTTGTGGCGACAAGGACTTTGTTGAGAAAAAATTTAAAGAATTAACCAATGATTATCTTAACAAGTCGATCAATAATGATCTTGACCACAAGAATAATGAACTCAAAACAAATAAAAAAGAGCTATCTCTAATTGATTTTGTAAATCAAAAATGTCCAAAATCTACAGCAACTGGATTGATGCCCGTTTTAGTTTATTATGCGAAACATTTTGAAGGGATAGAAAAATTTAATGAAGTCGATATTAAAAATCTATATCGTCGATACGATATTAGTAAAAGGCCAAAAAAAATTTATCAAGCTATTTTGGACATTAACCGGAATAAAGGTTATTTTGAAAGCGTTCCTAAAGATAAGGGTTATTTTAGATTAACTGAAGCTGGCGAACACTTTGTCGAGGTTAAATTAACTAAACTTGACTAATTATAAAAATATGACAAAACAAGAAATTATTGAAAAAATAAAATTAGCAGAAGAAATATCTGAAAATTCAAAAAAATTTTCAGAGTTAACTTATAAAATTGTATTAACTTCGTTGCTATCCGGAGAAATTAAAGATGGTAAGCAGAAAAAAACATTATTTATCAAAAAAAATAATAGCAAGAAAAAGTCTAGTAAGGGATTATCTCAAAGAATAAATGATTTAATTTCGGAAGGATTTTTTAATGAAACTAAAACGAGTAAAGAAATTATTGCTAAGCTAAAATTAATTGGTTATTCAATGCCAGTTACTTCCTTGCCGAGTTATTTAATTCCAAAAATTCGTAGCCAAGAATTGGTACGCGAAGAAGTTAAAACGAAAAATGGTAAAATATATGGATATATACGCAAGAGTTAATGGTCTAATAATAAAATTAGAAAGAAACAAAAACGAAACTATATCTAAAAAAGGTATCTTGAAAGAGCTGGAGGAAATAGCCGAGTTATATTTAAATTTGGATTGTATTGCCGAAGAAGATAAATTAATTGGTAATGAAATGTGGAACACTTCTCAAGGATATAGACAATCAAAAAGTGAAATCAAGAGAAAATTAAAATCAATGAAAAAAGTCTTGGGTAGTTATGAAATAAAAAAGAAGTTAGAAAATAAAAATTTAAAGCCCGGCAAGGTGATCATCTTTAAAGCAGGTGAAAATTATTCCGCCTATGATCAATTAAAGAGATTTTTTAAATTAGCTAAAAATAATATTGATATCATAGATCCCTATTTATATCCACAAACATTTAAAATTTTACAAGATGTAGATAAAAAACTAAAAATAAGATTGATTACTAACTCAAAAGGATTTTATAAGGAATCAAAAACTGATTTTAATAATTTTAAAAAAGAATATTGCATTGAGACAAGAGATAGTCAAATCATCCATGACAGATTTTTTATCATAGATAGAGATAGTTATTTTTCTGGTTCGTCATTGCATAGTGTCGGGAACAAGTTATCTGCTATTGCTTTAATGAATACAGAAGATGCAAAAATATTACAAAAAGAATTTAATATAATTTGGGATAGTAGTAAAAAAATACAATAGCACATAAGGATAAGGACAGTCCCTGCGAAAACCCACCACCCATTTTGAGGTCCCGCTGTCTGCCCGCTCAAAGAACTTCAGAGCGAAGCCCAAGCAAATCTAGAAATTATGGATATACTTTCACTCCTGTATACTGTGCCACGACAGACGTGGTTGCCGCTTTTTTCAAGTCGGGAGCCCTCCCACCTCTATCTTCTGTACCTATTTTTATGAGCTAACAGTCTGTTACGGCACCGTAACGGTGACCGTCACGCTATAGCTTCCCACTTTGCTAAAGCATAAAGGGGTATTTTCCCGCGGAAGTTGGAGTTTCTATCGGGACATATCCATCTGCGGACTTATCGTAGGAACAGGTTGGTAGGGCACGCCACATCTAGAACAAATCGGCGGGTTATTTAAAAGAATAATTGCAGCGGCAAATCGCTCCTTGTCAACGGTCGTCACATCGCTACATATCGGACATCCAATCGTTATCCGCTCTCGTGGACACAAGATCAAACACCCGCGTTCTCCATCGAATCCACCATCATATTCCTCAACATAGTGATGGGACATGCCAATAGTATACTCAATATTAATTCAATTTCAATAAAATTCGAGGTTTTCAACTGCTTTTTCACCCGTTGGAAGTCTGTACTTCGTTTGTTCCTTCCCTATCTGGAATCCGATTTGTTAGCGATAGAATAAATTGGCTTGGGGTATATATTTCTGCTATTATGAAACGTTTCCATATTGTACAATGAATGCATGATCTCTTTTGACCAAATCAGTCTTAAATTTCCACTTGGTAATACGGCTTTGGAAAATATTTCCTTTGATATTAAAGATAATGAATTTGTTTATTTCGTGGGCCCGTCAGGCGCCGGAAAAACCACCATTCTTCGACTTTTATTAAACGAATTCCGTCCGTCCAAAGGGACAATCGTGGTTGATAGCCTGGAGATCACTGCCAAAAAGTTTAAAAAAACTGCAGAGTTAAGAAGAAAAATCGGCGTGGTCTTCCAGGATTTTAAAATCTTACACAACAAGAATGTCTTTGAAAATATCGCGCTTAGCCTGAGGGTAAAAAACGTTTCCAACAGCACAATCAAACAAGAGGTCAAACGCGCCCTGCAACTGGTGAATTTACCCCACAAAGAAGAAGTTTTTCCGGCACAGCTGTCAGCCGGTGAGTTACAAAGAGTGGCAATCGCCAGAGCAGTCGTTGGCGATAGAAAGATTATTTTAGCCGATGAACCGACCGGCAATCTCGATCCTCAGACTACCTGGGAAGTAATGAAAATTTTTCGTCGTCTTGAGAAAGACCGCATTATCCTGTTTGCCACCCATAATGTGGATATCGTCAACAGTATGCAAAGACGAGTAATTGCCTTAAAAGAAGGTAAAATAATTAAAGATCAACTGAAAGGAGAGTACGAATTATGAAAGACGTCATTTCATCACTCAAACGCACCCCCTATCAGACTTCGGCCGCCTTTCTGGTATTGTTGTTTACTCTGATGTTATCGGGAATCTTGTTTGTGTCATTAAGCTTTTTATCGGGCCTGCTGCAATACGTTGAGACTAGGCCGCAAGTGATGGTTTATTTCCAGTCAAAAGCCCAGGAAGGCACTATCTTAAAAGTCCGCGATGAACTGATGTCATCTGGCAAGGTAGCTTCTGTTAAATATGTGTCCAAACAACAAGCCTTTAATATCTACAAAAACTCAACTAAAGACAATCCTCTACTTCTTGCGATGACTTCAGCCGATATATTGCCGGCCTCGCTTGAGATCAATGCCCAAAAACCCGAGTACTTACCGCAGATTGCTGATTTTTTAAAAAAACAGCCCGGGGTTGACGAGGTGCAATTTCAAAAAAACATTGTTGATCGGCTTCTTACTCTGACATCAATCGTCCGTAAAGCTACTGTGATCTTATTTTCCTATCTGTTTGTCATGTCTATAATTGTTCTGGTGACTACGACCTCGTTTAAAATTGCCCTTAACAAAGAAGAGATCGAACTTTTAGAACTTCTTGGTGCTGACCGCTGGTATATCAAAAAACCGTTTATCTCAGAAAGTGTCTTTTTGGGTTTAGCGGCGGCACTGCTGGCTAGCGGCATACTGGTGAGCATCTTGTTTTCTTTAAGCCCGTTTTTAGCCAATTATCTGCGAGGGATTAACGAGCTAAATCTTCAGGTAAGTGATTTCACTCTGCCTATCTGGCCGATCAATCTGATTTTTCTGACGACCAGTGTTAGCATTATTACCATCTTTGGTATCGGTATTGCTTTTATCGCCAGTTATTTTGGCACTGAGCGCTATCTGTCTTAATCACCTGCTTGCAATCCTTTTTTATTTTTCTGTACAATTTATAAAGCTATGAAAAAAAAGATCATACTGATGATCGCGTTTTTCCTTATTTTAACTGTAGGGGTTTTTTCTTATGCGCAAGATAATACTGACCAAGTTAAGGGTGATCTGGAGAAAAAAATCGCCGAGTACCAAAATAAACTAGAAGAATTAAGACAGCAAAAAAATACGCTATCTTCGCAGATTCAGTATATGGACACGCAGGTCTATCTGACCGAGCTGCGAATTCAGGATACGGAAAAAAAAATTCTCTCAACACAAAAAGAGATTGACACTTTATCCTCGAGAATTGAAGGGCTTGACAACTCGCTGAATTATCTGTCAAAGCTTTTTTTGGCCAGTGTGGTTAACGAATACAAACAGCGAAATATTTCGGTGATCGACGTGCTTCTTGACAGTAATAATGCCAATGATTTATTAAATCAGGTAAAGTATTTCCAGGCCGCGCAAAATAATAAACAGAAACTGTTCGTCCAAGCCACCGAAACCAAACTCAATTTTGAGGAACAAAAAAATGTCCGGGAAAAGAAAAAAAAAGAACTTGATAGTCTACAAACCACTCTAAAAGCTCAAAAAAGCGATTTAATAAATCAACAGTCAGCAAAAAAACAATTATTGGCAGTAACACAAAACGATGAAACCGTCTATCAAAAATTAATTGAAGACGCCAAAAGACAGATAGAATCATTTAAACAGTTTGTTCAATCTACCGGACTTGGCACTATTCTCGCCGACGGCTTAGGAACGGGTGAAGGCGGCTGGTATTATTCTCAACGAGATGTTCGCTGGGCTAATTCTAGGATGGGTGGCTCATCAGAATCGGTGCTAGACGTTGGTTGTTTCATTACTAGTATTGCGATGGTTATGAAATTCTATGGCGCCAACTTTACTCCTTCAGATATTGCAAATAACGCAAAATATTTTAGCGGCGGGCCCAATTCTGCCTGTTTCCCGACAAGCTATGCTACTGCTTACGCCTGTCTACCGTCAGCTTTTAATGGTGCATGGCCTAACGGCAAGAATTACCATAATATTAGCTATTCTGATATCTCTTCTTATCTTGAAAAAAATGTTCCGGTGATCGCCGGTGTCAGAGGAAGCAGCCATTATATCGTCTTAAAAAAAATTGACGGTAACGATTTTATCATGAACGATCCGATTTATGGACCTGACAAAAAAGTTTCCGATTATTATACTTTATCAGGACCCTATGGTGTATTTGAATAAAAAATTACTTACTGTCTTAATATTTGCTTTGCTTATTGTAGTTTCATCAAAAAAAACTTATGCGGTCACTGCTACAGTAACGACCACATCGCCGATAACCATTTCACCACATGAGTTTACGATTGACGTTTCAGTTTCCGGCGCTTCTTCAGGCACTAACTATCTAAAAATTGATCTTTTTAAATCAGGAACCACTAATTATTTTGGTGACACGTATAATGGAGCTGACTGGTATAACGGTACCGATGGTCTTACTTACTTTCCGATAACTATCCAATCCGGAATTTGGTCCGGACAGGTTAAGGGACGTATTAATGATGCCGACTTGGCACAACTTGATCAACTAGGTCAATATAAATTAAGAATCCGTAGATATACCGGCTCCGGTAACTATAATGCATCAGAAGCCAATAATAGCGTAGTTGATATCAATATTATTTTCCCAACGCCAACCACCACTCCATCTACTGCGCCTTCCGCCACCATTGTCCCTACGCCCGCACTAGCTGACGAATTACCACAAGAGCCTACTCCGACTTCTCAACAGTCCGCTATTAACAATATCTATATTTCCGAAGTGATGGTTTATCCAAATACCGGCGAGAAAGAATGGGTGGAGCTTTATAACAATAATAACCACCAGGTAACACTTAATGACTGGTATCTTGATGATCTGGAAGACGCCGGTTCAACGCCTAAAAAATTTTCCTTGACTTTGGTGGGAAAATCTTATGGTGTGTATTATTTACCTTCAAATATTTTCAATAACGACCGCGACAGCGTTCGACTACTCGACTTTGGCCGCGCAGTCAAAGACAGTTTTGAATACTTACAAGGAGAAAAAAACCTGAGCTGGGGAAGAGCCAGTTTGGATTCAGACATCTTTTGCCTCCAGGAGCCATCGCCCAACACCGCCAACCTTAACTGTCGACAACCGATAGCTACTCCTGCTCCCACAGCTACCAAAACCCCCACTCCAACAAAGATACCATTAATCACATCATACTCTATGCGGAGTCTCAATCCACCATTCTCTTCTCCTCCAAAAAAATTCACGATTGGGATGGCTCAACTACCACCAAACCCATATCCAAGCCCTCAATCGCCTCAAGATACTGAGGGCGAAGTGTTATCTATGAGCGATAATCCTCAAACCAAAAAAGACAAAAGAAAATTGCTGAAAAGCTTACAGATTACTTCCTCGTCTTACTCGTTATTGGCGATTCTTTCGCTAATTGTTAAAATAAAACAAACACTTGCTTGAAAATATGCTTAAAAAAATATTAGTTTTAGTTTATTATTTAGGACCGATCTTGATTTGGATGTCGGTGATCTTCTATTTTTCCTCAAAAGAAAGTGTCCAAGTTGCCAATAGCTATGTATTAAACTTTATCTTTTTTAAATTTCTTCACTTAACTGAATATGCGATTCTCTATTTTCTGGTTTTTCGAGCTTTTTTCTATTTTTCGCAAAAAAATCTATCATTAAAACAAATGATGTTACTGGCGATTATCATCACCCTTCTTTATGCAGTCTCTGATGAGATTCATCAACTGTTTGTCCCGACAAGGGAAGGAAAAATACGCGATGTCCTTATTGATAGTCTTGGAATTTTGTTAAGCTTTGTTTATACTAAAAAATACTTCCATTTATTGCAAAAATTTATATGAATAAATTAAAGAGGGTGTTACATCATTTATTTGTCCCCCATGATAAGAATAACTATCGCGCCAAATTGCTTCATCTTGATTTTCTGACTTTGTATCTGATCGTGGTACTGCTTATTACTGTTGTTTTTAAACAAAGTATTCTTAACTCCAATATCCTCGGTTATGCTACCGACATCACGGTCAATAAACTGTATGAGTTAACCAACGCCAAGCGCCAGGCCGAGGGATTAAAACCGTTAAAGTATGACGAGAAGTTAGCGGCCGCTGCCCAAAAAAAAGCCCAAGATATGTTTACTAAAAACTACTGGGCTCATTACAGCCCCGAAGGGCTGACTCCCTGGAACTTTATATTATCCTCAGGCTATCAATATGAGTACGCTGGTGAAAATCTGGCTAAAAATTTTCTTTTTAGCCAGGGGGTAGTTGATGCCTGGATGAACTCAACTTCTCACCGGAAAAACCTATTGCGATCCGAATACCAGGATGTTGGTTTTGCTATTAAAAACGGCGTTTTAAACGGAGAAGAGACAACGCTTGTGATCCAGATGTTTGGGGCGCCTATTGCAGCTCCACTACTTGACCAAAAAGAAACCTCAGAGCCCAAACCTTTGTCTGTTCCAATAGCGGCTTACAAAGAACAACCGCGGCCGTCAACTTTAGGCATCTCATTTCTGCCAATTTATTTTAACTTAAATTTCTTATTTTTTGCGGTCCTAATGCTTGCTTTGGTAATTGATTTATACGTGGCCATAAAAATGAAATATATCCGAATAAATGGTAAAAATATTATCCATTTCTTATTCCTGGGTTTTATGATAATCGCCTTACTAATTATCAGAAAGGGCGCAATCATCTGATATGAATCACCTATTTCAAGCACTTAAAAAAGAGTTAAGAAAACACGCCTTTGATTATCTTCTTTTTATGACCGGCGGCATTTTCTTTTTACTTGCCCTGAATTTATTTAAAGGAGAACGGCTTCTGGAATTTCTCATTCTTCTTTCATTTGTCTCATTTTATATTATCTGGGGCATGTATCACCATATTATTGAGAACACGGTTCATCTAAAAACTATGCTAGAATATGTGTTCATTGGATTTCTTATTTTGTTTCTGATTAAATTTTTAATCATACCCTAATCTTATGAAGGGAATTATTTTAGCTGGAGGTCGCGCCACCAGACTAAGGCCGCTCACCAAAATCACTTCTAAACAGCTTTTGCCGGTTTACAACAAACCGATGATCTTTTATCCGTTAGAGACGTTGCTTAAGGCGGGGATTAAAGATATCCTTATCATTATTTCCCCCGAGTATGCCGGTCATTTCCTCAACTTACTGGGCTCGGGCAAAGAGTTTGGGGCCAAATTTACCTTTGAAATCCAGGAGGAGCCGCGGGGGCTACCTGATGCGTTTATCGTAGGTGAACAGTTTATCGGCCGGGATAACGTGACGATGATCTTGGGAGATAATATTTTTGATGATGATTTTTCCAGTCAAATTAAAGGCTTTCATTCAGGAGGTCACGTCTTTGCCAAGGAGGTGGCCGATCCGCAGCGCTACGGGGTGATAGAGTTTGACGCCAACAACAAGGTCACCTCCATAATTGAAAAACCAACTCACCCTAAAAGTAATTTTGCCATGGTCGGGATTTATATTCTCGATAAACGCGCCTCCCATTTTGCCAAACAGTGCAAACCCTCAGCCCGAGGGGAACTGGAGATTCCGGATCTGATTAATTTTTACAAGGAAGCGGGAGAACTCACTGTCAGTACTATTAAAGGCATTTGGGAAGACGCAGGAACTTTTGATAGTTTACTGCGGGCAAATCTCTATTGGGCAAAAAAAAACAAGGCCAATCTATAAATTATTTACTTTTATATGGATACATTACAGATTCTTTTGGTAATCGTTCTTAGCCTGACTACTTTAATTCTGACTATCGTTGGAATACAACTGATGTTTGTCTTAACTGAGGCAAGATCTGCTCTTAAAAAGCTTAATAAAATTATTCATAGCTTTGATACGGTCGGTATGAATTTACATCAGGGTCTTGGCGAGATTGCCGGTTTTATAAACGGCATTAAGTCTGTCATCAAGATATTAGAAGTCACCTCGAGTAAAAAAAATGAATCGTCAAAACAGTAAAAACCACCCTGAACACTTCTGGTCGGGCTTTGCCATGGGGATGGCAAGCGGGGCCGCCATCCTCTATCTGGTAGGCACCAAAAAAGGCCGAGGACTCCTCGAGAGTATCCTGGAATACAATAAACAAATGGAGGATGGTAAATTAAATATCTCTTCCCTTCTAAGTGACTTATCAGATCAAGTTTCATCCCGTGCAGATACCCAAAATTCAGGTTCAAATCATCCTCAAAATGACACCAAACTCAATGGTTTAGTAAGTATGCTAAAAAAAATTAAACGCCATTAATAATACTGATAACTCATCTACTGTTTAAAACATGAGTATTAACCAATCGAAAAATCGGACTGAATTGAGGCTAAATTGGTTTTGAGGCTAAATCTACTGTGATTTCAGCAAACT
>MGAR01000005.1:0-165 GCA_001789805.1 Candidatus Roizmanbacteria bacterium RIFCSPLOWO2_01_FULL_41_22
CCGAAGTATTGAAATTTTAAAGTCTTATCAAAGCGGTAAGAAGTAGAGTTGGGTGAAGGCTTGGCCCGCCACAAAATGTCTCTGGTAGTTTCCTTGCCGCACTCGTTGCAAGGGCCGCTGGGTCCCTGGTAACGCCGGTGGCCGTCAGGACAGACCCAGTCGAAA
>MGAR01000005.1:204-15769 GCA_001789805.1 Candidatus Roizmanbacteria bacterium RIFCSPLOWO2_01_FULL_41_22
TCTTGTATATCGGCCATCAGCTTGACGTCAAAACCTTCATCAAAACTGCAATGGGCGTCAACCTTCATAAGATATTTAGCTTTGGAAAGGCGTGCCAGTTTGTTAGTCATCGCCCGCTGACCAATGGGTTGCGACAAGTAAAGAATTCTGACATCAGGGTGGTCTTCTAAACCTGGGTCGCTCCACCCGCCGTCCATTCCGACCAGAATCTCTGTCTTACCACGCTTGTGCTTGAGAATATCCTCCACGGTATTTCTTGTGAACATCTCATTGCGAGCCGGAATTAGTATTGAAAGATCATATTTCATTTGTTAACAAACCACCATGAGATAACCCCGTTATCCAATTCAGTTGCTAAATGTAAGGTTAAGTGACGGCTTGTCGTATAAGCATCTACCGCCTCTTTTACTCCCGGGGCTGTATTATAGTCATGCCCCGAAACGATGCCGCCTGTTTTAACTTTCATACTCCACTTTGTAATATCATCCGTTACATGGCCAAAGCTATGATTGGCATCTATATGGACAAAATCCAAACTATTGTCCCTAAAATCCCCTACAGCATCCATGCTCCGTTTCCTTATGAGCGTCGCATTACAGAAAGATAGTTTTTGTTTGGCTTTTTCGTACATCCTAGAATGGTAGTTATGCATTTTTACATCACCCATCCCCCAAGAATCTATGCAATATAGTTCAAGGGCAGGATTAACCTGACATAATATAGCTGAAAAGCTACCGGCAAGGACACCGATTTCAGCCCCGCGTTTAAAGCCGAGCTCTGCAAAATATTCAGCTAATGCAGTTCTGTCCTTTATGGCAATCTTCATGGTTCTATTGATTAAGTGGTTTTTGGGCAATTAGGTAAGTATCCTCCATCTTCTTATCCACAACAACTCTTTCAACTTTAATAACGCTTAATCCGCTCCAATTGGCCAAAGCTCTCATGCCGTCGGGGTAGTAGCGGTAAGTATCTATCGGGTATTTATGCTCATGGATGACAGCCGGAGCAATAATACAACAAAGTCCGCCCTTTTTTAGCACTCGGGCCAGTTCCTTAAACCACTGCCACGGATATTCAACATGCTCAACGGTTTGGCCTGATACAACAAAGTCAAACGTTTCATCCTCAAACGGAAAATTATAACTTTGTATGACCTCGTCAACATTATTGCCTGCCTCAGTATCGGCGCCGGTATATTTCCATTTGCTATTCGTAAAGAATTGGCGGTACGAACCTAGGTGTTCCTGATTTTTTACCACCCTGCTGCCTAAATCCAATACTTTCAAGTCGTCATCAGGCAGATACTTCTCAATAAACTCATGCATTATGTTTAATGAATTGATATGCATATTCAAGACATTTCCAGTTGCTTATACAGTTCTGCGACTTTACTTATATGATATTCTTCGGCTCTAGCCAGACATTTTTCGGCGTAAGAGTCATACAAATCGGGGGAAGATTTTAAATTCTCGAGCTGAGCCATAAAACCGTCCAAAGTCTTAACTGGAACGTAGCACCCATCCATTTCCTCAAAAGCATCCTCATCATAGGCAATGGTGGGGATACCAAAAGAACCAGCATTAACGATTTTTAGCGGATTTGATAATTTTTTTCTCCATGGCCGCCAGACAACCTGGATATCAATCTTTTGATAAAAATCTACAACGTCTTGCCGCCGATGAAACCTTGAATAGGCTAAAAGGTTCAATCCGCTTTGGGCTAACCGTTCTTCGAAATTATCCGGCAGATACGCCAGTGACTCAGGGTTCCCTATAATTCCAGCTGTGATTATTTGGTTTCTGGTTCTTTTAGCACGCTCGAAATTGCAGTGATGCTGGGGAATCAGAGTAACTTTATTACTTAACCTACGTGATAGGTAATTGTAGTCTGTCCGGGAACAAGCAATGACTGGTATATTAAAATTTTTACTAGCATACAATACGAGGTTTGTGCCATCAATAATATCAATCACTGCATGTTTGGCAAGTTGTATTGTGCCAGAGTATAGTCCCCTGGTATGTGGTTTTACATAAATACAAATATCATTTTCATAGCCACTTTCCGGGTTTAGTTTGGCGCCAAGATACTCGGCTATTTGTTCTCCTCGGATAATTGACGAGCCGCGCATTAAGTGCTTATCCGCTTTATGGAAGAAGTGCCGTTTAGCGAAAATTGATATACTCACTGGGCGTCCTTTTTGTATAGTTTCATCACTTGCTCCGCCGTCCCCCAGTAAGGGATTTCTAAAGCCCTGATCTTGCCAACTTTTTTTCTTCTTCCATGAGTTTGAAAGCCGTAAGAATCAGGATGAGAAAACACAACTAACGGATTATAAGTATTAAAACCTTCGGACTTCCTTTGGGTTACCCCCAGCGCTTTTTCGTAGTTGTTTCTCCCTGGTTCTCCCATCCACTGTACAGGCAGTAAACTTAAGTCCGGGTATTTAGCAAACCTCTCCTCGATAGCCTCAATAAATAGCTCCCGAGGGGCAATTAGGGTTGCAAGTATCCGCCTTGTTACTAGATAAAAAGTCGGGTTCGACCAGCTATGAATATTCCACCTTGTCATATTGTAGGCAAATGTATCAGGGGGCGGTAAGTGATAGTGGAAATGCTCGTCCGGGTACAGTGTGTCATCCTCGCAAAAAGCTATGTATTTGGTTTTTGCAGCTTTAGCCCCCACAAGAAGAGTTCGATAGACATTGATGATTGACCTTTCAGTTTCCCCTTCGCATATATTGGTTCCAAAATTTAGTGGTTTTTTTGAAAGACTAATTAATGGTAAGCCACCGATTGCTGATAGTAATTGCGCTCGAATGTTATTTGCAAAATGTTCGTTTATTACGTTGGCCGTATAGTAGATGACCGTTATTTCCGGTTTTATGTAGTGGTCAGCCATCATTTAAACTCCCAGCTGAGATTATTCATAGATCTTTATATAACCTTCCAATATTTTCAATATGATATTCCTCAGCTTTTTCGAAGCATTTTTCAGCGTAATCACTATAAGTCTCGGGAGAGGATGTCAAGTTTTCAATCCGGGCTATCAGCTCGTCGGCAGTTTGGACTGGCACATAACAACCAGCCATCTCCCTAAAACCGTCTTCGTCATAAGCGACCGAAGGGATGCCAAAAGTCGCGGCGTTAATCATTTTTAACGGATTGGATAACTCTGCTTTCCACGGCCGCCAAATGATCTGAATATCTATTTTTTTATAAAAATCCACGACGTCTGTCCGCTCCTTGAAATCCGAATAGGCTAAGAAATTTAAACCGACTTCGGATAACCGTTTTGGCAAATTATCGGGTAAATAGGTTATTGCCGACGGATTGCTGATAGCGCCCACCGTTACTACTTTATCTCTGTCCCTTTTCAGGCGTTCAAAGTTGCAGTGGTGCTGGGGTATCAGTATGACCGGATTATCTATGACCTTTGACAGTGTTCCTTGGTCGGCCACCGAGCAGGCTATCACCGTCACCTCCGGATGGGCTTTGGCCACCTCGATGAATTTATAGGTATCAATCACGTCCAGGTATGGCCGGCCTTCAAATTGGAAATCGTATGGCGGCTGGGTGTATGGTTTGACATATATACAAACATCATCTTGGTAGCCGCTCTGGGGGTTAAGTTTAGCTCCAACCTGTTTGGCAATTTGCTCACCTCGAATCATCGAAGTGCCACGCATCAAACGCCCGTCATTAGAAATAAAATATGGTTTAGCGAAGATTGAGATCGCCATTAGGGTTTGTACAATTTAATGATATTCTCTGCCCGACCCCAATACGGGATCTCAGTTGCGCGCATTTCGCCTACTCTTTTCCTCGTACCTAAACCACTGAAGGACAAAGCCGTTTCGTGGGAGAACATTATATTGGGAGGATTAGTGTAGAAATGCTCAACCTCACGAATGGTCACCTTGAGGTACTTTTCGTATTTGCCTGGTTCAGCCCAAATGTTAGTGTCAATTTTTGACTCGTCGGGCCAGCGGACAAATCTTTCCTCCATGGCTTCAATAAAAAGATCCCTTTCACAGATAAGGCTGTTGAGATTTATACGTCCGCCGCCTTTATAGGAAAATATCGGTGGATCGGTCCAGGTAAAAATACCCCAGACGGCTAAGTTATAAGCGAATTTGTTCGGTGAGCTACGATGTTTGAAGTGCTGGGGTGAATACAGAACGTCGTCTTCAGCTAGGGCAATATATTTCGTTTTGGTCTCTTTAGCGCCAATTAAAGCTTGCCGGTAGATATTTACATGGCTGCGTAAACTATCCCCCACGCATATGTTAGTACCGAGGTCCATCGGCTTTTGGGAAACACTGATTATCGGTATCTCCCCGATGGCCTCAAGAAGTATTTTTTTGGTGTTAGCCATAAAATAATCAGATACGTGGTTGGCAGTGTAATAAACTACCGTTAAGTCATTCATTCAAAAAGTTCCCTCTGGTCGTGTTCTATTATAAAGATTGGGCAACGGCTGTCTATTATCATACTTGGCGAAAGAGCCATGGCACCAAAGATCAGACCACTTCAACCAAGTCCTGACCAGTCTTTATAGCATTATCGTACCACTTCAAGGCACCATTCGTTCGATACTGTTTCTGTTTATCATCCATACCGAACCATCTGGGAAATGATTTGGCATTGCGCTCGATTATATAGTCCCGCGACAGATACCGATAATGCAGCAAAGTCAATTTGGCTTTGTGGGCTTGGATACCCGGCGGCAGCTGGGCAGTGTGCCGGCCAATACCAAATTTGATGTCAATTTCCGGGCTGAATACTATCGGTTTATCATAACCACGCGACCTAGTGCCTATTTTACATTCATCATAAATTTGCCCCTTAGTAGTCGGTAATTTTTCAGACACCATTATGTAGCCGGTGCACTTCAAGGCCTTGATGCCCCTCCGATGTTGTTCGGATAATACTCCTACAATATCACGGTTATAGATTAGCTCATCGGCATCCACGCACATAACCCAGTCCGCAACTCCCCGGCTATATTGCTTGTATGATTTTATAAAGCAATCATTGAAGTTATCTTCATGTAAACCGGGGTCATAGTTAAAATCTAAGAGCCGGACCTTGGGGTGGGCTTTGGCTATTTCTGCTGTTCTATCGGTGCTGTGGTCGTTAAAAATGAAAATAGTATCAGCAAATGTTGAATAGTGCCGTAGAAAATAGGGCAACAAATATTCTTCGTTCCACATAATGCTAAAAACATGGACGACTGGGGTGAAATGATTATCTGACATATTTGAGATAAGGGATCTTTAAATAATTGTCGGGGATTACGCTTACTTTAAGCTTGCTTTGCGAAAGCACGTGCGGCAATGATAGCTGGTCTATGGAATGATACCGTGAGATATGACACCACCACTCCTTTAGCATGGCTTGGGCCTCAGGAGTATTTCTATACATAAAAGCCGTGGAGGCATACAGCTCCTGACTAGGGTCTACCGCCTTTAACTGTTCGTCAATCAGTTCGTTTTCATATCTCGGTGTTATGTAGGGACAATTAATCAACAACCTGTGTTTTAAATAATCAGCTTCCTCCTGAACCGTTTTACGATGCGGATGTTTGAAAACCACTACGTCCTCACATTGGTCCAGGAACCATTTTATGGTGTCGGGATTATCCAATTGGCAGGAGTTATCAACCCAGAGATAATAATCATACCCGGGAGCCATCTCCCATCCAAATGTTTTGACTATCCTGGCTTGCAACCTAGGAGTCATAGCGTTAAATCTTGGTGGAAAGTTTTCATCAGTAAAGTGGATGTAGTCAGCTGGGAACGATTGTTGGTAATGTGAAACTACCTTTTCAAAATTACCTAAATTGGCTGTTATAACGGCTACTTTTACTTTTTCAGGTGTATCGTAAAGCTTCTTAGTTTCTCCCCATATATGGCGGGCGTAAATTTTCCCTTCGACGGGTGCCTTTCGGCCATCCCAGTTAGTCGGATAGAAAGTGCATATTGGTAAAATCGTCACATCTTTCCGGCCCTCGACGATACTGGTCAGCATCTCCCCGCCCATTTTCCACCATTTTGTTACGTCTGACTTACTGATTCTCTCCAAGTATTCTTTGAGCACAGGATGGCCCGGCACTGAGCCGATTGTTCCATTGGACATTCGATTAACATACTCTTTCCGTTTATGGTCATAATCCCTCCCTACAAAAAAACTAGAATTCATAAATAGGGCATCCTCTATGGGTTCAAGACAGATTGAATCGGCATCTATATAAACCCCGCCCAATCTATCCAGTATTTCAATCCGCATCATATCGCTGGCGCCACGAAACTCTCCCTTTGATATTAGATGGTTGCATTTATCTTGGAACTGTAGCCCAAACTCCTCCAGTTCTTTCTCCCTCCAAAGCATGGACTTCATTGCAGGATTCTTTTCGCGCCAAGTATTCATCCAGGCAGTAGGCATTTTGGCCGGCCCGAGCCATATCTGGTGGATTATTTTTGGTATCATCGTAGGTTCAGCAAATACTTATTATTGCTCAAGACAACAGTGAATGGGCTTCGCCTTTTATAGTTGTACCGGTATCTGAACAATGGATAGATTTCACTGTAGTGAAAGTACTTATCTTTGGTTTCTTCGCTGTCATGGAGAATCAGATAATCAACATTGTTGGCCAGACGCTTGGCGTCTTCCTTTCTCCTGTAGTCCGGCGCATGATCGAGAAAAGCTACTCCCCAAAGGGTGTTTTCAATATCGGCATCATCCCAACTATCAACCAATTTGACCTGGTGGCCACCGTTTTCGAATGCCTTATTTTCTTCAAAATACTCGGGGTTATTATCGTATGAGACCAGTGGACGTTTCATCTCGATGCACAACCAGTGCAACACGGGGGTGCTAAATGGACCCATGCCCATCTCGAGAACCGGGCCGTCCGACCGCTGTATTACCTCTATAAGAATTGGCAGATAGCTACAGTAATGTGGCGCATAAACCATGTGCTTTATGCCCTTATCCATATCCGCAACTTAATGTCGCCCGTTTTTTCTTTTATTTTTCATCCCACTTCCTAAAATATTCTTTTCACAGTTCAACTGGCGAGCAATATCGTTGTTCCCGAAAATCATTAACTTTTGCTCTTGAATTTTCATAATTGGAATTCTTTAAGATTGCTCAATACGCTGGTGTAGGGCTTCTCTCGCCTGTACTGGTAGTGATATTTGAACAAGGGAAAAATCTGATCATAGTGATAATGATGGTTCTGACCCTTTTCAGTATCATGCACAATTATAAAGTCAGCTTTGTCGGCCAGTCTTTTTATATCCTCTATTCGCCTAGTGCCAGGAGCATGATCGATTAGGGCAACACCCCAGTGGGTACTCTCAATGTCAGCAGCATCCCAATCGGCGACAAATCTTATGTTGTGCATCGGTGAGTAAAAGTGACTGTGAAAATTGAAATAATCCACATCGTTTTCAAAACTTACCAGTGGCCTCTTACTTTCAAGACATAGCCAATGCATTACCGGCGTGCTGAATACGCCCATGCCCATTTCTAAGACAGGTCCGTCTGATATTTGTATAGCCTTGATTAAGACCGGCAAAAAACTACCAAATAGCGGCGCGTACAGTATTTTTGGGCTTGTACCTGTCGCGATATCTAGTGCTGCCCCCATTTAACTCCTCTATTGACTTCCAACGCTTTATTTTTAACGCTCTCTTCATAATACGGTATCATTTTTTCAACCATTTGACGCTTCGTTAGTTTAAGGCGATAGTTCTTTGTCTTTTCTTCATCCGAAGATGTATATGGATGTAAATAGGTACTATTTATAGTCCTGGATTTAATACCTCTCCTCTCAAGACGGCTATTCAGCTCTCGATCTTCCGGGCCATATAGTTCAAACCTTTCATCGTATCCACCGGCCTCGATAAATTCTTCCTTTTCAATAACAATTATACCGGCATAAATACCAGACGGTTTTTTGCCATAAAACCTGAGCCATTTATATTTCGACCGGTTAATTTCTTCTCTAATATTGCTAAAAAAATGCTTGCCTAGGTAAACTTCTACACAAGTCTCGACTAGATATTTACCTCTTGCCGCTAAAGACACCATGTTTCTAGCGTGCGCCATGTGGTAGTACTTATTTTTGGAGTACTTAAGATAAGTAATATCATTTCCCTCAGCCAGTTGGACAGACCTTAGGCTTGCCATATACTCATCTATATCATCTGTAGAGTTGTAATCAAGTACAAGTATTTCTACTGGGGGGCTATAGTTCGCCGCCTCAATAATCGAGGGCATGACTTTTTTTAGGTGGTGGGTCCTGTTCATACAGGGGATACAATAACTAATTGTAAAGTTATTATCTGGCATATCTTCTACTATTTCTTTTGTTCCCAACCTTTCCTAAGCTCAACACTCAATCTCACTTTGCTATTAAGCTGAATAATCCAGAAAAATCCTGACTTTTTTAATGATATGGCTTTAGTCATGTTTTGATCCACATCCAGCTCCTGGGTTTATCTCTAATCAGTCCTTCGTTGTCGGCTTCCCTTCCAAGTATAAACCACGGTCTTATATCATACCTTGACGTATAAGCTTGCACAGCGGCTTTGACTTGGTGATTAAGCGGCGTGTCATGCCTGGCTTTGGTCCTGGCATAATCGTGTCCTGCCAAAATCCCCCCAGGCCGAAGTTTTTTATACCACTCGGTAATATCCTGAGTAATAAATGGCTCTTGATGATTAGCGTCGATGTAGACAAAATCTAGAAAGTTGTCTTCGAAACGCCTTAAAGCGTCTGCGCTAAACTCCTTGATAAATTCATAGTTCAGACGCGCCGCTAGCCGCCGATGGGCGTTCTCGTAGAGTTTGCTAAACGTTGCCGGACGGGTGTAGTCATTATATCCTCGGTACGGCCGGAAGGGATCAATGCCAAACAGTTTCATTTGGGGATTGGCTATACATAAGATTTCAGAATATTCGCCAGTGGCAACGCCGACTTCTACGCCCGTTTTAAAATCCAATTCATATAACCACTGCGCCAAAGTATTCCTGCCAACATTGGGTATTTCTATTGGCATGCGGGTTCTATCGTTAAAACTGAGGTCGAATTTATGTAGTATGTAATCTAGGGTACTCATTTTTTTACCCACATCCAGCTAGGCGCCGTGTCGCCAAGCCAAACAAACCACGGTTGAATTTTATGTGAGCCCACATAGGCATTCACGGCGTCGACCGTATCATTTGGATTTCGTTCTTTGGAACGTCGGTAATCATGGCCTGCGATTATGCCGCCCTGGCGTACTTTTTTGCTCCAGGCGGTAATGTCATTTGTGACATTGTCAAAGTCGTGATTAGCGTCGATATATACAAAGTCGAGCGAACCGTCATCAAACTTTTTAACGACGTCCAGACTGTAGCCGCGCAGAATTTCACAGTTATACGGTTTAGTTCGCTCAATTGTGTCATTATAAAGAACATCCATGTGGGCCTGGCTGACGTGTTCCCTGTATCCCGGATATGTCTCCCATGGGTCTACGCAGTACAGTTTAACGCCTGGGTTGGTCGCGCAAATAGTAACCGAGTATCTTCCGGACTCTACGCCAATTTCTGCGCCTGCCCTAAAACCCAGCTCGTGCCACAAGACAGCCAGGCGGCCTCTCCCACCCCCGAGCAAATCAATCCTTGACCCGGTTGCGGAGTCGATGTGATACCTATTTAATATGTAGTCAAGCGTTGTATTCATATAGTCCCCCTAATGACGGTATTTATGCTTGCGGTGCTCTAGGTATGGGCAGTCACTGAAGTTAACGGGAAGAACGTTCAGCCGCAAACCGCTTTTCTTAAGAACATAAGCTAGCGAACATTGGTCCATAATCAGATAGCGAGATATGTGATACCACCACTCCTTGAGCATCCGTTGGACTTCGGGTGTGTTGCGGTACATGAATATCCCGCCGTTAACTAGCAAATTATCGACGAATTCTTTGTCATCCTTTATAACGCGCATTTGTTCGTCTAATAGTTCCCCGGTGTACCGACTGGTAATGTAATTGGAGGTAGCCCGGCTATATAACCCTCTCCAGATATAACGGTATTCCCAGTATGCAGTATCGCGTCTTGGATGCTTGAGAGCCACGACGTCGTATTCCTGGCAGTTGTCGTAGAAATATTTGACCGAATCAGGACTTGACAGTCTCAGGTTGCCGTCTATCCATAGGTAGAAGTCATAACCGGGTTTCATCTGCCAGCCGAAGCATTTAGGGATTTTTGCTTGCAATCGGGGAGTCATTGACTTAGCTCGTGGCGGAAAATTCTCATCCGTAAACATAAAATAATCATGGGAGATAGACTGGGGAACATGTACCGTCTCCTTGTCGAATCCGCCTAAACTGGCTGAAACCACTGCTATTTTCATTCCGAGCCGCCTCCGGTGGCATTAACCATTTTCCGTTTACCATTTACCAGATGTTTACCGTTTACCATTAACCATTGATCACGGAAAACGGATAAAGGATAACGCACGGTGAACGGTAAAAGGTGAAAGGTGAAAGATGTTTCTTTGTTAGCTCTAACGGGATTCATACTGTTTTTTCTACATAATAAATATGCTCGACTCCGTAATATGCGTTCGTTTTAATATTGTCCTGAAGTCGCCATTTCAATCCCTCAAAAAAACGCTCTATATCATTCCTGTTAAAAGCGATGTCTGGTGCATCTACCCCGTATTTTTTATTATGAGTAATCTCTTGCGTGGTATCAGTAAATGGAGTAAATAAAACCAAACAAAACTTTCTTATAAATGAACTGACTGCCCCAGCTAATACTTTTTCCCAGTCATAGTTATGTTCCAGAACGTGGCGCATCATAATGCCTTCTACACTTGAGCGATATCTTCTTAGATCAACAAGTTTATCAACAGACGGATGGACGCTGCCGTCAATGCCAATGTACTTTCCTTTGTAAAGCCGCTTGAAGCCGCCGGTGCCGCAGCCCCAATCTTCGACTTCATTAACATCGGCTAAAAAATCTGCCGCCAGTTGATAGGTTACGGTATTCCCATACCTAAAAGAGTAGTTACTTTTAACTCCTTTGTGCCAGCTGTCCCATTTGCCCAGCATGCTTTGGTTTGTCGCTACTGTTTTGCCCTTCACCCACATCCAGGAACGATGGTGGTCTCTGATCATTCCGGGGATTTTTCCGTTTAAACCCAATATAAACCATGGGTGGATGTTATAAGCTTGCACATAGGATACTACTGCCTTAACCACCTGGTGGTGTCTATTACCGAATTTAATAAAATCATGTCCGGAAATTATGCCGCCGGGCTTGACTTTCTCCGACCACAAAGTTATGTCTGCGGTGACGTGAGAGAATTCGTGGTTGCCGTCAATGTAGACAAAATCCAGTGACTCATCTTCAAAACCTTTGACGCCGCCCTCGCTGGATTTTTCAACAAAGTGATAGTCATAAGGGGCTAGTCTGGTTTTAGCTTCTTCATAATACTCATCAACCTGTTGCTGATTATTATATTGATCATAAGCTTTATATGGGTCAATGCCATACAGCTTTACCCCCGGATTGTTTTTGCATAGTAGCTCTGAATACCCACCCCGGTGAACGCCGACTTCGGCTCCAACCATATATCCTAGTTCTTTGAATAAGACGGTCAGTTGTTCCCTACCAAAGTCCGGAATTTCGATGGGCAGGCGGGTTTTATCATCAAAACTAAGATTGAATTTGTTTAGTATATACTCTAGTGTAGCTAAGTCTGTACCGCTTTTTACGTGGGTAGCTTCAGGCATTTCTTCTTACCCCTTGTCCGACATAGCAGTACTCGTCAACTATTTCTTTAACCTTCATCCGTCTCCCGGTAATGTTCATTTCACAGTTCCAGTCCGGGATTAAATTAAGCCAATGCAGAAATTCATCTTTGTCAATGATGTAACGATAAGTATTTTTTATCTCGATCGGCTTTCCGGCCTTAAGCTGCCGCCGGAAAAAATTTATGAGAGTATGGGGGTTGGTGCCCCAAGTGATGTTGCCTAATCTCATGATGGTGTAGCGGGGGAACTCCAGTTTTATCAAAGATTCCATCTCCTGTTTGTGCCTTACATACCTAGTGTCACCGTAAAGCACGGCCAGCGAACTGAAATAAACGATGTGAGATTTTCTGTCTTGTTTTAGAAGCAGAATTTTTTCCCGCATATATTCGGATTCACGCTTTTCTTGGCTGTTGCTGACACCCGAGGCAAAAAACAGCCGGTTTTTCTTATCTGGCAGTACGCTGGCGATATCCCCGTTTCCGACAATCAAATTCTCTTCTCCTCTAATCTTATGGTACAGTATCTTCGCAGAGGTTAGAACCCAGCATTGTCGAAATTATAGCGTTAACTTTTGGCAAGAGTGGTCTTTATCAAATTCTTATTTTGGTTAACCCAATCATTTAGTTTCCCAATACCGCTTCTGAGATACTATATCAGTATGAACTTAGTTATGAATAAACACATGCCAACCGGTTGGCATTCTTTTGATTTACCACAGCCAATTATCGGAAGATGGTAAAAAAGGCAAAACCGAATGAGAAATTATGCTATCAAAGAAGGGTATGTAGCTTGTCAAAAGAATAAATATTATGAGGACAAAGCAGGTACTACCATATGGCAACCAGATGTCTACACTGCTGCCGTGGAACTTGCAAGAAAAATCGGTGCCGATACAATCATAGATATAGGGTCGGGCAATGGCGTAAAGCTAATCCCTTATAAAAAAGAATTCAGATTTATATTTGTGGATTTCGGACCAAATCTTAAGATTATTGAGGATAATATTGGCAAAAACGGCAACAAGTATATCCACCAAGACCTTGAAAAAGGATTCCCAGAATTCTCTAAAGAAATACTGAGCAAGTCAGTTGCGGTATGTTCGGATGTCATTGAACACCTGATAAAGCCAGAGATTCTGACTAAAAAATTGGTTGATTTATCAAAGGTAGCCCCCTTTGTTGTTATTAGTACGCCTGACCGCCAACGCACAAGGGGCTTAGGTCATTACGGACCGCCGCAAAATCAAACACATGTCCGTGAGTGGTCAATGGAAGAACTAGATACTTTTTTCCGGGCCTACAGTATGAAAGATCATCTGACGGGGATTACCCGATCCAATAATTATGAGCAAGGGCGACAAACAACTGTGATTGTTGCCGGAACATATTTGAGCGACATATTAAAAAGCTCGTATCAGAAGGTAAACGTCCGAGTGGAATATTCATCAAAAATGGTTTTCGCCCAAAAGTATTACAATGACCAGCTTGTTAACATTGGTGAGAAGTTAGCCCAGCCAGACATTTTTCTTAATAAAAACGAATGGCTAGCCGCACCTAACTCATTTATAAAAATTGGTTCACTGATTAATGACGCCAGAGCCAAGGGCTACGGATTTATTGAAGCCCAAGTTATTTATGTTGACCCCGCTGCTTCATATTCATGGCCTGAAACGGGTATTATCAGGCAGGGGCGTAGTTTAATTGGGCTTTTGGGAGAAGTACGAAAATTTACAATTGGAAAAACCAGGAATAAATCAAAAATATATCCCATACAACTAATGATTTTTAGTAGAAAAAAGGTAGGCAATCATAAATTAGGTAATAGTTTTCCTCTTGGCAAATCACGACTTATCGATACGGGGCATCTTGCCGATGATTATCTTTTAGAGAGTCTAGTAGGCTGGAGTATTTTAGGTCTATAGATGGTAAAATCAGCCAAAGCTTTTTACGATTAGAAATATTTTAGTTTCCAAACTCAGCAAACGTGATGTACTAAATTACTCTAATAATTGAGCCGTAAGCACTTTCGTGGAGGTCTTGGGTCTTCAGTTCGGCAGTAAAGATACCGATTTACCATCCCCCCCATTTGGTGCGTCGAAGACATAACTCTATGGGCTCTTAGAACTGGAGCAAGGCTGGACCGTGTTGGCCTATCTCTCATGTTATTTTTAGTTTATTTAGTATGTAGTCTCTATTTTTAATATGAAAGGCACCAACCTTGCGAATCATCGAATCTGGATGAATGCGATAGAAAAACATTGGTTCATTAATGGCTACCATCTTATATTCTTTCTGCAGTGCTCTAGCCCAGAAATCCCAATCTTCGTGGCCTTCTTTCATATTTTCGTCATACCCTCCTATGTCTTCCCAGATTCCTCGTTTATACAGGCAGGAGGCATGAACCTGGTTTGTTATCTTGAAACCTTCAAGCGTTAAATTTTTATCAGCATATCGATGAGACCTATTACGCCCCTCAAATTCCTGAAGGCCGGGACAGACAATATCAGCATTTTCTTTTTTAGCTTTTTCTAGTAATTGTTCAAAGCAATTTTCAGTTATCTTATCATCGGCATCTATGGGGAAAATCCATTGTCCAGTAGCTTCGCTTATTCCAGAGTTTCTTGTCGCCGATAAACCTCTATTATTTTGAGTCAATACTTTTACCGTGTATTTATTGGCAATCTCGACAGTGTTGTCGGTGGATCCATCATCTACCACGATAATCTCAATATTCTTGTAAGTCTGAGCCAAAGCGCTCTCAATGGCATCTGAAAGATATTTACCATAGTTATAACAAGGGATTATTACAGAAATCTTATCCAACATCTGGGATCTCAATATTGCCTGCCAGCCGCAGGTGGTACTTATTCAAGATGTATTCAAGTCTGTTCATTATGATTTTCTCGGATTAAAAGTATTTAACGGATTAAATATACTCCACTCCCCGGCTTCATTGATATATGAATGCGTCGAAATTTTTGTAATCCTTTTGGTGTGCAAGATTTTGTCTATTGGGTGTAGCGGCGCTACTAGTGACAACCTAACTAAAAATAATCCGTCAGAAATGTGGGCGTCAGACCAATTTAATTTGAATAATTTATCCGGCAGTTCTGCCAATACTGTTTTTTTGAACATTACTGAGCCGCCGTCAACCCTGTCTCTTGGATTTTTTTCTCGGCCATATATACGATTTGCCGGCATGATGTCATCTGGTTTATCACTACCCAAGTAAACGATCCGGCAGGCATGATAATTTGCCCTCTGTGTTTTATCCTTTTCAAATTCTTTTAGATGTTCCTCGAAACAGCTGGGCTCCAAAATATCATCGTCAGCCAGATGCATGATATATTCGCCATTGGCCCGCGGAAAATAGGTATTTTTTAAACTGCTCTCTACATACATATTTTTTCTTTCTTCGTCACTAAATTCGACATCTATCACCTTTATCCGGCTGTTCCTGATGCTACGAACAACATCCTTGGTTGCGCCGTCGGTAGAGTTTTCAAGAATAATATACTCGAAATCCGGAAATGTCTGTTTCAATACCGAATTTATGGCGTCAGTAACATATTGCGGTTTATTGTACGAGCAGGTAAAAATAGTAATTTTAGGAGTAGGCATATTTAATTCTTAATCCCGATATGACAATATTCGTCAACTATTTCTTTAACCTTCATCCGTCTCCCGGTAATGTTCATCTTACAGCTCCAGTCGGGAATCATCTCAATCCAGTGCAGAAATTCGTCTTTGTCAAT
>MGAR01000006.1 GCA_001789805.1 Candidatus Roizmanbacteria bacterium RIFCSPLOWO2_01_FULL_41_22
CATCAAGAAGAAATTCCGGTCAATCTTCAGGTAAAAACAATCGGCGGTTATTCGGCTCACGCTGACCAAGAAGGCTTATATTCCTGGGTCAAGCCCATGAAAGACACGCTCAAAAAAGTTTTTGTGGTTCAGGGCGAAGAAGAATCAGCTTTGGCTTTGAGTCAGAGAATTAAGGACCACTTGGGCATCTTGGCCGAAGCGCCAAAAACAGGACAAATAGAAGAATTATAAATGAAAAAACAAACTTATAAAATTTACGGCATGCATTGCGCCGGATGCGTAAGAACAATTGAGCGCGCGCTTTTAAAGACGGCTGGGGTGCGTTCAGCTTCTGTTAATTTTGCGTCTGAATCGGCGCTTATTGAATTTGACGAAAGCGTTATTTCCGAGTCAGGCATTGCTCAAGCGGTTGAATTTGTCGGCTATAAGATTAATATTGACTCTCAAGCAAAGAAAGAAGAAGCAATTGGCGATAAAGATTCCGAGACAATTTCAATAAAAGCGCTGGGGATGGATTCTCCACATTGCGCCATGATTGTTGAAAACGCCATAAAGAAATTGCCGGGCATAAAAAATATTGATATTGATTTTTCAAACCAGCGGGCAAAAATAGTCTTTACTCCTAAAAAAATTTCCGTCAGTGAAATTTTTAAAGTAATCAGCGATGCCGGATACAAACCGATTGAAGAAGAGGGGAAAACTGAAGAAATTTTAGACAAAGAAAAATTAGAACGGGAAAAACAGATAAAAATTTTAAAACGCAAACTCATAATCGGCGGAATTATTTCAATTTTAATATTTCTTGGCAGTTTCCCGGAATGGTTTTCATTCGCGCCAAAATTTTTAAATAATTATTGGCTTCTTTTTATTCTTATAACCCCTGTGCAATTTTGGGTCGGCTGGCAGTTTTACGCCGGGCTTAAGCTCTTAGTGAAATACCGCACGGCTGACATGAATACGCTTATCGCAATCGGCACATTATCCGCTTATTTTTACAGCGCGGCCGTTACTGTCTTTCCGAATTTCTTTATTAAAGGAGGAATGGCGCCAAAAATTTATTTTGACACTTCGGCAATTATCATCGTTTTAATTCTCTTAGGGAGATATTTTGAGGTCTTAATGAAAGGAAGAGCTTCGGAGGCGATTAAAAAACTAATAGGACTTCAGCCGAAAACGGCGAAAGTTTTAAAAGACGGAAAAGCCGCCGAAGGCGAACCTCGCCAATGGCGGGAAGTTGAAATACCCATCAGCGATGTGCGAGTCGGAGATTTAATCGTGGTTCGGCCCGGGGAAAGAGTGCCGGTGGACGGAAAAATCATTGAAGGAGATTCGGAAATTGATGAGTCAATGGTTACCGGCGAGTCAATGCCGGTTCATAAAATTATTGGCAGTATGGTTATCGGAAGCACTATAAATAAATTCGGAACATTTACAATGCAAGCGACAAAAATTGGCAAAGACACCGTTCTCTCCCAAATCATCAAAATGGTGGAAGAGGCTCAAGGAACAAAAGCGCCCATTCAGCGCTTGGCTGATTTGGTTTCTTCGTACTTTGTGCCTATAGTAATTGTCATAGCTATTCTAACTTTTATTGTTTGGTTTTTCTTTGGTCCGGCGCCCGCCTTTACCTTTGCTCTTATAAACTTTGTGGCAGTTCTCATAATCGCTTGTCCTTGCGCTCTCGGCCTTGCCACTCCTATGGCCATTATGGTCTCCTCCGGCAGCGCGGCGAGCAGAGGTATTTTAATTAAAGACGCGGCTTCTCTTGAGATTGCCAATAAAATAGACACGGTGATTTTTGATAAAACCGGTACGCTGACGCAGGGAAAACCGCAATTGACAGACATTGTCGCTTTCAATAATGAAAAACAGGCAGGGGTTCTTAGTTACGCCGCTTCTCTGGAGCAGAGGTCAGAACATCCTCTGGCGCAAGCGATTTTACAATACGCCGCGAGTTTAGACCAAAAATCATCGCATTCTTTTGATAAGGCGATAATAGGCGAAGCGAAAAAAGAGAAAATAGAACTTTATAAATTAGAAAGTTTTAAGGCGATTTCCGGAAAGGGACTATTCGGAATTTTACGGATTAATTCTCAAAAAGTTGAATCTTATTTCGGCAATAGAACCCTCATTAGAGAGATTGGCTTGGATGTTTCTCCTTACGAGGAAAAAATTAAACAATTTGAGAATCAAGGAAAAACAGTAATGATTCTTGTTGTCGCTCAAAAAATAAAAGGCGCTATAGCCGTTGCCGATGTGTTAAAAAAAGAGTCTGTAAAAGCAGTAGAGACGCTTAGGAATAACAATATAGATGTTTGGATGTTGACCGGAGACAACGATCGCACTGCCCGCGCTATTGCCAGAGAAGTTGGCATAGAAAATGTAATGAGCGAAGTTCTGCCGGACAAAAAATCAGAAAAAGTGCGGGAATTACAAGAACAGGGAAAAATCGTGGCTATGGTTGGCGATGGAATCAACGACGCGCCGGCTCTCACTCAAGCCAATGTCGGCATTGCCATGGGCGAGGGAACGGATATTGCCATGGAATCCGCGAATATTACTTTAATGAGAGGAGATTTAATGCTTATTCCGGAAACGATTAATCTTTCAAAACGGACAATGACAATAATTAAACAAAATCTTTTTTGGGCTTTTTTTTATAACTCGGCTTTTATTCCTGTCGCGGCCGGCGCTCTTTACCCGTTTTTCGGAATTTTGCTCAACCCGATTTTTGCCGCCGCGGCTATGGCGTTTTCGAGTATCAGCGTTGTTTTAAATTCTTTAAGATTGAAGCGCGGCTAATCTTTATTTTGACAGTTTTTAGAATAAGTAGTAAGCTAAAAGCACCGGGTTAAAAATATGACAGAAAAAAAATCTTATTTAAAATATAAAATCTGCGTTTCCGGAGCGGCTGAAACCGGACATTGCAATGAAGATACTTTGGAAAAAGCCAAAGAAGTGGGGAAAGAAATTATTCGGCATAACGGCGTTTTGGTGACCGGAGCGACCAGCGGCACTCCTTACTGGGCCGCTATCGGCGCCAAAGAAGAAGGCGGCATTGTTGTTGGTCTTTCGCCGGCCGCTTCGGAAAGAGCCCATATTAAAAGCTACCGTTTACCGACTGATTATCATGATTTAATTATTTACACCGGCTTTGAATACTCCGGCCGGAATTTACTCTTGACCAGATCATCTGACGCGGTCATAGTTATTTGCGGCCGGATGGGAACCCTGAATGAATTTACCATCGCTTTTGAGGACAATAAGCCAATCGGAATTTTAACCAAAACGGGCGGCACGGCTGATATGATTAAAGATATCGTGGCTAAAGTTCATCGCGGCCCGGGTAAAATTGTTTATGATTCAGATCCCAAAAAATTAATTGAAAAATTATTAAAATTAGTAGACAGAGAAAAAGAAATTAAAATCACAAAGTTCAAAGCTTAAAAAGGAGGTGAGCCATGTGGCTATTGAAGTTAAAAAAAGAGAAAGAGAAAACAGCCGAAGTCTTTTGCGGCGTTTTACGCGGCGGATTCAGCAAAGCGGGGTTTTAATTCGCGCCCGAAAAGCCAGATTTCACGAAAAAGGCAAGACAAAAAGAGAAAGGCGGCTTAGCGCCTTAAGGCGGCAAAAGATTACAGCCGAGAAAGAAAAGCTTAGAAAGCTGGGATTATTAGAAGAAGAGGAAACAAGATGGGGAAGGAGAAGGTAATTATAAATTTCTAATTTCTAATGACTAATTTCTAATCAATGTCTTTAGTCATTTTCTATCGTGTCTCTTAAAGATAAAATCAGCGAAGATATCAAGGGGGCTTTACAAAAAAAGGATACTTTAAGGTGTTCTGTTTTGCGTATGCTTAACGCGGCGGTTATCAATAAGGAGAAAGAAAAAAGAGTTAAATTAAGTAAAACCGAGAAGACGGAAAAATTAGAAGAATTAAGTAAATTAAATGATGAGGAAATAATAGAAGTAATTTCAAGCGAAGCCAAGAAACGGAAGGATTCTATAGAACAATACGAAAAAGCCAACCGGATTGATTTGGCCCAAAAAGAAAAAAAAGAATTAGAGATTTTAAAGGAATATTTGCCCGAACAAATGAACGAAGACGAGATTAGGAGGTTAGCTAAAGAAGCTGTTAAAAAATTAGGCGCGAGCGGCCAGAAAGACACTGGTAAAGTAATGGCCGCTTTAATGCCTCAACTTAAAGGCAAAGCCGACGGCGGGTTGGTCAATAAAATCGTTCAGGAGGAATTAAAAGAAGGGTAAGCGTAAAAGATGTTAGAAATCCGCAATTTTACCCAAAACGAGATAGACGAAAAGCTATTTCAAAAAATCGCCCGGACAACCTTAAAAATATTAAAAGTTAAAAATAAAACTGAAATTAGCTTGGCGATTGTGGGAAGCGGGCGAATGAAAAAATTAAACAAGATTTATCGCAAGAAAAATCGGGTAACTGATGTTTTGTCGTTTGGCGATAAAAATATCTTAAAATACTTAGCCAAAGATTTCCCTCGGATAAAAAGAAAAGAGGATATGGAGTTCGTAGAGCCGCCTGACGGAGTAAAAAGATTGGGAGAAATTATTGTTTGTTATCCTCAAGCTGAAAAACAAGCCAAAAGAGCAGGTCATTCTTTGGAAAAGGAGCTGGCTATTTTATTGATTCATGGTATACTTCATTTGGTTGGATACGAGCACGAAAGAGATAAAAGAAGGAAGAAAAAGATGGAGGAAATGGAAAAAGAAATTTTATTCGTAATAAATAATAATTAGTATGGCTAAAGAAACAATTATTACCGGCCTTGATGTTGGAACTTCCTGTATTCGGACAGTCGTGGCCAAGACAAGAGCCGATCAGTCAAAACCGCAGATTATCGGTATTGGCAAAGTCCCTTCCTTTGGTTTAAGGCGGGGAATGGTATTTGATATAGAGGAAGTTTCTAAGAACATCAAACAATCCATTGAAGAAGCGGAACGAACAGCCGGTTTGCCCATTGACCGTCTTTATGTAAGCATTGGCGGCGAGCATATTACTTCAAGAGTCAGCAAAGGAGTGGTGGCGGTTTCGCGAGCTGACGGACAGGTGTCAGAAGAAGACGCTCTTCGTGCCATTAACGCGGCTTCGGCTATTTCCATTCCTCAAAACAGAGAAATTCTTCATGTTATTCCCAGGAATTTTACTTTGGATAATCAAATGAGGATTAAGGATCCGGTGGGTATGAACGGAGTCAGATTAGAGGTAGACGCTTTGATTATTGAAGGCGCTACTCCTTTTATTAAAAATTTGACAAAATGCGTTTCCGAAGCCGGCCTTGAAATTGAGGGATTAATTTTTTCTTCCTTGGCCGCTTGCCGGGCTATTTTAAGCAAGCGGCAAAAAGAGTTGGGCGTTTTAGCTTTGGATTTTGGCGGCGGCACGGTTGACTTGACAGTCTTTGAAGAGGGCGATATTATTCATAATTATATCCTGCCTGTTGGTTCTTCTCATATTACCAACGATATTGCCATTGGTTTAAGGGCGCCCATTGATTTGGCTGAAAAAGTTAAATTAGAATACGGCACGGCTTTAGCTTCAGAAATCAGCAAAAAAGAAAATATTGATCTGTCTAAATTAGGACTGGAAGAAGAAGGTTTGGTTCCCCGGATTCACGTGGCTGAAATAGTTGAAGCGAGACTTTATGAAATTTTAGAGCTGGTTAACAAAGAATTAAAAAAGATTGATCGTCAGGGGCTTTTGCCCGCCGGCGTGGTTATATTCGGCGGCGGCGCTAAAATTCCCGGATTGGTTGATTTAACAAAGGAAGTGTTAAAACTGCCGGCCCAGATTGGTTTTCCCGTGGAGTTAACCGGCGTGGTGGAAAAAGTTGACGATCCGGCTTTTGCCACGGCTGTTGGTTTAATTTTATGGGGTTTGGACGCTCAGAAAAAAGACGGCGGACCAAGAATTTCCTGGACGAACATTCCCGGCATTGGCCGGACAGTGAATAAAATTAAAAATTGGTTTAAGGATTTTTTGCCTTAAAAATTAAATAATTTTTATATAAACAGACGCGGGCTTGTATTTTTTAGGAGGGAATGTATAATGAAAATAATTTCTAGTTTTCAATTTCTAATTTTCAATTTAAAATTAAATAATTAAAAATTTATTGAAAATTGATAATTGAAAATTGACGATTATGGCTCAATTGAAACCCGAAGTTGAAGCTTTTGCCAAAATTAAAGTAGTGGGAGTCGGAGGCGGCGGAGGAAACGCTATTTCCCGAATGGTGACTTCCAAGATTCACGGAGTGGATTTTGTGGCTATTAATACTGATGTTCAAGATTTACACCATACCAACGCTCCGGAAAAACTTCATATTGGCAAGAATTTAAGCAAGGGGTTGGGAGCCGGCATGAATCCGGAGATTGGGCGGCAGGCGGCTGAAGAAAACCGGGACGAAATTCACGATGTGCTTAAAGGGGCCGATATGGTATTTATTACTTGCGGTTTGGGCGGCGGCACAGGTACTGGCGCGGCCCCGATTATCGCTGAAGCGGCTAAGGACAGCGGAGCTTTGACTGTTGGCGTAGTCACTAAACCTTTTTCTTTTGAAGGAGCTCAACGGGCTAAAATCGCTCAAGAAGGCTTGCTTCAATTAAAAGATAGAGTTGATACTTTAATTACCATTCCCAATGATAAATTACTTTCTTTAATTGACAGAAAGACTTCACTTATTAACGCTTTTAGCGTGGTGGACGATGTTTTAAGGCAGGCGGTTCAGGGTATTTCAGATTTGGTTGTCATGCCCGGTATTGTCAATGTTGATTTTGCCGATGTTAAGACAATTATGCAGGACGCCGGCTCCGCCCTGATGGGTATTGGCCGGGCCGTTGGAGAAGATCGGGCGATTGAAGCGGCCAAAGCGGCTGTTAATTCCCCACTTTTAGAAATTTCTATTGACGGAGCCAAAGGGGTCCTTTTTAACGTCAGCGGCGGTCAGGATTTGACCATGAGTGAAATTAACGACGCGGCTAAAATTATTACCGAGTCAATTGACCCGGAGGCCAAAGTTATTTTCGGCGCTTTGGTTGATGATAAAATGAAGAAAGGCGAAATAAAAATTACGGTCATTGCCACCGGCTTTGATCATTTGCTGACCAGAAAAAACGAAGAACCGGCTATTGATTCCATTGACGCCCTTCGTTCCATTCCAATTTTAGGCGAAAAAGCCAAGAAAAAAACTATTTCCAGTTCTAGAATTGAAGTAACGCCGGTCCAGAAAACAGAAACTGAATGGGATATCCCCGCTTTTATTAGAAGAAAGATAAAGTGAAGCGGTCATTGACCGCTTTTTTGTTTATAGTAAAATAGAAGAATATGATAAGAAAATTATTTTTAACAGCGGCTGTTTTTTTGATTCCTCTTTTTGTTCTGGCTGACGGAGGAATATTTCCGCCGCCTGATTATTATATGTACGAGACCGACCAGCGGGCAATGATTTTTTATGAAAACAAGACAGAAACTTTAGTTCTTTCCGCGACCTTCAGAGGCGACGCCAAAGATTTCGGCTGGATTATCCCGACTCCTTCAAGGCCGGATGTCTCTAAATCGTCTGACGAATTATTTATTTCTCTTGACGAATTAACCAGGACTCAACAGACATACCCTATGCCTTTGGATATTGACGATGCTTATCGGACGGGTCAAAACACAGAAGATGTTTATATTGTTGAGACTAAAAAAGTTGAATATTACGACATCGCGGTTCTGACAGCCGGCGATTCAAAGGCATTAGCTGATTGGTTGAGTAAAAATAATTATCAATTTCCGACAACGAGCAGTTATGTTTTAGACAGTTATATTGATAATGATTGGTATTTTACGGCCGTAAAGATAAATACCGAATTAATTAACCAAAGCGTTGGCCGGCAATTACGCGAGGGGCATATGATTCCTTTGGAACTTAAATTTTCCAGCGACAAAATCGTTTATCCTTTAAAAATTTCTTCAGTGATGCAGGATTTTAAATCCTATGATTATTTACCGTTAAAACAAGGCAGCGGCGCTTCGGTTGAAATGATGCCGTCTTTTCAACCGCGGATTTCTCCGTATTATCCCCAAAAAGCCGGTGTTTTGATTTATGTTTTTACGCCGGATAACAAACAAACCATCCCTGGTTTTAGCGCTCAATATGCCGGTTGGGTGGAGAAAAAGACCATTGAAGAGCTGGCTTTTGACGATAAAGGCGAGCCTTGGTTTAAACCGAGTCAGGAAAAATATTTTTTGACTAAATTAACCCGTTGGATGAGCTATGCGGAGATGACGAATGATTTGTATTTAAGAAATGCTTCTGATAATGATTTAGTTAACGCTGAATCGTTGGACAAGCCAAACAAAATTTTATTTTGGCTAGTGATGGGCGTCAGTTTGGCTCTCCTTTTGGGAATAGGAATAGTCTTTATATATCTATCTCGTAAATAATTGAAAAATCAAATCTCAAAATACAAAACAACAAATCAAAATGTAAAAAGAATTAAAATAATTTTGAATTTTACATTGTCATTTTGATTTTTGAATTTTAAACTTAAAACTATGCCTCAAGACATTTTAACCAAAACCGCTTCCCTGATTTCTTTAGGGCCGCGAAAATTCCCTATCTCTATTTTAGGAGTAGTCTTAGCGCTTTTTTTAGCCATTGTTTTAATTTTATTAGGCGAGCGATTCATCTTTGATTTGAATCGCTGGACTAATCCCGTTATTGAAAATCAAAGGCAGGATAATTACCAGCTTTATCGATTAGACCAGAAAAATTCAATAATCAAAACAGTTTCCGCGAAGACGATAATGCCGGAAGAATCATTCGGATTAAGCGCCGAGTATTCCAATTTAGCGCCGGGCATCAGTATTTATTATCCGACTAAGGAAAAAGGAAAATATCTGGCTTACAAGCTTTTAATCCACGCGGCTTTCATTATCCCGGTTTTCCTTTTGGTTTTTTTGCTTTATTATTTGGTTAAAATCAAAGAACAGAAAGAAGGCTGGCAGATTGCCATTTACGCTTATATGGTTTTTGCTTTCTGGATGATGATTCATCTTTTAGGCGAAACAATCAAATACATTTCCTATCAACATAAAAGCGCGGCTATTTATATTATCCTTGTTTTACTGGCCGTGATTCTTACTCCCTTGGCCGTCTTTTTGCAGAAAAAACACAGCGAAAAAACTTCTTAAACACTTTAAATAATGACAGAATTGGGTGTTTTGTAATTCAAGGTTAATAGATAAATGAGATATTAATAAATATAGTGAATAAAATTTATTCACTATATTTTTATCCCCATTTGACCTGTTTTTTCAATTGGAGTAAAATATAATATACATTCTTAATTAGGAGGTTTTATGACTAAAATAAAATTTAAACAAATTCAAAAGAGAGACGGCCGGATTGTGGATTTTGACCGATCTAAAATCACTGAAGCTGTTTTTAAAGCCCTGACCGTCACCAAAGAAGGCGGCAGAAAAAAGGCTAAAGAATTATCAGATCAAGCGGCAGCTCTTTTAAACAGAAGATTTAGAAACGGAGAAATTCCCAAAGTGGAAGAAACTCAAGACATCGTGGAAGAAGTTTTAATAATGGCCGGCTTAACCGAAACAGCCAAGGCCTATATTCTTTATCGGGAACAGCGTCGGCGGATACGGGAAGCCACCACCGCCCTTGACGAGTCAATTAGCATGGTTGATCAATACATTAATGAGCAGGATTGGCAAGTTAAAGAAAACGCTAATATGGCTTATTCTTTACAAGGGTTAAATCATTATGTGACTTCCGCGGTCACTAAAAAATATTGGCTTAATAAAATTTATCCGAAAGAAATCAGGGAAGCGGTTAATAGCGGCGATATGCATATTCACGATTTAGGTTGCTTGGGCGCTTATTGCTGCGGCTGGGATCTGTATGATTTGCTTTTGCGCGGCTTTAGAGGCGTGCCGGGCAAAGTTGAATCCAAACCAGCCAAACATTTTCGTTCCGCCTTAGGTCAGTTAGTTAATTTTTTC
>MGAR01000007.1:0-4227 GCA_001789805.1 Candidatus Roizmanbacteria bacterium RIFCSPLOWO2_01_FULL_41_22
CCGGTTAAAACCGAGATTAAAAAGATTGACGGAAAGACTGGTGAACAAAAGCCAGAAGATTTCCAGAAAATGATGGCGAAGCAAATGAAGATAATGTTTCCGTTGATGATCGGGTACTTTTCCTATATTTTACCGGTCGGATTAGCGCTCTATTGGAATGTTTTCTCCTTGTTTACTATTTTTCAGGCTAAGTCCAAAACATGGAAGAAGAACAAAAAATAATCAACGAAGTGGCCAGTGAACTTTTCGAGAAGCTCGGCTTAACGGCAGAGATAACCATGAGTAATAAAGAAGGGGTTCACATCGTTCACTTTAAGACAGAGGAAGACGCGCCGCTCCTTATCGGGCGACACGCCCACACCCTCGCGGCGCTCCAAAGAGTCCTTTCCGCCATGCTCTATAAAAAGTTTGAAAGAAAGGTTGACGTTTTAGTTGACGTTAATGATTACCGCGCAGTACAAAAAGAGCGGCTCTCCAATATTGCTGATAGCGTGGCGCAACGAGTCGTTGAGGAGAAAAGAAATGCTCGGTTATCCTCCTTTTCTCCATACGAAAGAAAAATCATTCACGAACATATCTCGAGTCATTATCATTCTCTCGAATCCAAGTCGGAGGGAGAGGGTCTGGATCGGGTCCTGGTCGTTAGTATAAAGGAATAAAATCCATCACTTCTCTATAGATTGTAACTGCCTTTTTTTCTCGCTATAATGAAATCAGTGTTTATTTATTGGTTTCTGTGGTATAATACTATAAGTTATTTTTAACGATGAGAATACAGCATAAAAATAACCATGTATTCTTCAGAGTTATCCCTCTCCTCGTCTTTTTTCTGGCCCTTCCTGTCATTCTTGCTTTTGATTCCATCATGTACGTTCTTACCAAGCCGGCCTGCCTAAACTGCGGCTCTCTTATAGGTTTTCTGCAGTCCGGCTCCCTCAGCGTTTTTCTGCTAACGAGTATTACGGGTTACAAGTTCAAGGCGCCTAAATAACATGCCGGAACCTTTTGAACACCACGGCCCACCTCCAGAAGCGCCGCGCCCCCATGGCCCCGTTGGCATTGTCCTGGACCAGTTCCGCCGCGGTGGAGTATTTCACAGGCTGGGGGAGAAAATAAAGGCCCATGTCGGCCAACTAAGAAACGATCCCCAGAAGGAATGGTTTCCAACTGTTTTACCAGAGGTAAAAGAATTTAATAATGAAGTTAAAGATAGAATCGAACCAGACCTTAAAATTATTTCTGAGGATAGTGAAGGAGCGGCGCAATTAAGACGAGAATATCATGAAATTCCCAAGGCAATCCAGGAGGTTTTACAAGGCATTGTTTCGGAAAAGGAAATGTTTGGCGCCAGAGAAGTGCCGATAATAACCACGCTAATTGAAGCCTCTATAGGGAGAAGCGATAGTGATCCAAGAGACATGGAGTATATCCTTGGTCAGGTTTATGAAGTTAGAGATACTCATCCGGAACTATCACAAAAAATACTTAGAAGATTATTAACCAAGATTCGTGCTCGTAATCTACAAGAGGACATGTCTCAAAATTTGCTTGCGGAGGTTTCCGAATTTGTTACTCCTCCTAATAGCAACGAGTCAATTGAAAGAGCGGTTGAAGAAGCAAAATTAAAAGAATATATGGATAAAAAAAATAAAATGGACGAAGCAACGAAGGGATTTACCAGAAGAATAAGAAGTTTTGAAAGAAGAATCAGATCAATTGATCAAGATTCTGGAGACCTTTTTACCAGGTACTTTCCTAGAGTTAACGCTTCATTCGAAATTCGTGAACGTGAGATTGTCCAATTTGAAACTTTTGTTCGCGGTCTAGTTAGTGGTGGAGTGTTGACCCCCGAGGAGGAGAAAGAGGTTACCAAGTTAATGTTTGACTATTTTGACCACGTGGAAGCAGTTGAGGTAGAAATGATGCGGATTCTAAAAGATAAAGGTCTGAAAGAAATGGCAGAGTGGCTTCAAATTAAGTTTAGTGATGAGCAAATGAAAATTTTGGACAAGCTTTCCAATATAGACAAATTAGCCGATCACTTAATGCAGTTGAAAACAGACGCCGAAGCAAGCGGTGAACCAGATGAATGGTGGAAAACATTTACTTTTCAAGTCAGAGATGTGCTTGAGGATCTATTTAGTACTTCGCTCGATGCATATGCTCAGGATTTCTTTGATCAGGGATTTGATCAACTAAACGAGGGAAGATTCTATAAAGGTTTCTTGCAGGCGTTAAGAAATCTTGGTTCAGAGATCGATGCTTATAAAGGTACCAATCCAAATGCCTATCTTTTAAAAGATATGAAAGTGAAGATCCCTGGAGTAACATTCTTAGGATCAAGGAAGCAAACTTTTGATCAAGGCGAGAAAACGGTGGGGGGGAAACAGGCTCATGCTCATCTAACCACAACGGATGTTGCTCTCCCTGAGGCGATTAGTTCTTGGCTTATGAGTCGAATGACTAGTTTTAAAGATATTGTTGAGTACTTTCATAATGCTGAGGTAATTTCCGATAAGGGAATGGGCTTTGAGCAGATGGCCAAATTTGCAGAACGACTGGAAATGTCAGAACTTGATGATATTCTTTTGGAGGACCCTGATCTTGCTCTAGCCTATTCGCTCTATATTAAAAGTCTGCACGATTTTCTCGCTCTTCATAACAGACATGTAATTAATGCTTTTGGCGAACGTGATCACATTCTTGATCTTGATCAAATACAAGCGGATGCGTTTATTAAATTCTGTGTTCTAACTGGAAAAAAACCGGAATCATTAACCTCTGCTGAAAAGAGGAAGCTCAAGAGAAAAATCCGTATGGCTAGTGGTATTGCTAAGGGTGGTACTGCAGAATTCTGGGATGCTCTTTTAACTTCACGAATGTTAGTCTCGTGGGAAATCGAAACAGACGAGCATAATCATAAACACTTTAAAGTTAAAAGACCATTCTATGGTGGTCAGAATGGTGGATACGAAAAAATGATTGCTGGTCTTGATCTCGATCTATTAGAAGAACGATTTGATGTGCCTGGCCACTGGCCGTTTATGCGCTATGCATTTCAGCCTCGTGACCTAGACTTTCAAGAGGATACATGGAAGGATTCATATGATCATTCTCAAGTAGGCGAATATATGGAGCTGGCGGAGAATGCGCGCTCGGCAGGTTATACAGATAAGCTTTTAGATTTTGATTTAACAAAAGTTATTTTTGGAGATTGTCAGAAGACTACCGTCCTTGACCTTATGAGGCGAGGTGGCTGGCGATTTGCTCAATATGAGGCTGATCTGATTTGGATTGATCGGGAGGGAAAGAAAGTTGTCGATTATACTGAGTCGCTAAAAAATATGAAGAAATTTGGACTATATGCGGTTAAAACATTTCTTGATGATAGAACAATGAGATTTGGACCAGATCGCGCTGTTAGAGAGCAAATAAGGACCGCGAGCCAATTTCAAAATGTGGATATTAGTGATTTTACTAGAAAGTACCCAAAAGTCAGAAACTTTCAGGAATTTATGGCTGAGCTGGAGAAGCAACTGGCCGAAAAAGATCGTCTCGAAAAAACAGTCGCTGCCAAACACCAGGGCTTGATGTTTTGGAATAAAAACAAGATGAAAGTCATTAAGGACTATGAAGCCAAATTCATGCAAATCTTATATGAGGTTGAGATTATGCAGAGAGTGATCGATATATATCCGACGATGGCGGTCAGTATGGAGCGAAGAAGGCATACGCCTGAGAATGAAAATACTCTATTCGAAGAATTGAATGATTATTTATATAAGAATTTAGCTACCTCGGGAGGGGAAGGATATGCTCGCCAATATATAGAAGGTCGAATGTATCCATTTTTTATCTCAGCCACCGAAATAGTTGAACAG
This sequence comes from Candidatus Roizmanbacteria bacterium RIFCSPLOWO2_01_FULL_41_22, assembly GCA_001789805.1. GTDB lineage: Bacteria > Patescibacteriota > Microgenomatia > UBA1406 > GWC2-37-13 > 2-01-FULL-41-22. The sequence goes on from MGAR01000007.1 coordinate 3,882, forward strand.
AAAATGTGGATTAATGCAAAAGCCTCTGGCAATCTTGATTATAGGATAGAACATAGCGATTTTTTACGGCCTGATATTAGAGAAAGTCTGCAGAGTTTCTTTGAGTTCTACAAAAGACATAGTCCCACGATTACGGAGAGATCTACAAATCAAAAATTGAGTCTAGAAAATATGGATTATGATCAGTTTGAAGTACTACTGTTAGGATTCTTTAAGCACATGGGGGGACGACGTGATAATGGCGTTGATCAAGCAGAACTTAAAAGGCTTAAAGATCACGATCAAATGTCGCCAAGTAATTTCGGGATTGACAAGAAGCGATTCGACAGAAATGAAGTTGGAGAAG
>MGAR01000007.1:4306-7873 GCA_001789805.1 Candidatus Roizmanbacteria bacterium RIFCSPLOWO2_01_FULL_41_22
TGGAGACTTTGATTTTACAAACTTTCTTATGCAGCAGGGAGGAGCTCGAGCGACAGCAAGGATGATGTCAGAAACACATAAAGTGGTCGAAGGTCTTAATGAAACATTAATTCATTTGATTAATGAAGGTTTTCATAAATTTGCACTTGCTGACACGAGCTCTAAGCATGCACTTGAAGAGGCAGCGGAAAAACATCTCGCCGAAGACATAGAAAAAATGATTCTGCCTATTCGGATGATGGCCCAAGATCAGGCCGATGCTTATTCAGTGAGATTAATTATCTTTATTGAGCGATTATTTGCAAAAGATAGGGCCTTTAGAATAAAGTTTTTAGGGGACTTCTTTGAGAATATCTATCGAACTAGTACTGGGGGTCAGGCAACGTTGATGGCGGATAATTATATCCAAACGTTTGAACGTAAAGTAACCCAACTTGATTCAGATGATTGGAAAGTAGTAAAGGATGTTTTGATAAGAGCCACCGGACTAAAGCTAAAAGAATATACGCCCGGTGAGGGGTCACAGCCTTTATCAGAATCTCAAGAACTTTGGGCCGGAAGAGTGGACAGTCTCATTCAGAGTGATGTGCCTTTGGTTGGGCACGCAGGCAAATACGTTAAGTCGCTTTTGTCAGCATATCTTAAGCCAAAGCCAATAATGAAACACAACGTTAACCATATGGGCCAAATCGATGAGGCCACCGGATTTAATTGGCAAAATCGAATGATTGAAACATATATTCCTTTAGGCATTGCGTTAGCAATAGCGGCCCTGCTAGCTATGATGTGGGCCGCAAGAGAAAAGGAAAAAGAGGGTGGCGGCAGTGGTGGTGGAGGCGGTGGTGGCGGTGGTCATCATTGATTCTTTTTGGTATAGTCAATAGTATGAGAAAAGCATTCCTAATACTTGCACTCCTGTTTTGTTTTCTTACTTTACCGGCAATAGTGGATAATGCTGTCTTTGCTAGACAGATGATGCCTGGACTTGATTGTGGGCTTGCCGGCGGAGAGAATGGTATTGATGCCTGTTGTTACAACCAAACAGAGGGTTTGCCCGATCTTCCCGGACAGGACATACTAAGTCATTTCCCATTTGTTGGCGGACCGATTAAGAAATATGAGGAAACAGATCGGAGTTTTCAGAAGCTCCAGGAAGATTACAACAACAATTTACCTTGTCTATACGGGGAGGCGAATAGTGATCCGGCACAAGGCAAGTGTACTTGTGTTTTACCTCAGAGCGTTTCTGGCCAGTCTCTCACCACCAATTCAGCCCAGACAGATCGTCTATCAGCGATGTGTGGGGTATATAAGTTTGAAAATTCATCGGAAGCGAGCGCGTGCGTTGACTGTGCGACTACTCAAAATGGGTACTGGAGCGGATTGGGCTGTATTCCCCTCGATCCTTCAACTTTCATTTCAGCTTGGATTTTAAAGATTGGCATCGGATTTGGTGGTCTTTTTGCATTACTATGTATTATTTATTCAGCCATTAGGATTCAAGTGTCTCGAGGCGAAGCGGAGAGTATCCAAAAAGCTCGCGAAAACATTACTTCTTGTGTGATTGGCTTGATACTGATCATCTTTTCAGTTTTCATCTTAAGACTTATAGGGGTTCAGGTTCTTGGATTGCCTGGATTAGGATGAGACTTATCTACGAGTTGGCGTTTCCTTGCCGAATAATGCTTCTTGCGCTCCTTTTGAGACCAATCCCACTACTCCCTGAAGGGGTTTAATGTAGTGGAAGGCGCTGGCATAACTACTTACCTTGCCAAGTCCGCCACTCACCGCACTGGTGGCTCCCCCAAAGAAGACTCCGGGTCCAACATCAGGTAGCGGAAGCGACTCGGGAACCATAAGTTTCTTAGCAATCTTAATAAGGTCTGGCGTCATAAACAAAAAACCAAAACCTAAAATAGCACTAAATGGTCCAGTGTCAAGTTTATAAAAAAAGGGCAATTTTATTAGTTCGCCACTGGCGGCCACCTCAAAAATAATTGTTCCTAAAAGAAATATTCCTATGAGTAATGGAAAAGTGAGGAGCTCTGCAAAAAGACCCTTGAACCATTTGGAAAAAGCCGATTTCCCCGGGATTGCTTCAAACATAATAAGCAAAGGCGAAATCAATACGAGAATAAGTATCTTTAAATAAGAAGAAAACAACATGAATAAAATCCGGAAAGAAAGGAAAATTAATGTAAAAAATATCAACACGCCAAATATTAAATTGTGGAATGCAGCAAAACCTAATAGACCAATGATAATGGCTACCGTTGGTGCTAGGCCGCTGTTGACGAGGCCTTTTCCAAAGTCAGCGAGACGGGCGCTGAATATTCCTGTAAGACCAACATTGACCCCAGCCTCGCCTCCTGCCTCTATATTAGCTATATTTGCGACAGTTTTATCAAACAAGCCGAGCATGCGACCTCCAAAGAAATGAATTGCCAGTACCGAGCCAAGAAGGCGTGTAATTACTTCAAATGTATTTCCAAATAATCCAATAAGAGCATTTGGAAGAGTAGCAAACATGTCCCATAAATTGGCAAAACCCCATCCATTAACACCGGATAATAATGATGGGATATCATCGGGTCCTGCTTGTAGGTATTTGTCGATTAGAACGTCAGGGTTGAGGCCGGGGATACCAGAAACATGACCAATACCAATGATCATTAAAGCGATTAGCACATACATAAAATCAATCATGAAACCGGCAATGGGAAATGAAAAGGTGATTAATATTAAAGTAACAACAATTCTAGGCAGGGCACTTTCTATACCTATCACAGTGTGTGGATCAAGCTTCCTTCGGAACATAATCATAAAGCCAATGGCGACTAGAATAAAAACAAGGATTAAATAAGCGATATCACGAAACTTTTTCCAAATTCCCAAAAGTGGCTTAAGCCCGGCAAAGCCAATTCCTTCGTCGGCATAGGCCGATGGAATAAAATCGGCATTTTTTAAGGAGTCGTATACATAATAGGTACCGGAAGCGACGGGATAAGCATAAGGAGCAGTAAAAAGACTGGCTGTAAAACCAAGATAACTGTCTTGAAAATCCTTACCAGCATCGCTGTAATGGCTTGTGCAATAATATCCTGTAAGTTTGCAAGACACCAGTCGATAAATATCATTAATCAGATTATCTTCCTCAGAATATTGAGGATTGTTCATCTTAGCGTATACTTCTTTGTGCTGTTTTTCTAAAGATGCTTCGTAGGACGGCCTTGGAGTAGCATTATCATGCGAAAGATAAATAAATAAATTAATAATGGTAAAGAAAACTGCTACCACAAAAAAGCCTTTGGAAAACCAACGAATTCCTTTTCTAAGATAGCCGAAGATAGTCATGGTGTTAGGGATGTCTATTGATTCATTGTAGAGGAATCTGTGAGCAGCTGTCAATGGCGAGCTTTACTATTAAGCGCCATCGGGGAAGCTGGTGGTGAAGGTATATTGAAACGGTTGATCCAGAGAAGAGCCATCCACGGCTCTCGTTTGTGGCAGGATGGAGATGGTGATATTGGTGGCCGTCGGCCAGACGTCTTCCAGTGGTTTAAAAAT
>MGAR01000007.1:7974-9548 GCA_001789805.1 Candidatus Roizmanbacteria bacterium RIFCSPLOWO2_01_FULL_41_22
GGATCACGGGGAGATGAGCTATTTTGATGTCTTCAATCGGAGAGACACTCAGGACTTTAACGGAGTCGTTTGTAGCAGACTGAGTTGGCTCACTAGTTCTTGTTGGGACGATGTTCCCATCGGTTTTAGACCCACCTTTATTTCTAGTTAAAGCAACAACGAGGAGAATGATGAGAATCACCCCTACAACGAGGCTAGCAGTAATTATTTTTGCGGTTCTATTCATTGTCATAAGTTTCCACAGGTGAAATATCTGGTAGCATCGACCCATGCACCCGCCCTTGACGAACCTAATCCTAGCTGAGTGTGGACGTGATTGCCTCCAGACCAAATTGTCGCTCCGATTTGTCCCGATAGTTTACTATTGCCCACGCCTGGTCCACTGCCAGGTTGGGCGTGATGATACTGTAATAAGTAGTCATCCCCGTTAATTTTTGTAGTGAACCTTTGTATCGCTTGACTACCTTTACCAGTTTCATCGACATGAATCCATTCTACCACTTCGCCGTTAACGGTAGGAAGAAGCAATGTTTGTCCTCCTGTGCCGCCCATATCAAAAGCATAAGCCGTTCCCCAATACTCTGCTCTTGGGGCCGGTTCGTTCGGGTATTGGTTGCAGTTTTCTGGAAATGCATAACCAGGCGCACAGTGTCCACTGCCGTTAATTGGATTATCTCTCGATCCGATGAAGGCAATACCATTGGAAATTGGACAACTTAAAGAGATCCCTTGGGGATTTTGTTTGCCCTTTTCATCTGAACCTGGTGGAGGACTGCCTTCTCCCGGACTGGGAATTCCCGAATCTGGGACGTTTTCTTCAATATCGCCAATGGGGAGAATATCAAGAAAATCTCTAATGATCTGCATAGCGGAGGAACCACTCTTAAGACCGGTTGTTGCCGATAATGCATTGGCAGAAAGATCGGAACATTCAACGCCGGTGTCATAAATCGATTCTATTTCCGTTTTACCTAGTGCGTTAACACTGATTTGAACACGCCCACAATCGATCGCTTGATGCTCGATTTTAGTAATAGAATTTTTGGCTTGAATCGTCATGGTGCCCTTAAGGAGCGATCCTTTAAAATCAGTGCCGTATTTTTCCGGATCACATTTTTCTGTTACTGGGCCTTTTTGACCTGTCGTTCCGCTACACCAGTTGACCGTATAGTCTGCCCGGACGGGGTCTTTGAAGAAATTATTGATGACGACAATGGCATTCCATTGCCATAAGCTGGTGGTATTAATTGGGGCTTTAATATTAACGATATCAACAGTGATATCTTCGCCTTCGGCTTTGGCGGGCGCCGTCGCTTGCTGGATAAAGGTATAGCCCGCATAGGAAAGACTGAAAATAAAAATTGCCAGAAATGGCAGCACTCTTTTTAGGATTGCCGAGTTATTTAACATAATCGTTGAGATTCAATTTGCCTCTTTCTTTAGCGACGGTAATATTAGCACGGAGTAATTCATCGAAAGAGGTGCCGGCATCGACCCACCAGCCCTCCATAATTTCACAATGCATCGTGCCTTCGGCGACATAATGGTTGTTTAGGTCAGTTACTTCTAGTTCG
>MGAR01000008.1 GCA_001789805.1 Candidatus Roizmanbacteria bacterium RIFCSPLOWO2_01_FULL_41_22
CTCCGATTTTTCAAAGAGCAATCGGGCTGTTTTCAGTCCGATTATTGATTGGATAAGACTGCAATTGGTATCTGCAAGTTGTTCATGGTATAATTGGCTATGGAGCAAAATAACGACCCGAAACCAACTTTAAGCCCGCTCCAACAGATCCGAGTTTTTGTTTTGCAATGGAAACTGCCGATTTTAACCGCAGTGGTGTTTATGTTGATTTTTAGTGGTTTTGCCATATTGATCACCTGGCAACAGCAAAAAAGCCGAACCAACAACCAACTGACAACTAACACCGCTTCATCTCAAAAAATTGCTGATCAAAATAAAACCGCGGACTCCGCCAACATCACCTCAGCCAAACCCAACCAGTTGAACAAAACTTTACCGACCACCACCGTGAAACCGACGGAAAAAATCGAGATCGGAGATGTAACTGTCGTGGTCAATCCAACCGCCGCATCAAGCAACAGCACTCAACCGCCGGGAATGAAAGTCACCTTCCCAAGCGAAAACCAGTCAGTTACCTTAAGTTCTGGCCAAAATTTTTGTGTTGTGGATGCCCCAGATGGCGGAAATCAAACTGGTTTACAACGGCGACAAGATATCAATAATCAAGGTTGGAGCAGTTATGCGGCAATGACCACCCTGTGTTATAACCCGCCAGAAGGGGCCAACACCCTCAGTTTACAGTATAAAAATAGCTCCGGCAAAGAGTCGGTAATATATACGACCCATTTTCAGTTTCATCGAGTTTCTGATATCACGGTGACGATCAGCGGCCGGATGTATCGTGATGAAAACTGCAATAAAAATCAAGATGGTAACGAAGGCGCAGTCGCCACCGCAACCACAGTCAACATTTTTCAGATGCCGGAGTTTTATCTCATCGGAACAATCAACTCCGACAGCAGCGGCAATTTTAGCTACTCTAAAACTATTCAGGAAAACGCAACGTTAATCTTACAAGCAGGCCCTGTGGCGCCAGCAGGTTATAAAAGCAATCCATTCTTCTCTGAACCCTCCATCACCTTAAACTCCGCCAATCGCAACGGCAACGTCAATATACCCCTTATCCCCTACGAAAACGTCAGCGCCTGCTCGTTTTAATTAAGTAGATAGTTTAAAGATTTGATTGTCTTTTCACTGCAAAAGGTTGTAGTTGTTTAGCTTGTTCTGGAGTCAGATCTCTTGGACAAAGACCTGCTGTAAGTTGGGTTTTACAATAATTTCGGTTAATTGGCATCCCAATAATTGCCACCGCCTAAGTAAGCATCTCACCTCTAGCATCTGTACAAACTTCCGTACAAGGGGTGTCTTGGGCTAGTAATTTTAGATGTAAATTAGCAGAATTAAGATCTGGATCAGTCACTATCATCGGAACTCTATTAGAGCCTAGACTTGCAAGATAGCAACAAGGATACAATATTACTTCAGCCATATAGCAATATTATACCACCTATTTTCCATTTTTTATTTTAAACTACTTATTCCCGTCTGCTATAATAACCTTTTATGAACTTATCAATCGGTATAGTGGGTTTGCCTAACGTCGGTAAATCGACGCTTTTTAACGCGCTTCTCAAAAAACAGATCGCCAATGTGGCCAACTATCCTTTTTGCACCATCGAACCGAATGTCGGCGTGGTCGAGGTGCCTGACGATCGGCTGCCGGTTTTAGCTAAGATAGTTAACACCGAAAAAATCGTGCCGGCGGTGGTGGAATTTTACGATATTGCCGGGTTGGTACGTGGGGCTTCACAAGGGGAAGGATTGGGAAATAAATTTTTATCCCACATCCGCGAAGTGGCGGCGATTGTCCATGTGGTGCGGCTGTTTGCAGATGGGAATGTCGCCCATGTCAGCAGTAAAATTGACCCGCAAACCGATATCCAGACTGTAGAAACCGAACTGATTCTGGCTGATCTGGAAACGATTACCAAATCAAAAATCAAAGATCAAAGATCAAAACTTCAAAGCAAAGATCAAAAAGAAATATCAGACTTGGTTGATAAAATTGGGAAAGGCCTAAATAAAGGCATTCCTGCAAGACACATCAATCTAACGGATGAAGAAAAAGTCATAGTTAAACAACTCAATCTCCTGACCATCAAGCCGGTGATTTATGCTTTTAATGTTTCTGACGATCAACTTAATCAACCGGAAGAGACGAAGAAAAAGATTAAACAAACAACCTCTCTCTATCTCAACGCCAAACTAGAAAACGAAGTACTCGCCCTTTCCCCGACTGAACAAAAAACCTATCTCAATCAATATCAGTTGACCGATACCGGCCTTAATCGACTGATCCAAAAATCCTACTCAGTTTTGGATCTGATCTCGTTTTTGACGGCAGGAGTTAAGGAAGTCCGCGCCTGGACTATCAAGCGTGGTATGCTGGCTCCTCAGGCCGCTGGCGTGATCCACAGCGATTTTGAAAAACATTTCATCAAGGCCGATGTCATTCCCTTTCCCCAATTTGTCGAAGTTAATGGCTGGCTTAAGGCTCGCGAACTTGGTAAAGTCCAAAGCGTGGGCCGCGATTATGTCATCAAAGACGGTGAGGTGGTGGAGTTTAAGATAGGGGCAACTTAAAAATTAACAATAGACAGTTAAAAATTTAATTAAGAATGAATAATTTTTTTACCTTTCAAAGTCAATAAAATAGAACCTAAAATCTTACTTATTTCTTTAACCTCATTTATCAACGGTTCTACCTGACTTTTTTCTTTATCAGTAATGATTTCTTTTAAAATAGTAAGCCAATATCTGGTTTCTAAAGAACTTTTATAAGCGTGGTGAATGAAATTTTTAAACTCATTTTTTGACGAGGAACCTTGGGCTTCGGTCACATTTGCCCCGATCGATAAGCCCGAACGCAAAACTTGATCAATAATCACTTTCGTCGTTGCAGTCGGAGAGACAATAGAAATAAATTTAACTAAAAGTAGAGAGAAATTAAATGTCCTTCGCATAAATTCAACCTTAAAATTTTTTGCAGGCATAAAAACTGTTAATTGTTAATTAAACTCTAAACTTTTCATTCTTAACTTTTAACTTATGGTGTCTTAGGTATACTCCCCAATAACGGATGGCGGAAAAAAACGCCCACACCAGGCCCTGCCAGCCGTCCATGAAGCCTTTATGGCGGATATAAATGCTTAAAAAAGTAACTAGCGGTTTACCGATAAAATAACAAGGAAGGCATGGCTTTTCCTTTTCCTCAAGAAGTTGGCGGGCATCAAAAGTATTATATCGGTTCCAGCGAAGAAGATAACGCTTAAAAGTCGGATCGGCATTATGTAATATCGGATTTTTAAAATAGCCAATTTTTGACTTTTGACTTTTAACTTTTGACTTTATTATCACGTTTTCATGGACATTTTTCAACTCAAAATAGGCGCCTTCTCTTTTATAAAGCCTTAATACGTAGTCGGGATACACGCCGCCCTTCATCAAGTACCGGCCCAAAAACCAGTTTTTGCGAGGAATTAAATATCCACTAAAATTCGAAGCACGAATATCAAATTGAAGATTTAGTAGCTTGGCGATTTCTTCTTTTAATTTTGGTGAAAGCGCTTCGTCCGCATCAAGCTGTAAAATCCACTCCCCGCGTGCTTTTTCAATCGCCCGCTGTTTATTCACTAAAAAATTGGCTGGATTATCTACCTGGTAAATCTTGACCTTTGGGCCATACGAAGCGGCGATTTCCCGCGTCTTGTCCGTTGATCCGCCATCAATGATCACGATCTCATCGGCAATATCGATTGTCGAAGCCAGAGGCAGGTGAATATTCTTCTGTTCATTAAAGGTGGGAATACAGACGGATAATTTCATGTAACTTGTAACATGTAACTTGTAACTCAATAAATATCAAAATTTTCTGAAAATATATTAAATAAATTTAAATGTTTCATGTTATATGTTACATGTTATATGTTGCGTGCTATAATTTCCACATTATCCTCGTATGCTAAAAATACTGACAACGCCCAACGCTGCGCTTAACGCGCCGGTTAAGAAGGTGAATAAAATCGACGGCAAGATCAGGCGGCTGATTGCCGAGATGGCCGATACTTTGGAGTCGCAGATTGACCCGGAAGGAGTCGGCTTGGCGGCTCCGCAAGTGGGTATTTGTCTGGCGCTATTTATCACTAAACCGCACCCCAAATCACCTATCGGCATATATATTAACCCAAAAATTATTGAGGTTAAAACTGTCAAAAAAATTAACAAAAAAAAGTCGAAATCTTCATCTGCTCTTGAAGGATGTCTTTCGATACCGCGTATCTGGGCCGCGGTCTCTCGCCCCAATTACATCCTTATGCAGTACCAAACTCTTGATGGTTCAATTAGAAAAGAGGTGTTTCGCGATTTTGATGCGGTGATTATCCAGCACGAGGTGGACCACTTGTCCGGTAAACTTTTTACTAAGCTCGCAATTGAGCAAAAAACCGTGTTATATGCGGAGCAAGAAGACGGTGAGTTTAAGCAGATTCAGATTTGATTAAATCAACTTTTTTTTCCTTCGCTGGCAGATTCACCAGGGTGAGAAACGGAGTCTTACCATCAGTTCTGTCTTTTTTTATCCGCTTAAGGCATTTAGTACAGAGCTTCACTCGTGTTGATTCACCTTGGATAAGAATATGAATAGGTTGGAGGTTGGGATGAAAATACCGAGCGGTCTTGGGAGCGCGCTTTTTCCAGCGTCCACCAGCGACACCCCGATGATGTGTATGGGAACGGCCAAAGATGCCTGACTTTTTGCAGTAGTAACAGTTCATACCTGTCTTTTACAAAAAATTAAGAGAATTTATGATATCATAGATCAATCTTAAAAGCAATCCCACCAAAGTCCTATGATTGACAATCTATTTACCAGCCCGGTCTTTTTTATAATCAATATTTTCGCTCTTCTGGTGGCCATCACAGTCCATGAGTTTTCTCATGCTTTGATTGCCGACCGGCTGGGCGACCCCACTCCCCAACTGCAGGGCCGGCTGACTCTTAATCCTTTGGCCCATCTTGATCTTTATGGCACCATGTTTCTGTTATTTTTTGGCTTTGGCTGGGGAAAACCGGTGCAGTTTGATCCGTACAATCTTCATAATCCCCGAAAAGACGCTGCTCTTATCTCGCTTGGCGGGCCAGCTTCCAATTTTATCGTAGCAATTGTTTCCTCGATTATTCTCCGGCTGCTGCTTTTTTTCTCGGTGCCTATTTTGACCACCGTTGCCACTGTCATCCTGCCGTCAATTATTTATCTCAACATCATCCTGGGCGTCTTTAACCTGCTGCCGATTGAGCCTCTGGACGGCTTTAAGATCGTCGGCGGGCTATTGTCTGAAGAAAAAGCCCGCGAGTGGTACCAGCTGGCGCGTTACGGCATCATTTTTCTTTTGCTTCTGATTATCCCGATTAACGGCCGGTCCATGCTTTCCATCATTATGACTCCGATTATTACACCGCTTAGGATGCTGCTGATACCGTAAAATTAATTTCCAATTTTCAAGTTTCAAGTTTCAATCAATATTCAATTTTTAATTATCAAATTGAGAATTCGATCATTGGAAATTGATTGAAAATCGGTAATTGTGACTTGAAAATTAGTTTTTAAAACTGTATAGTTATTCTCCTCCAGATCTCAAAATCAACCAAATCTACTTTGTTGTCGCAGTTGAAATCGCTCCAGTTCTGTGAGCCGATAACCGGCAGTATATAAAGCGACTGATCACTGCAAACTCCCCGGTTTAGATACTCGCACTGCCAGATCTGATAATCTTCAAGGTCAACCCGGCTGTCTTTATTGGCGTCACCTGATGACTGCGTGCACTCAGGCGGCGGGGAAATGGGCACGCTTGGAGAGATGCCAGGCGGCAGGGTGACGATGCCGGTTGGCGATGGACCGGGCGTGATAGTCACGTTATCCAGGCCAACGGCCGCCACTACCCAGTCTTGCACCGCAATCCCCCAAATATCGTTGCCGCAGGTGATGGTAAAGTTGTAAATACCAGGCTGAGCAAAAGTATAGCTCTCCTGGCCTTTGAGCCCTTTTTCACCCGGCTGTTTCCAGCCGTTGCCGGTGGCGTGACATTTCATTCCTTCCAGATAGCCTTCCTCCCAGCCCGTCGTTTCCCAGTTGACCGGAACGCTCACCGGATAGGCGTTAAAATAAACCGCGTGCAATAAACTATCGCCGTGCTGATTATTGACCCGTACACTGGCCGCCGGCACCCCTTGGGCCTGCACCTGCCTGATATTCTTTTGCCATGGTAAAACAAAATACAAAGCCGCAAGAAAAATAACCAGACTAACAATGATTTTTCTGAACATGAAGTTCATTATAATTGACTAAACGTGCGCAATGCAATCTTTTTTTAATAAGACCTGATATAATTTTCTTATGAAAGTAGCACAGTTTCCTCATCTACCACAGTTGATAAAAGTCAGAATAATGTCCCATAAAAATGGACGGGGATTTTTTGCAGAACTTCCTGAATATGATGTTTTTACAGAAGCCGATTCAGAAGCACAGCTTGATTCAATGATTAACGATTTGATTTACGATTTTTTCTCCGTACCTAAAAAATTTCAAGGTAAAATACGATATATTAAGGAAAATACCGATCAAGACTTTGAAAAAGTAAAAAAACTGGTGGTAATGTCAACTCCTGAGATAATTAAAAGGTGTACATATGCATGAAAGTAAAAGTAAAGTTTGGATCTTTGCAACTATGCAAAGCCTTAGAGAACTTAGGATTCTCTCCAGAAAAACAACATGGAACAAGTCATCAGAAATAGCATCTCCCAAAAACTAAAAAAACTCCAAAGGGTTTAAGACCGTTTATTGAAGTAGTGCATGGTAGACGGCTATATTTTCCTCCAACTGTATCAGGATATATCAGGCAACTGAGAACTCTAGGATTTACTGATAAAGAAATTATTGAAGCTTTCGGTAAATAAGAACCAGCGAAAATAGAATTCCCGGTATCTGCATTTTTAGCTCTTTAAGCATATTTCGTTTCTCTCAGCTTGAAGTAAAGGTAACGCTGGCCGTATCGGTAATCGTAATGACATTGGTGCTATCGGTGGTGTCTTTGGCAGTAAAGGTATAAGGACCGCCAGCGGTAGTTGACGTGACTTTGAAATTAACTTGACCAAGACTGTCTGTAGTCTGAAATGTATCTGGAGTAATAGTTGCCGAACCGGTTGTCGATAACGTTACCTTTTTACCGGAAACAGGGTTACTGTTACTGTCTTTTAAAGTGACGGTAATGGTGGCACTGGTATTGCCATCAGCGCGAACGGAAAGCGGATTGGCGACAACTGTTGACTTGTCTTTGTTCACTGTACCTGCGGTAAACGTCACGCTCGCTGTCTGATTTATCGTTAGATTATCACTAGCATCAGTAGCGGTAAAAATTACCGGTCCTGAAGTGATTGACTTGACAGAAAAAGTCGCCACTCCCGAAGAGTTGGTGGTACCGATCACTGTCGTGATTGTCGGCGCTCCGGTACCGGTGATATTGGACGCTAAAGTCACTCGTTTGCCTGATACAACGTTTCTGGCCGAATTTTTTAATGTGACAGTAATGAGTGAAGTATTGCTGCCGTTGGCCGGAACCGCGGTCTCGTTGGCAGTCACCGTAGAATTATCAGCGTCAACCGCGCTTGAACTGGAACTGGTGGTGGTTGGCGCCAGAGTTGGCGATCCGGTAGCTGTTTTAACCGTCATGATGCACTTGACATAGTCGGCTGCCGAACAACCATAACCCAACTTGAGACGGATCTTCTGACAGTCAGTTTCAGCGCAGGCTGCCGCCGGCGTACTGGTTACGACCTTAGCCCTGGTGGGTGTAATCACTCCCACGCCAAAGGTGGGCGTTGGTTCCCCGCCGGTGCTTTGCCCACCACTATCTGCTCCTTTGGTGGTAAACGACCAGGGACTGCCGCCGTCGTCAAACACCTGATTGTTAATGCGAATTTGAAAATAATGGCTGGTGCGCGGAGTAAGCAAAGACAGGTCTACCTGGTGATCTTTGGTTTTTTTGGCTTCAGGAGCAAAATAGACCAGGGCCGCCGGCGATGTGCCGTACTCAATCACCGCCTGTACTTCCTGATCAGTTGACCAGCTTACCGTGGCTTTGGTGGAATCGATTTTTGAAATTATTACATCATGAGGCATGTAATCAGAAGCCGTGCTGAATCTTTTCTGGACAAAATAAACGCCGGCCACAATCACCGGCACCGACAGCATTATACCAATAATAATACTGACAACACGAGGAAGCCGGTGGATATTGTGAATGGTGCGATAAATGGCTGCCATATGGATTAGCGGCCGCGTTTGGTCAAAAATAGTACCGCTTTGAGAATCAGTCCCACGCTAAGAAGCAAAATGGCCGGTAACGAAAATCGTAATACATTTTCAATAACACCGCTTTGAGGCAGATTGGAAGAAGTAGTCGTGTTTGAGCTTGAAGTAAGGGCGGTGCTGCCGGCGGCCCCGCCGACTGTGATTGAGAAAGTACCCAGGCTGCCGCACTCAATCACATTAGTCGCATTAAGGTCGTTTTTGACGATTTTGGAAGCATCGCTTCTTGTCAAGTCACAGTCAAACCGCAAAGTCCCTGACCCGACTTGTAAACCTTTAAAAGTAACAGTAGCCACTGTCCCGCTGCCGGTTTTATACTGGGTCGAGTCCTCCACTACCGCCGAGATATAGATCTTGCCTGAGGTGATGTTGTTGCTGGCAATCGGAAAAAAGGTCCCGTAATTGACCGCCTGCGGTTCAACCAAGGTCGGGTCATAGATGATATAAATGTCGCTTCCGGCAATTGAGTCGGTTTTGGCGTCAACATTGATCTTGACATCAAAAGTGCCAGCTACCGCCGCATTGGATGAAACCGGATCAAACTGCAAAACTGCGGCCTGCACCGGTACCTTAACTAAAAATCCGGTTAGCAAAAATAAACCAATGGCTAACGTTAATGTTTTGATTAAACGAATCATAATTATATAAACTGAAAACTAAAATCTCAAATCCTAAAACTCAAATCTTAAAAACTTGGTAACAGATTTAAGGAACCTCTGAAAATTAAGTAATTTTGCCTGTATTTTCTTTTTTTAATATCTAACCTTTATTTTCTCAGCATCATTAAAA
>MGAR01000009.1 GCA_001789805.1 Candidatus Roizmanbacteria bacterium RIFCSPLOWO2_01_FULL_41_22
CTGGAAATAAACCCACTAATAATCTACATACGACATAAACAATCGCTGTTGTTGCTGCCGCTGCATCTGGAAATAAACCCACTAATAATCTACATACGACATAAACAATCGCTGTTGTTGCTGCCGCTGCATTGGCGGTTCCAATTAGATTATGTTTCATATTGTTAATGTTTAGAATGATCTTCAGCTGATTTTTCTCCATGTCCACGATGATCCATCATAAAAAGATGCATTAAGGGACAGAGCAAAATAGCGCCATAAACAAGTATGGTATTTGCTGGCACTTTAAAAATAAAAATTGCTATCGCAAATAGAACTACAGCTACCGAGCAAATAGTAAGATTTCTTTTCATATGATTACATAAAACTAATAATGTATTTATTCTACGAATATGATCATGAAGAAATTATGAAGAAAATTTATGAAAGCGGGAGGGCGATTGTGAAAGTCGACCCCATTTTTGGTTTACTAATTACTCTAATTACCCCTTTATGTATGCCAATTGTTGCTTTACTAATCGCTAATCCCAGACCAGCGCCAAATACTACATCGGTCTTTGATCCTCGGTAAAAACGGTCAAATATATGTTCAAGCTCACTTTCCTCAATCCCTTGTCCATTATCTTTAATTATAATCAGGGCATTGTTATATTCTTGTATGAGAGAAATGTTTATTTTTCCTTTATTTTGAGAATATTTTATTGCATTATCAATCATATTTAATATGGCTCTCCCCAGACGATCTCTGAATCCTAACATCTGTATATGAGAAGCAATTGAACTGTTAACGGTAATCTGTTTTTTTATAGCTAACTTTTGCGCAATTTCTGACATCTCATCCATCAACTCAGACAGGTCAAATTTACTCCTCAAATTTTCATTTGGTACTTCTGACCAAGCGAGATCCAATACATCTTTAAGTGTTATTGTTAATCGGTCTGTTTCAACTATTGAATCTTTAATTATTTTTTTATATTCATCGTTTGAACGTTCCTTTTGCAAAGTAACCTCAAAACTGCTTCGCAGTGTGGCGATTGGTGTTTTCATCTCATGTGCGACATCGCCAATAAATTGTCGCTCTCGTTTGAAGGCTTTATCAAGACGATCAAGCAAGTCATTGAAGGATGATCCTAATTCCCCAATTTCATCACCACTTTTTGTGGAAGAAATGCGTTTGTCAAGATTTTTACTTGAAATCTGGCGTATTTGTGAAGAAAGGTCGGTGATTGATTGAGTAATTTTATATATGGTTATAAATCCGATGATAGATAGAATTAAAAATAATCCTCCCAGGATGTAGACGCTATATTTATATTGGTAAATATGTACGGTGAGAATAATAAAAAAACCAAGTAACGCAAGACTTACTACATACCAGAAAAAGAGTTTAAATCTGAGGCTTTTTGATTTTTTCATGCTTTTGGTTTTTTGTCTGTCGCCATATATCCAACCCCATGAAGAGTGTGGATAAGAGGAATTTTATAACCTTTATCTATTTTTTTTCGCAGCGTCCCCATAAATACATCCACCACATTAGAGAGACTTTCAAAATTGTAGTCCCATACGTGTTCAATAACTTGAGTGCGTGTTACGACTTCATGTTTTCGACGAAGTAACAGTTCTAAAATAGCAAATTCTTTTGGAGTTATTTTAATCAATTTTCCCGCTCGAGTAACTGTATGTTTTATGGGGTTTACTTCAAGGTCAGAAAGAGTCAGGAGATTTGATACTTGGCGATAGCTTCTTCGTATAAGTGCGTTAATCCGTGATTTGAGCTCTGCAAAAACAAACGGTTTTGTCAGATAGTCATCTGCTCCAGAATCAAGCCCTTCAACCCTATCCTCAATTTCGCTTCTTGCGGTAAGCACAAGAATTGGTGTTTCTGTTTTTATCTCACGTAATTGTTTGCATAGTTCAATTCCAGAAAGTTTTGGAAGCATGACGTCTAAAACAATAAGGTCATACGTTTCTTCTTTTGCCAGATAAAGCCCCTCCTCACCGTCATACGCTTGGTCTACTGCAAACCCTTGTTCAACTAAGCCTTTTTTTATGAAATGAGATAATCTTTCCTCATCTTCAACCAGCAAAATTCTCATATTAATTTCATTCCTTTTGTTCCAGACCACAAATATCCAACACTGCACTGATAAGAAAATTAGGTTTTTTTGTAGTTGTTTTCATAAAAAGCGTATTCCTATTCTATCATTTAACTCTTGGTAAATCTGCTCAAATGCCGCATTTTCGGTTGATCACGATCGTAAAACAGTAAGTATTTACAACGCTTTCCTTAAGATCGGGGTCCTTGCAAAATCAATTGTTCATGACCCTCTTAATTTAGAAATAGTGCGGATGGGTTTAGGAAGTTCTTTCAAGAAAGAAACTAATTCAAGCCAAACAAATTTAAGCAGGTTTACCAACTCAAATTAAATGTATTCAATATACTCTGCGTTCACAGTTATAAAACACACTGATTTGAGGTTGAGTGTTATCTGTATTATTTTGATCTCTGGACCAGTCACTTATGATATTAATTATTTGATTTAAATTAGCATCGATGTCTTGAAGCGAATTAAATATAATGCCTGTTTTTTTTGCAAATAAGTTATCTTTATCACCAATTATTCCTTTGATATTGATAAAATCACCATAATTGAAGCATTTACTGGTAGCTTTTTCGTCTTTAACGCTTGTAATTATAATTTTTATTTTACTGGAGAAATATGAAGGTATTACTCGAATTTGGATACGCTGATTTTCTTTTTCTAAACTCCATAAGTAAAGGTCGTCAAATTCAATTATATCAATTATTTTATAACCGGGAGCAATTTTTAATTGGTTATTTACATTTTTTTGAGCTTTTAAAAATAAATATGGATCTCCAATAAAAATTTGAAAAATGTAAGTACAGACGATAACAAAAAATAGTATTATAGACGTAACAAATATTTTTCTATTCATAAACGGTAAAAAATTACTGATTATATATCGGAATACTTTCGTGATTCGTATTTATTAAACAGTAGCAGTAAATATATTATAACATATCATTTTGACTAATGTTGGGTAAATCATCAAAAGTAATCTTGACACCTTTATGTTTGAGCTTTCCGGCGATCAAAAACAGGCTTTGGCAACACTGATAAATTGGTTTCAGAAAGAGAAAACCAGGAAGCAGTATATCACTTTAGGCGGCTATGCCGGCACCGGCAAAACCACCCTCATTGGGATTTTTCGAAAACAGTTGGATCAACTGGACAAAAAGCTCAAGGTGGGGTTTGCCAGCTATACCGGAAAGGCGGCGCGGGTTTTGCAAGACGCCTTACATCAGCAAAAAGCGGTATTCCGGCAGGACACAGTGGGAACAATTCATTCTCTGATCTACTCCCCTATTGTCAATGAAAGAGAAGAGATTGTCGGTTGGCAGAAAAAAGAGAAAATCGATCGCCAGCTGATCATCATTGACGAAGGGTCGATGGTTGACGGGCAGATCTGGCAGCATCTCTTAAGCTACCATTTACCGGTTGTGGTGGTTGGCGACCACGGTCAGCTGCCGCCAATTAACGGCAATTTTTATTTATTGCAAGAACCTGATCTTCAGCTGCAGGAGATCCACCGGCAGGCCAGAAAAAATCCGATCATCGGTCTGTCAATCCAAGCGCGGGAGCAAGGCTTAATCCGTTCGGGTAATTATAGCGATTCTGTCCGCAAGTTTAGTCAAGGCGATCCGGACGGCCAGGAGACTATGCAGGAGCTTTTATCCAGCTTTACTCCTGACACGCTGGTGCTTTGCGGCTACAATAACACCAGAAGAAAGCTCAACCACTTCATGAGAGCGGCTTTGGGTTTTGAGACAGCGGGACCGACCAATGGTGATCGGGTGATCTGTTTACGAAACAATCACCAGCAGGATATTTATAATGGTATGCTGGGGACAATTATTGGCATTGAGTCGTCTGAGGAGGGGTGGTATCTGGCGGAGATTGCAATGGACGGGCAGGAGAAGCCATTTAAAGGCCTAATCTCAGCGCGTCAGTTTGACAGCGAGACACCTTTGAATTTTACCGATAAGCGGTCGCAGATTATGCGGGGCGATCTGTTTGATTTTGGTTATGCGCTGACTGTTCACAAAGCTCAAGGCAGTCAGGCCAAAAGAGTGGTTTTGTTTGAGCAGAGGTTTAAGAAGATGACGGAACTGGATTGGCGGCGCTGGCTGTATACGGCCGTCACCCGCGCGCAAACTGAACTTTTCATTTTTCCTTAAATGAAAAATTTATGCCTTATTTTCTATACTTAGTCCGCTGTCGGGATAACTCTCTTTATTGTGGTATCACCACCGATTTAAAGCGCCGGATAGCCGAACATAATTCGTTTTCAAAAAAAGCTGCCAAATATACGAGAGGGCGCTATCCTGTCAAACTCGTTTACTGGGAAAAGTTTGATACCCGTGCTGATGCTTCAGTCAGGGAAGCAGAGATAAAAAATTGGCCAAAGAACAAGCGGGAAGAGTTGGCGGCAATAGTATATAATTGCAAGTAGGATCGCCAGAGTGCTGGAATTGGCAGACAGGCACGGCTTAGGACCGTGTGCCTTAACAGGCGTGTGGGTTCAACTCCCACCTCTGGCACAAGTCCCATAAAGAGTCTGTTTTAAATAATTTTTTATGTGACAGTAGTGTCCCTTTGACTCTTTACAGATAGAAAACAACAATAATGGATATTTATCTTTGGATTGTTGTGATAATAACTATATTCCTAAATTTCTAGTTTTCTACTTATTTGCTAAAAATAATAGTAAAGTCAGCAATCGATATTGATATAGATCGTTATGACAGTATAAACAAGATTTATAATAATATTATAGGTCTGATAATTATAGGCTTTAGATTGTTAGGACAATATATATAGATTTGGATTGTCCTATAGCTCCATAAAAAGAAATGAATTCGGTTGGCAGAGTTAATGCTTGTTTGATAAATGAAAAGTAAATTATATCATAAATAAGGATTAGTTAAGTAACCGATAAAAATAAAAAGACAGCATAGTCGCATACAGATTTATCCTTAAAGGATATTTTAAACCTCTATAAAAAAATTATAGGATATAATATTAATCTAATAGGATTTACCTATTTCTTAAAAGGAAGAAAAATAAACAAAAATAAGCTCAATTTTTAACATTCAGGTAAGATTCACTGATTGGTCTAAGGGACATAATAAACTATAAGGTATTATTTTATCAGAGTTTAAGGACGTAATGATTTCATGTTTAACGTTCTTAAAACGTTAATGATACACGGATGATTTACTCCTTCCATTTTGACCAGATGTCGGTTAATATAATTTTATGGACATAAAAGAGGCAATTTTGCGCTTTCTTGAATACTGCGAGCTTGATCGGAATTTGGCGCTGCGAACTGTAAAAATGTACGGTTACTACTTGGATTTTTTCAAGAAGTGGCTTTTAAAATCAACCAATTCCACTTCATTTCCGGTTGAAAAAATTGATGAAAATATTGTTCGCCAGTTCCGTTTATACATCTCCCATCAGTATAAAAATCCATTTAAGGGCGATCTGAAAAGACAAACCCAGAATTATTTTTTAGTAGCGCTAAGAAGTCTTTTTCGCTTTTTGATCAAGGAAAAATTGACCGTCATCTCACCTGAGGTGATTGAACTTGGCAAAACCCGCGACCGGAATATCAAGTTTTTACAGCCTGAGGATCTGGAGCGGCTTTTTAATGTGGTTGACACCAGTGAGATTATTGGTCTGCGGGATCGGGCTATTCTGGAAGTGCTTTTCTCAACGGGCTTGCGGGTGTCGGAAATGGTGGCTCTTAATCGGGATCAGATTAACTTTCAGACAGGTGAGTTTGGGGTGATCGGCAAGGGAGGGAAAGCGCGGGTAGTTTTTCTGTCAAAACACGCTAAAGACCGGCTGCAGAGGTATTTTCAAAAACGTGACGATCCTTACCATGCTTTATTTATTCGCTATTCAGGACCTAAGGCTCCTGAAGGTTTAACCGATGAAAAGCTGCGTTTATCGGTGCGCTCGGTTGAGAGGTCAATTGACAAATATCGTAAAAAAGCCGGAATTCTTTTTCGAATCGGTCCCCATGTGCTGCGTCACTCCTACGCTACTGACCTTCTAAGCCATGGGGCGGATCTGCGAAGCGTGCAGGAGATGCTGGGACATAAGAACATCTCAACAACCCAGATCTATACTCACGTTACCAACTATCGCCTGCGTGAAATTCACGAGAAATTCCATTCGGGTAATAAATAGCTTCACTAACAGTATTCAGTACGATCCGTAAATATTTTTGAATAGTATACCCACCGTATCCCGCCTCTGGCGGGAGTACGGAGGGTTATGCCGTTGAAAGATGAAGTGTTTTTTTGCAATTTCATCTGGAAGCGGTATTATCACAGATAATTACGCGTGTTCATGTTGTATATAGTAAATATTATATTCTTTAGCTTAAGATCTTATAATAATTTAAATTACTCTATCCCTTTTTTTTACACTTTATTCAATAATAATATTTCATGCTATACTATATTTTATGATCTCTGTTCTTCTGCCTTTTCACAACGAACGGGAAAATCTTTTACAGCTCTATAACGGTCTGACTACGTCTTTGGTAAAACTCAATACGCCGTATGAATTGATTTTTATTGATGATGGCTCAACCGATAATTCGGTTCAAGCACTCGAAAACAAAACAGGCAACGATAAGGTCATTTTGATAAGACTTGAAAAACGGCTAGGCAAGGGGCGAGCTTTAAATCACGGCTTGAGAAAAGCTAAGGGCGACATCATCGTGTTTATGGATGCAGACCTTCAAGACGATCCAGACGATCTACCAGCGTTAATTGCCAAAATTAATCAAGGCTATGATCTGGTCAACGGGGTGAGGTTCAAAAGAAGGGATAACGCCGTTATTAGGTTTTATTCGCGGATGGGTAATCGTTTTTTAGCCAAATTTCTCAATTCCCCTTTTACCGATATCAACTGCGGTTTTAAAGCGTTTAGGCGGTCGGTTCTTGATGAGATCACCCTTTATGCCAATAATTTCCGTTTTTTACCGCTTGCGGCTTATTATCGTGGGTTTCGGGTGGCTGAGATTAAGGTGCACAATAAACCGCGTATTCACGGTAAATCCAAATACGGTGCCAGAAAGCTGATATTCGGTATTTTTGATACTTCAACTGCCTATTTTTTGTATCATTTTGCCGAGCAACCACTGTATTTTTTTGGCATTATCGGCGGCGGATTTTTTTTAGTCGGTTTGGTGATGGCGGTCATCTTAACAATTCAGCGACTTTTTTTTGGAATGTTGCTCTATCAGCGGCCGGCGTTATTACTTTCGGCGCTGTTGATTATAGTTGGTTTACAGATAGTAATGACCGGAATCATTGGCGAGTTGATAGTTTACGTCAATAAAAGAAATAAAAGTTAATTACCGTTTATCCCTTCAAATTATGAAAAAAATATTAGTTACTGGAGCTGGCGGTTATATTGGTTCGGTAGCCACATATTTATTACTGCAGAAAGGTTTTGAGGTGGTGGCCATAGACAACTTTTCTACCGGTTTCAGCGGGCCTTTGGAGTTACTTCAGAAAAAATTCGGTTCTGATAGACTGAGTTACTATGAACTGGATTTAGGGGGCGATCTGTCGGAGTTTTTTGCCAAGGAAAAAAATATTCAGGCAGCTTTGCATTATGCTGCCCGTTGCAGCGTTAACGAGTCAATGACAGATCCGCAGCTTTATTTTGCCAACAATATTTGTGCCAGTAATAATTTGCTGATCCAGTTATTAAAGTGCGGGATTGACAAGGTGGTCTTTTCTTCCACCTGTGCCGTTTATGGTGAAGCAAAATATGTGCCGATTGACGAAAAACATCCGACTTATCCAACCAATCCCTATGGCGAGTCCAAAAATACCGTCGAAACGTTTTTACGCTGGTATGGTGAGTTGAAGGGTTTGCGCTATGTTGCCTTGCGCTATTTCAATGTCTGCGGCGCCTCAGACGACGGGCTTATAGGCGATGCCAAAAAACCTTCGGTCCATCTGATGCAAAACGTGGTGCGTGGCGCCTTGGGAATTGAGCCTTTTTATCTAACCTGCCCCAAGGTAGAGACACCAGACTCAACTACCATTCGCGATTATATTAATGTCGTTGATTTAAACGAAGCTCATGTGGCGGCTGTTGAGCATTTGCTTTCCGGTGGAAAAAGTGAGGTTATTAATTTAGGAACCGGTAACGGCAACTCGGTGCTGGAAATTATCAAAGCAGTTGAGGAAGTAACGGGTAAAAAAATCAGTCTGCAGTCCGGGCCAACCCGTCAGGGCGAATATGCCAAAATGATTGCTGTAATCGGCAAAGCAAAGAATATCTTAGGCTGGCAACCCAAACGCACTCTTATTGAAAGTGTTAAGACTTTAGTTCAGTGGTATAAAGCCAGGCCCTACGGCTGGGAAGCTTGATGGGCAATTTTTAGAATATGGAGACTCAGCAAGCGCAACATATTAACAAAAAACCGGTTGTAATCGTAGTAATGCCGGCTTATTACGCGGCCAAAACCGTTGAAAAAACATTTCGGGAAATTCCAACAGGCATTGTCTCGCAGGTCATTCTGGTTGATGACGGCAGCCGCGACAATACCGCCGAGATTGCCCGCAGTCTAGGGATCACGGTATTCAGACACGCAAAAAATTGTGGCTACGGCGGTAATCAAAAAACTTGTTATCAGGAAGCGCTGAAGCTGAATCCAGATGTGGTAGTGATGCTTCATCCAGATTACCAGTATGATGGTACAAAAATAAATAAGTTGATAACGCCGATACTTGATGGTGAATACGATATCATGTTTGGCAGCCGGATTAAGACTCGCGGTGGCGCTTTAAACGGCGGCATGCCCAAAATCAAGTATCTGTTTAACCGGATTTATATGCTGTTTGCTAATATTACTCTGGGCGTTAACCTATCGGAATATTTAAGTGGCTTGCGTGCCTATAACCGCAAAACCCTGGAAACCGTCCCTTATCAGGAATTTTCTGATGATTTTATTTTTGACCAGCAGTTTACCTTTTCCGCCTTGGCTGCTGGTTTACAGATCGGTGAAATACCTATCCCCACGCGCTATCACGAAGACCAGCATACCTTGGAAACTTTTAGCTTTCGCGGCCTGAAATTCATGATAGAAAGCTGGTGGCAGATATTTATTCACCTTTTATATAAAATCGGAGTTTATAAAGATAAAATTTACAGATAACAAGTTTTTATGAAATGGCGACCCTGGAAGATACTTACCTTGCTTATTTGTAGCCTCATTATTTACTACTGGCCTAATTTTTACAACTTCTTTTTTCAGGACGATTTTTTCAATATGGTGTTGGCAAAAAATCAAAATTTGCTGGATGCTTTTAATATTTTCAAAAGACCGGCGATGGACTTCTCTTTTTACCGTCCATTTTCTACCCAGTTGTACTGGACAGTCGGGCAAAAACTGTTTGCTATGTCGCCGCTTGGTTATCATCTGGTTAACTTTGGGTTTTTTGCCGTCGGTATTCTTTTAGTTTATAAGCTTACCCTACAAATTTGGCCTGACAAAAAGCTGGCGCTTCTGACCAGTTTTTTTTATGGCTTTGCCGCTTCCCATTTTTACCGGTTATTTTTTATCTCCCAGTTTCAGGAATTGTCGCTTGCGGTTTTTACCATGGCAACGTTTTTACTGTTTTTTAAGCGGAGCTTATTGACTCCGGTGATGTTTGCTCTGGCCTTAACTACCAAAGAAACGGCGGTAATGATTGTTCCGGTGATCTTTGTAGCGATTACACTACTAAAGTTAACCAAGCGGCGGCAGTTGATAATTTTTTTACTCTGTTTTGCTATTTTGCTTGTCTATTTTGCTGCTCGGATCTTTTTCTTTGGCTACACTACAAGCGGAGTTTACGAAGTAAATTTCAAGTTAAGCTCGATATTAAATAATTACTTCTGGTACAGCCTCTGGAGTTTAGGAATACCGGAAACTTTTGTCAATGTCGAAATTTTCCGACGACCTACGATAATTAATTCTCAGGTTTTATTTGCTTTTGGTAGAGAGGGACAGTTGGTAATTGCTTTTTTCCTGCTTTTTGTTGGACTAATTTTCAAACCCGTGTTAAGAACGTTAAAACATCTGGACCGGAATATTTTCCTGATGATCTTCTTTTTTACCCTTTTTTTGCTACCAGTGGCTTTTTACCCTTTTCACAAGTTCCCCTATAGTCTGGCAGTGCCGCTTTTTGCCAGCTCGTTCCTTTTAGCTTACGTGGTAAGGAATTTATCTCGTCCTTATCTATTGGCGGTCTGCTTAGCATATTTTGTTTTATCCCAAAGCGCTTATTATTTGAATTTAACAAACCACTGGGTGGTAAAAAAAGCGGTGGTCGGAAAAAAAGTATTTGCCTATTTTCAAATAAATTATCCAATAAAACCGACCCAACCCAATATTTACTTTAGAAACACTACTTATCCATGGTGTCCGGTCGGCGTTCATTTTTCCCAGGAAGTCTCTTATGGTATTGGCGATAAAGACGGTTTGCGTCTTCTATATCAAGATGATAACTTACAAATCTATTATGAAGATCTTGATCATTTCCGGCATTATTCGGAATCTTCTCTGATTATCGATTCCCGGATATTTTTTTGATAAATAATGGATAAATATGCTTTTTAAAAAATTATCTATCGTTATTCCCTTATATAACGAAGAAAATACGATTAACGAATGTCTCAGGCGCGTACTGGCTGCACCAGCTTATGATCTTAAAAAAGAAATTATCGTCATTGACGATGGTTCAGATGACTCTTCGTTTGAGAACCTAGTTGAGTTTGTCAAGAAGAAATTTAACAAGAGCAAGATTATCGATAAATCAGCGACATTGACAAAAACAATTAGTTTAATGGTATTGCAAAACAAAACAAATCTGGGAAAGGGAGCATCTTTAAAGCTTGGTTTTAGTCGATCGACCGGTGACCTGGTGGTTATTCAGGACGCGGATCTGGAGTATAATCCAGCCGAATACCGGCAACTGCTTGAACCTTTTTTGCAAAATCAAGCCGATGTCGTCTACGGTTCCCGTTTCATTTCCCACCGACCTCACCGGGTGCTGTATTTTTGGCACTATCTGGCCAATGTTTTTTTGACTACCCTATCCAATTGTTGTACTAATTTGAATCTGAGCGACATGGAAACTGGTTATAAAGCTTTTCGCGGCGATCTTATCCGGTCAATTGCTCCACGACTGCAAAGTATGAAGTTCGGTTTTGAACCAGAAATAACCGCCCGGATTGCCAAAATCGCCAAGGTAAAAATATACGAAGTGGGAATTTCCTATTCCGGACGGACTTATGAGGAGGGAAAAAAAATTGGCTGGCTTGATGGCTTGCGGACTTTGGGGGAAATTATTTACTTCAGTTTATTTTCTTAAATCTCAGGCAATAAAATAGCCGCGGGAGAAAAGCATTGTGGTTAATAACAGGATGATACCTGCCAAAATTAGGTACAATAATTTTGTCCAGCCTATTTTTACCAGCGCTAACGCCAGAAAAAGCGGAAATAAAATCACCACATATCTAGGCAAACCGCTAAACGTACCAGTCGAGGCAGGAAGTAACAACCCCAACAAGCAGTATAAAATATATGCCAGCTTCATTCTTTTGCGTATTGTCACATAGATCACTAAAGCAGCAAATATAAAACAGGACAACTCAAATAACGCTATCCACCACTCATATTGTTGGCTGGAAAGCGTCAGAAGGATTTTCAAGTAGCGAAAGATGGTCTGTGGGAAAAGCACAATTTGATTTACTGAGCGGTTGTTGGCCACCTCTCCCTGGGCATGAAGAAAATATAGAGCATCTCCCCATTTTTTTAGACTAAACCACAGATATCCGGCCAGTCCCCAGGGTAAAATCGTCAACGGCAGTAAAGCTTTAAATAACTGCCGCCAACTTTTATTCTTAAGAAGTGAGATAATTTTTTCCTGGCGGATAATCTCATATCCAATGACCAAAAACATTATCAATCCAACCGGACGGGTGATTGCCAGTAGTGCTCCGCAGATTGCCGTAAGCCACCAGCGGTGCCTACCCATAAAAATAAAACAAAGTAACACTAACAGTAAAAATAGGCTCTCCGTGTAAATACTGCCAAAAAAGAAGGAAGCGGGAAAAATCAGCAAAAAAATAATTGTTTGCCAGGCAATTTTTTCCGAATAGTCTTTTTTTACCAGATGAAAAAGTAGAAACAGGCTGATGAGAAAAAAGAGGTTGGCCAGGATAAGGCCAGTAAAAAAATAAACAGCGCCAAAGGCCGGAGGTGAACCAAAGAATTGAGTAATCCCGCGGATTATCAGTGGAAAAAGCGGGAGAAAACGGCCGTTAGTATTGTAACCATTGGCCGCGATATCAAGATAATGCACGCCATCAAAATTGGCCCAAGGGTAAAAAAACCATTGGTTGACCGGTGCATATGGTTTGATGAAGTACCAGATGTTGGTAAATTCAGAGCTGGCTCGATAATCAAGAAACTTCTGTCCCAGAAAAAGTGGAATTAAAAGTAACAGTCGCCAAAGAATAAAAAAGCCAATCAGACGTCTCGCATGTCTCATATTGCAAGTATAATAGTAATCACAACGGGTTTTGAGGAAGGTTTTTTGCTATAATAAAGAAATCAACGAGCGTGCTGTTTGGACTCA
>MGAR01000010.1:0-22886 GCA_001789805.1 Candidatus Roizmanbacteria bacterium RIFCSPLOWO2_01_FULL_41_22
AAAGCGAGTTCATAAAAGTTTAAACAATATTTCACCTATCAATTATCTGTTATCTATTCTTCCTCAAGAGTGCCATATGTATGGAACTCATACATCATATTGACTTTTAAAAATAGATGAACTAAAATGTGCCTAAAGCACTTTGAAAATTAGGTGTTTATGTTTTAGTCTGGTAATCGGGTTAGGAATCTGAGTCTGTCAACTGACAGATCGGATAATCCTGCAATTTTTTTAAGAGTTTGATCCTGGCTCAGGATGAACGCTGGCGGCGTGCCTGAGATATGCAAGTCGAGCGACTTCTTGTGCTTCGCACAAGGAGTCTAAAAGTTAAAAGTCTGTAAAGTCGATAAAGTTCGTATGTATGCAATTACATCTAACTTTCCGATTTGATTGACTTTGCGACTTTTGGACTTCTCATGCGGAGCGTGAGGAGAGCGGCGGACGGCTGAGTAACACGTAGGAATCTACCCCTAGGTGGAGAATAGCTCATCGAAAGGTGGGGTAATACTCCATAACCAGGCGCCGAATGGTGCCTGGAAAGGACGTAACTGTTCGCCAAGGGAAGAACCTGCGGCCTATCAGGTAGTTGGTAGGGTAACGGCCTACCAAGCCAATGACAGGTAGCTGGCCTCATGAGGGTGGTCAGCCAGAGGGGGACTGAGACACGGCCCCCACTCCTACGGGAGGCAGCAATCAGGAATAGTCGGCAATGGGCGCAAGCCTGACCGCGCGACGCCGCGTGAAGGATGAAGCTCCACAAGAGTGTAAACTTCTGTGGTAAGGGATGAAGTCCCGCCGTTGGCGGGATTGACAGTACCTTACTAGAAAGTGGCCGCTAACTGCGTGCCAGAAGCGTCGGTAATACGTGGGCCACAAGCGTTATCCGGTGTTATTGGGCGTAAAAGGTCGTGTAGGTGGTTATATAAGTTATCTTTTAAATATCCTCGCTCAACGGGGAAATTGGGGATAAAACTATATAGCTAGAGTTTTCTTTAGGGAGATTGGAACTGAGGGAGGAGTAGTGAAATGCGTTGATACCCTCGGGAACACCAGTGGCGTAGGCGAATCTCTGGAAGGAAACTGACACTGAGACACGAAAGCTAGGGGAGCGAAGCAGATTAGAGACCTGCGTAGTCCTAGCCGTAAACGTATGTTCGCTGGCTGCATGTCCTGCCTTTTGGTGGGACGTGTGGCGAAGGTAACCCGTTAAGCGAACCGCCTGGGGAGTACTGCCGCAAGGTTAAAACTCAAAGGAATTGGCGGGGAGGCACACAACCAGTGGAACATGTGGTTTAATTCGATACGAACCGAAGCACCTCACCAGGGTTTGACATGCTAGCGTTCTACCCCGCAGAAATGCGGGGAATCCGCAAGGAGGTTAGCACAGGTGCTGCATGGCTGTCGTCAGTTCGTTCCGTGAGGAGTACCCTTAAGTGGGACAACGAACGTAACCCCCATCTTGTGTTACAAGTGTCACAAGAGACCGTCCCGCCTTCGGCGGGAAGGAAGGAGGGGCAGACGTCAAGTCAGCATGGTCCTTATACCCTGGGCTACACACATGTTACAATGAGCAATAACAAAGGGCTTAGCAAATGTGCAAACACAAGCGAATCCCAAAAATTTGCTCTCAGTGGGGATTGAGGTCTGCAACCCGACCTCATGAACTCGGAATTGGTAGTAATCGCAGATCAGCTACGCTGCGGTGAATACGTTCTTGCCTCTTGCACACACCGCCCGTCAAGCCAACAAAGTCGGAGATATTTGAATCCCGCCAGTAGGCGGGAGAGAATATTTTCGGCGATGAGGGTTAAGTCGTAACAAGGTATCCGTTCTGGAAGGAGCGGATGGATCACCTCCTTTCTAATTTTTTTTAAAAAAAATTAGAAACCGTACTGAAAAACGGTATACAAGATTTTCAATCGAGCTACAAACTCAAAAAATGATTGGATCTTCTATAGCAATATAGATGTATCCTAACCCGATTAGCAGACTAAATTTAATTTTCCTTCTTTAAAAAGACTATTGATATCCTGTTTATCTTTCGTTAATATTTTATCTATATGCATAAGAAAGGATTCACCCTTCTTGAGCTTATAATTTCAATAGTCATCATCTCTCTTTTGACAGCTATTGGTTCTATTGGCTATACAGATATTATCCAAAACGCCAGAAATGCCAAAAGAAAAAGTGATTTACGAGAATTACAGCTGGCTATTGAAAAATATTATCAAGATCAAGGTGCTTATCCCGACACTTCAGGCCAACCTATTTGCTCCTTCGATCATCCAACCGATTATATACCAGACCTTGTTTCAGATGGATATATTCAAAAGTTACCACAAGATCCAACTGTTGGTCGAAAAAATCAATCTATCGGAATTTGTTCAATGGCTGGTGTTACTACAGCCTGTTATATGTACACTTCAAATGGTATAAATTATAAATTATCTGCCTATTGCACTCCCGAAGGTACGCTCGATACAAACGATGTTTTTTATGACTCTATATATCCTGGTCTTTGGTCAGTCTATACTCGGGGCGCTTTTGCTTGGTAAGTTTCTCCTTTCAACTAAACTGCAGTTTGTAGCCGGGCATTTTACACCCAAAAATAGCAGCGGCAGTATTTTTGATTGAATTTTCTTCCTGCTGACTTATATTCAAAACGGACAACTGCAGAAATGGGTTGTCTTTTGCACCATAAGGACTTGGAGATAAAATCAAACTACCCTCATTGCCTTTTGTCAAAATATCGAGAAATCGGGCAGTCACAACAACTTCATTGATCTTTATTTTTGTCTCATCACCGATTTCTAGTTTACCTTTAACATCTTCCTGGGTGACAGTTGTAATAATATTACCGAAATTATCTATATGACCAACAAAAAAGCCTTCAAGCGCTGGTATTAAATTGGTGTGAGTTTCTTCGATATCCATCTCATCTTCCATCGCTTCCATTAGATGAGCAATTACACGCGCATACAAATCCCGTGATCTAAAAAACATTTTTTCCTCTAACCCCTTATAAATAAAAATCTCGTCTATTTTTTGTTTTATAAATGAAAAATTCAACCCGTTGTTTGGACCGCAGA
The DNA here is from genome assembly GCA_001789805.1 of Candidatus Roizmanbacteria bacterium RIFCSPLOWO2_01_FULL_41_22. Taxonomy (GTDB): domain Bacteria; phylum Patescibacteriota; class Microgenomatia; order UBA1406; family GWC2-37-13; genus 2-01-FULL-41-22. The sequence continues at coordinate 3,090 of MGAR01000010.1, forward strand.
TTATTAAGCCGGATTTCAAGCGAGCAATCATAAAAATGGCAGAAAATGTATCCGCCTCTTTTGGATCAACTCCAACATACAAAACCGTATCAAGCGGCCGACCGTTTCTTTCTTCAATTTCAATGACTTGCGAAGACACAAACCCGCCGTGCAAAGTAGAAAAACTGACCGGAATAAAATTAATGTTTGGATTGTCATTGTGCTGTAAATATCCTTCGATAGTACTTCTGACCTGCTGACTGGTCAAGCCGTCTGCTGCCCAATCCGCAACCACAATAAGTTTTTTCATATTTATTTTAAAGTATATAACTGATGATGGTAAAAAGAGATGCACAAATTATCAAGAAAGAAGCAAAAATTGCCACCCAGTTATACCAACTTTTATTGGTATAAACGCCCATCAACTCTTTGTTGTTGGTAATTTTAAGAAGAAAATAAAACACAAAAGGCAATAAAATCGCATTAATAGACTGCGTGTAAAAAACGATCTTAAACAAAGAAATAAAAGGAAAAGTGACGATAATGGCGGCGGTAATTAACTGAAATAAAAAGATAATGTAAAATAACTTGCCCCGATCAAAAGAGACGTCAAGACTGCCTTTAGTGCCAAAAAATTCCGAAAAAGCATACGCAGTAGTTAAAGAGACAATGACCATACCCATGAAACCGGCATTAAAAATCCCAAGTCCAAATAAAGCCGAGGCCAGATGGCCGGCAAACGGACGAATAGCCATCGCCGCCTGCTCGCCTGAAGTCAGCGCAATATTATGAGCAAACAAAGTTGCCGCAGTAGCAACAATCATAAAAAAGGAAAATAAATCAGTCAAAACTGCGCCGATATAAGTCTCAATCTGCACAAACTTCAATTTATCTACCGTGACATTTTTATCAATGATATAACTATGCACAAAGAACTGGCCCCAGGGTGTAATAGTAGTGCCTAAAACTGCAATCGTCCCAAAGACAAACTCTTTTGATAGATGGATATTAGTGGGGACAATTACACTAGTTATGGCATTGCCCCAGTCCGGAGCCGCTTTAATTGCGGAAAAAATGTAGGCAACATAAAAAAAGCCGGAAATAAGAAAAATATTTTGGTTAGTTTTGTAATTGCCTTTTGAGACAAAAATAAACGCCAGCACGACGATTGCCACCAAAAGTGGTAAGGCGGGTAATTTAAACATCTCCGCCGTAATTTTGATAGCGGATACATTGGCAATGATCGTTCCCATATTGGCTAACATTAAAAAAGAAAATATTACTACCGAAAGGACAATCCCGTATCTTTCACGGATTAGATCACCCAGTCCCTTGCCGGTTACCACTGCTATCCGCACTCCCATTTCCTGAGTAATTGCCAAAAGAAAAGTCACCGCCAACAAAACAAACAAAATTGAGTAGCCAAATTTGGCGCCTGCCAAAGAGTAGGTGGCAACTCCGGCCGCATCATTATCGGCCATCGCAGTGATAGTCGCCGGTCCAAAAACAGTAAAAAATAAGAGCATCCGCTTCCAATATCTTCTAAACTGTTTCATGTTGTCTTATATTAAATTTTCTTCCATAAACTCCATAATATCATCCAATGTAACAATTCCTAAAATCGATTTTTTATCATCAAGCACCGGAAGCGCATACAGTTGGTACTTCAGCATTTTTTTAATTGCGATCTCTTTGGGTGTGGTTAAATGGATTACTATGACATTCTGGGTCATAAACCTGTACGCTGGAGTGTCAGGATTATGCAATAGAAGTTCATGCAGATTGCAGACTCCAACAAGTTGCTTTTGGCTGTTGACAAAATAAACATAACTTAGATGGGGAAAATCTTTGGTTTCTTTTTTTAGTAAATCAATAATCTCAGAGACCATTAGGTTGGAGTCGGCTTGTAGGTACTCTGAGGTAATAATCTCACCAATAGGCGTTTTAGATAGACTCATAAGATAGATAATTTCCTTTTTATTTTCTTCTGATATGTATTGCAAAATTTGTTCGCGCTTTTGCTTGTTGACAGTAAGTAAAATATCAACCGCCTCATCCGGCTCGATAAGAGAGATTATTTTTGCAGCCTTTTCCGGATTCATATGTCTAAATAAAGCGGTCTGAAAATTGATGTTAAGGTTTCCGATAACCTCAGCAGCAAACTGTTCGTCCAAGATATTCAAAATTCTTTTAACATTGACAATGTTGGTTTTTTCCAGATGGTCGGCCAAATCCTCTGGCCGAACTTTTTTCAATTTTGTTTCTTTTATTTTTAGTTTTACCCGACCGCGGGCAAGCTCTATAGGCTGAATATCTGCCCAAGACAAGATCTGCGGCAGCCAATGAATACGAAGTCTCCTTAATATGCTAAAAAGCGGTTTTTCCAGTTTAAACCAGCGAAGTATGCCGACCAGTCCAATATCAACGCCGGAAACAAAAAAGAAAGGTTTCTCTTGAATAATTACGTCATTTGCCCGGACTACCTTATTACCCCCGATGTCAATGATTTGCTTATCCAGTAAATTTTTGACAATTGAGATTTCGTTCTCTACCTGCTCAACGATTTGGTAGTTTTTTTGGACCAAAACATTATCATTGATCTTAATAAAATACTCAATCGGCACTAAAAAACTATTCTTGTCTTTATCTTTAATGTGTAGCTTGGTGATGCGCGGCTGGTCTGTGGCCAAAAAAATGCAGTCGCTTACTTTCCCTACCTCAACCTGATCCTGCGTATAGACCCTTCTGTTGGCGAGTTCAGAGAAGTAAATCATGATTTATTATATACCCATCGTAGTTCATTTTGCAATAAAAAATGAACGTACGGAGGGTTATACCGCTGAAAGATGAAGTGTTTTTTTGCAATTTCATCTGCAAGCGGTATAGAATAAAAACTGAAATAGTGGTGGTAAAATTATGTTATAATTTGGTTCAGCTATTGTCAACGGCCTACCAGAAAGCCTAACTACTAGACCTATTAAAAGTGCGCGTAGTTTAATGGTAAAACAGTTCTCTGACCCGCCTGCCAAAGTACAAGACGGGGTACGTAGTTTAGTGGTAAAACAGTTCTCTGATAAAGAACAGACTGATGGTTCGATTCCATCCGTACCCACTTAGTACGGCGGGCAGGTAAAGAACAGAGCGATAGTTCGATTCTATCCGCGCGCACAAATGAACTTAAAAAAGACCGCTTAGCTCAACGGTGGAGCGCTTCGTTTACATCGAAGAGGTTGAAGGTTCAAATCCTTCAGCGGTCACTAAACCGAGCTGCAACAATCTCCATTAACCTGTTTTTTAAAGCTGTTAAGAATATTCTTCATCAACCAATAAAACAAATAGAAAATCCCTGAAAACATCTCTATAATAAAATTATGTCGAAGAATTTACTCATATTTGTGCGCCAGTCAGTTGGGAATTTTGTAGAGGGCGTGGTTAATATTTTTATCTTTTTGCCGTATTTTTTTTCGGTTTCGACTCTTTTCAAAACTCTTTTTTCCCCCTGGAAAAGCTTAGTTGTCAAAAAGACCGAGCGCGGCTACTCAATGAAAGAGTGGTTTGACCGCTTCAGTTTTAATATCATTTCCAGGCTGATTGGTTTGGTGATGCGTCTATGTATTCTTATTTTTTATCTTCTGATGCAAATAATTTTGGCAATCGGCATACCCTTACTCTTTGTCGTTTTCTTTCTACTTTTACCCTTGATGTACCTGTTTGCCATCGCTTCGCGTACGGAAAATGAAAATAAAATGACGCTGAAAAACGCCTTTTTTTCCACCCATCTTCTGGATAAAAACAATTATCAAGCTGTCGAAAGCTGGTTTGAAGACATCTATTCCCATAAAAAACTCCAGTCTCAATGGTGGAAACTGGCTAATCTGTTTACCGTTCCTCCTTTAGCTCGCGATTGGACGATGGGGTATACTCCGATTTTGGATCAGTATGCTTCTGATCTGACACACGTTTCCTATCAAGGACACCGTCAGCATCTGGTTGGCCGCGAGAAAGAGATCAAACAAATTGAACAGGTTCTTTCCAAATCCGAGGAAGCTAATGTCCTTGTGGTTGGCGAGGAAGGAGTCGGTAAACATGCGATTGTAGACGCATTTGCTAAAAGGGTCTACGAAGGAAAAACCAACCCGCTTTTAGCTTATAAGCGCGTCCTTAAGCTTAACATGGAAAAGATCCTCAACGAACATACCGATGTTAAAAAGCGCGAAGATTTTCTGGAAGAACTTTTAGCTGAAGCGGTAGACGCCAAAAGTGCGATTATTTTCATCGAAAATTTTCACCGTTATGTTGCTTCGGGTCAAGGCATGGTCGATCTGTCAATACCCATTGACAAATATGCCAAAACCGACCTGATCCAGATCGTCGGATTAACCACCCCGTTCTATTACGAAAAATATATTTACCAAAACGATAAAATATATCGGATTTTTTCTAAGATCGATGTGGATGAAGTAGCGCCAGTTGAGGCCAAAAAAATCTTAATGAATGCCTACGAATCGTTTGAAAAGCGCTACCAGGTGACAATTCCTTATGAGACTCTGTCTTCTGTTGTAGACAAAAGCGGTTTTTTTATTACTAATATCCCTTTCCCGGAAAAAGCTTTTCAGCTTCTAGATACAACTTGTGCTTATACGGTGCAAATGATGAAAAAGAATGTAGTGTTACCGCAGTATGTCGATACCATACTAACACAAAGAACCCATGTTCCAACTATCTTATCTCAAAATTTAAAAGATAAATTGTTGCAGCTTGAGAACAGTTTACGCACGCAGATTATTGATCAAAACGAAGCATTAAACGAACTGGCCGCTGCTTTAAGAAGATCGTTTTTACTTCTCGGTAAAAGGAAAAAACCGCTTGCTTGTTTTTTATTTTTAGGACCAACCGGTGTTGGGAAAACAGAGACCGCCAAAGCCGTTTCCGAAATGTTTTTTGAGACTGTTAATAATATGTTGAGATTTGATATGTCGGAGTATCAAACTAAAGAAGACATCTCCAAACTGATCGGATCTTCCGAAACCAATGAGCCGGGACTTTTGACTAGTACAATTCGGGAGCATCCTTACGGCGTTCTCCTTCTTGACGAGATCGAAAAAGCCGACAAAAATCTTATTAATATATTTTTAACAATGTTTGACGAGGGTTATATTACCGACGGTTGGGGAAAACGGGTAGACTGCAAAAACCTGGTCATTATCGCCACCAGCAATGCTGGAGCCGAGTACATTTATCAATCTTTACGCGCTTCGTCTGATAATCCAAAGATTATCAGCTCAGCCACTTTGATTGATTATTTGGTACAAAACAACTTATTTTCTCCGGAGTTTCTGAACCGTTTTGACGGCGTGATTGCTTATAAACCACTACAGCTAAAAACAGCCGGACAGATTGCCAAAAATATGCTAAGGGTAATTACAGATCAAATTTTTGACCTGTACAAAGTGCAAGTGACAGTCAGTGACCAAGCTCTGCAGACTTTTATCGATGAGGGTTATAATCCGGCTTTTGGTGCGCGTAATATGGAAAGGATACTTCGCGATAAAATTGAAGATAAAGTCGCCCAGGCCATATTATCCGGCCAGACAAAAGAAGGAGATACAATCAATCTTTAAAAATGGCTTATTAAGAATGTTCTTTGATCGTTTTTATTTGATCAGGAATTTTGGAAAGAATGATCACCATCCAGAGAAGGAAACCGGAAGTGTAGATAAGACCAGAAATTGTAACAGTAAATAACCCCAGCAAAAACACCACAACTATCGGTAAAGTCAATCCATGTATCGAGAGCTGAAAAACCTTTTTATAGGACAGGTGATTCTTAAAAACTTTTGCAATAAGCCATAATAAAACCGACATGATAAGAAGATAAATCAGATGGCCAGTCATCACAAAAGACGCGCCAAGTACCGGAAAAATAAAAATACCTACAACAGCAAAAACCACAAGCAGCGGCTGTAAATAATCTAGATAGGGTAGGAGCTTATTTATAAAATTTTGATACAGAGTCTGATCCAAAATAAAATTTTTCACTTCATCAAAATAACTTACCCTATAAGTAGACATTGACTGTTGCTGGCGGTCCGGATAAACTACCGCGTTTCTAGTAACTAAAAAGAGCGTATGGTATTTTTTAAAATCATCTACCCTGCCTTTTGTATCAAAAGCTACTAAATGTTCAAATTGGTCAGGAACGTTATTTTGTGTTAACTCGGGAAGATCGATGTAATAAGGCTCTTTGACATTGGTCCTCAGATTACCATTTTTTATGGTGATTATTAATTCCTTAGGATACAGCCCCTTGGCTCTTTCTTTTATCTGTGAGACAAACTGGGGTATTTTTGGCAAATTTACTGCCAAGTTGACTACAAAAAGCGCACTTTGAACAAACAAAATAAAAAACAAAAAAAGATAAAAATATTTCAGGGAAAACTTTACGGAAGTTTTGATAATATCTGGATAATAATATATATCTGTCAGACTCTTTTTAAAAATGTAGGCAAAAGTTTTCAGTTTAGTAGAAATTGACATATTTTTTAGTATAACACAGATTTTTTTACTCTACGTTGTAAATGAGAGGTTGATTATAAAATTATATAGTCTTTCCGGCTTATCGATAAGATAATTGGCTTTTGCAGCTTGTAGAGCTTTTCTTGAGTTGAAACCCCAGGAAACTGCTATTATCGGAATCCCTACTTTTTGGCAGGCTTCAACGTCTCTTATTTCGTCTCCGATATAGATAAGATTATGTTTATTTAAGCCGTATTTTTTTATGACTCGTTTCAGCGACCTGTCTTTTCCAAATAAATTTTTTTCGCTGTGTACAAAACGAAAAAAATCTCCAAGAGAGTGATTTTTCAAAAATATTTCAATATTGTCGCGCGAATTTGACGAAATTATTCCCATTGTGAATTTTTTACGCCACAATGCGGATAATAAATTTTTCATCCTGGGAAAGGGTTTTATCTCTTGCATGTAGGTCTTGAGTAAGCGCTGTCCTTTAATGATAAGTGCGGGAATTTGATAAAGCGGCACCTTGTACTGGGAAATCAGTTGGTTAATGGACTTATCCCTAATTGAAGAAAAATCAAGTTTGTTCAAATCAATTCGTTTCCGGTCTTGAGCAAACTCACGAAATATTTTTAACGTATATGGCAGGGAATTGGCAATAGTGCCGTCGAAATCAAAGATGATAGTCGGGTTTTGGGTGATCACATTGTTTATAAGAAATTGTTTTGTTATATTGTATACCACTCTTAGTTGATTTTGCGAATATTAATGAGCAATAATCAAGTTAGAGTGCGTTATGCCGCTGCAATTTTAATTGCAAGCGGTATATCAAGTTAGCTTTAAAATATATATGCGAGGCAAATTGCTGGTGATTGAAGGAGGAGACGGTTCTGGCAAAACTACTCAGGCTAAAATGCTTGTTGATTTTTTTCACGCGCAACAAATGCCTACCCATTATTATGATTTTCCTCAATACGAGCAGTTTTATGGCAAGTTGATCGCCCGTTACCTACGGGGGGAATTTGGAGATATTCATCAGGTATCACCCTATCTCGCCTGCCTGCCATTTGCATTGGATCGTGCGTCGGTAAGTAATGAAATGCACCAATACCTGCAAAAAGGTTACTTTCTGGTAGCCAATCGATACGCTCCCTCAAATATGGCACATCAATCATCCCGTATCTCCTCAAAAACAGAAAAGATTGAATTCCTCCGGTTTATTATGACGCTTGAGTATCAGGAAAACAAAATTCCCAAAGAGGACTTAGTTTTTTATCTTAATGTCCCTTGGCAAACCGGCATGGCGTTGACTCAAAAAAAAGGAGCGCGGCCTTACCTTAACGGTAAAAACGACATCTTAGAGACAAATAGCCAATATCGCCAACTGACAGAAAAAGCTTATCTCGATCTAGCCGAAAAATACACCCACTGGATTACTATTGACTCCTTTGAAGACAAGCGTCTTCTTTCACCTGATGTCATCCATCAAAAAATTGTCTCTGTCTTAAGAAAACAAAACGTTATCCCCTAATTTGACAAACCCAAACCTAGTTGCTATGCTTTATTCAAGCATTTATATATGGATAAATACCTAACCGGACTGGTACTTATTTTTCTTTTGGCTTTCACTATTTTCACTTCCTATGTTTTACTAAACAAACCTTTAACCAGGTTAACTCGCGCTACCCAGACTGCTGCTTTTAAGCCGGAAAATAGCCTGATTTTTGCCTGGCCGCTCACCTTAAAAGCCGACGGTGAGGCAGCGACCACTGTCAACGTCTTTGTGCGCACAGAGGAAGGCGACGGCTTGGCCAACAAACAGGTGAAGCTGCAAACTACACTTGGCATTGTCAAAGAGGCGTTTGTCTCCTCGGATCAAAGCGGCAAAACCGAGTTTCACGTTGTCTCAACAACAAAAGGAGTTGCAGAAATTGTGGCGATAGTGGATAATATCAAGATTCCCAAGAGCGTATCAATTAAATTTGAGTAACCTATGAAAATCACTAAAGCAGTTATCCCAGCGGCTGGTTTTGGCACACGGTTTTTGCCCCAGACCAAAGCTATGCCAAAAGAAATGTTGCCAGTTGTGGACAAACCAATAATTCAATACATTGTTGAAGAGCTGGTTGAAGCCGGGATAAAAGACATCGTGATTGTCACTGGTTATCACAAAAGGACGATTGAAGATCATTTTGATAGTCCAAGCCAAGATTTAATCGAAAATTTAAAAATGGGCGGGGAAAAGAAAAAACCCCTATTGGATCAAATTCGGGCTATCTCTGAGATGGCTAACTTTTTTTATGTACGCCAAAAGGGACCTTACGGTAACGGTACTCCGCTTATGAACGTCCGGAGGTTTATCGGAAACGAACCGTTTATTTATACCTGGAGTGATGATTTTATTCATGCTGAGCCAAAATCACGTTTTAAACAGTTGATTGAAATTTACGAGGAATTCGGCTGTTCGGTACTTGCTAGCATTCGGGTTAAAAAAGAAGAAGACTATAAGCGGTATGGATTTGCTGGTGGACCTGAGATGCGTCCGGGACTTATTGATGTCACCAATATTATCGAAAAACCGGGTAAAGAAAATGCCCCATCTAACTTGGCCAATGTCAGCGGTTCAATCTTTACTCCGGACATTTTTAATTATGTCGACCGCGCTTACGAAAACTTAAAATCCGGCGATGAGCTATATTATAACGACGTCTTAAAACTAATGCTGACTGACGGTAAAAGAATACTTGCTTACGAAGTCAAAAACGGTAAGTATTATGACACCGGCAATAAGTTGGAATATCTAAAAACTGTGGTCGAGTTTGCTTTTAAACATCCGGAGATCAATGGTGAGTTCAAAAAGTATCTGCGTCAGCTTTCCGTTTAAGCACGCCAAAGCGCACCATTTCTCTTGCAAAATTATCTCTGTCTTGCTACAATCAAAAACTTATGGCTGATAAAAAAAACGAGGTCGACAAAGTGCAGGAACTATTTAATTTAGGCGCTCATTTGGGTCACAAAAAAAATAGACTTCATCCAAAAGCCCGAAAATATCTTTACAAAATCATGGATAGTATATCCATTATCGACCTTACCATAACCGTCTCACAACTAGAGAAAGCCAAACAAACGCTTTCTCAACTGGCAGCTGAAGGTAAACTTCTTTTGGTTGTGGCCACCAAAAAAGTGGCCAACCAATTTACGGCCAAGTTATGTGAGGAGTCACATATTCCGTCAGTTACCACTAAATGGCTTCCAGGCTTGCTAACGAACTTTAATACGTTGATAAAAAATGAAAAAAAACTATCTCAGATGAAACTACAAAGAGACAATGGCGAGTGGGACAAGTTTGTCAAACATGAGAGGTTAAAGATGTCCAAAGAGGTCTCTAAGTTGGAAAAATTTTACGGCGGTTTAATGGGAATGATCCGAAAACCCGACGCCCTACTAGTTTTAGATATTAAAAAAGAAAAAAACTCGGTCAACGAAGCCAAAAAAAACAATATTCCAGTTATCGCTTTTACCGACACCAACTCCAATCCAGATGAGGTAAAATGGCCGATAGTGGTCAATGATGATGCGCCTGTTGTAGTTGAATATGTTATGAAAGAGCTGATTGAAGCTTATACCAAAGGCCGTCCTTCTGAAACCAAACAAGAAGAAGCAAAAAAAATAATTTAGTCTTCTAAAATTTTTATGATAGATTACAAACTTTTAAAAAGTCTTAGAGAAAAAACAGGTGTTTCATTTTCCCTTTGTAAAAGGGCGCTTGAGGAAAGCGATAACGATCTAGTCAAAGCTCAAAAAAAATTAGCTCAGTGGGGCGCTAAAAAGGCTGAAGAAAAGTCGACAAGGCCCACTTTTCAGGGTGGCATTTTTGTCTACGTACACCACAACAAAAAAATAGCGGCACTCGTTGAGTTAAGAACCGAGACTGATTTTGTGGCGGTAAATAGGGAATTTCAACAACTAGGAAATGAGATTGCTATGCAAGCGGCTTCATTGCCAGCCAAATCCGTACCCGAACTTCTTAAGCAGGAATATATCCGTGATCCTGAAAAAAGTATTTCCGATTTAATCAAAGAGGCGATTTTCAAATTTGGGGAAAATATTCAGATTGCCAGATGTGTCAGATGGGAGCTAGGCGAAAAATAGTCTTCAATTTGTGATGAGGTATCAGATATAATAAATTATGGACCCAATTTCTACATTTAATAACCAGACTCACAATGTTATTACCGCCTTAAAAGAAGATCTTAAATCTGTTCGTACCGGAAGAGCCAATCCTTCTATTTTGGAAAATCTAGTTGTCGAGGCTTATGGCGGCTCAACCAAGCTAAAACTCCTTGAGGTGGCCACTCTTTTAACTGAAGGTCCGTCGATGATTGTAGTTTCACCGTTTGACCCTTCCACCACTAACGACGTAGAACGGGCTATTCTAAAATCGCCGCTTGGACTTTCGCCGCAAACACAGGGTACGAGAATTCTTGTTCGAATTCCACCGCTGTCTCAAGAACAACGTGAAAAATATCTGAAGCTAATTTCTCAAAAAGTGGAAGAAAAGAAAAATAACGTACGTTATCACCGTGACGAATCCAGAAAAAAAATTAAAAATCGGTTTGAACTTAAACAAATCACCGAAGACGACAAGTTTCGACAGGAAAAAGAAATTGACCAGCTTACTACTCAAATCTCAGATGAAATTCAAACAATCAAGGAAAAAAAGGAAAAAGAGATAATGGAGGTATAAAAATCTTACATCAGCCAGATATTAGTTTGCTAAATTTTTACTTTTCAAAGTGTCTTAGCTGTCAATTTCACTTTTAAACATGATCGATATCATTATTTTCATTTTTATTCTTGGCGTGTTGGTTTTGATACACGAACTGGGCCATTTTATTGCAGCCAAAAAAAATGGCGTAAAAGTGGAGGAGTTTGGTTTTGGTTTTCCACCAAGGCTCTGGGGCATCAAAAGGGGAGAGACGTTATACAGCGTCAATCTTATCCCAATCGGCGGCTTTGTCAAGGTGTTTGGTGAAGAGTACCAAGAAAAGGATAAAAAGCAGATCAGTGAACAGCAAAAAAAACGTACTTTTATTTATAAAAAGCCTTGGCAAAAAGTCATTATTTTACTGGCCGGTGTAATAATGAATGTTCTTCTGGCGATTTTAATTTACTACGGCCTCTTGTTGGCAAACAACTTTCAATCAGACCCCTTGCCTCTTTTTAACAACTATTCTTTTAAGTTTGGAAGTAAAAGTATTCAGGTGGCAGCTCAAAACATCATACCCGATTCACCGGCCGCCAAAGTCAATATCCAGAGCGGGGATATTATTCTTCGATATCGCCTGAAGACAATGACTTCCTGGGAGCAGATTAACGGTGCGAAAGAATTAATCAACATTATTAAAGCGCGTAAAGATGAGCCCGTTACTCTTGGATTGAAAAATATCCACGATGGAAAAACAAAAACCGTGACCGTTTACCCGCAGTATGATAATAAATTAAAGCGGGCGGTAATCGGTGTAAATCTGGTTGATCTAGCAGTTATTTCTTACCAAAAACCCATAGAAAAGCTGACTGTTGGCTTTTTGCATTCTTATAACATCCTTGAGTACAACTATAAAACCATTGCTTCGCTTGTCTCTATTTCTATTCAAGAAAAAACCGTTGAACCAGTGTCACAGGCGGTGTCGGGGCCAATTGGGATATTCGCCGTTATTCATGAGGTCGTTAAAACGTCCGGCCCCAAACTTATAAGCAATTTGCTCAATGTCATGGCGATGATCAGCTTATCGCTTGGATTTATCAACATTTTACCTTTACCGGCGCTTGATGGTGGAAGACTGGTATTTGTCATCTATGAATGGCTAACCGGAAAAAGAGCCAATGCAACTATAGAGAAATACGTCAACATTGCTGGTATTATATTATTGTTAACATTAGCCTTACTAACTACGGTTAACGATCTCATTAAATTCACCCTTTATTTTTCCAAATGAAACTCAATTTCGATAATATTACTATCTCGGGAGGAGTGGCAGTGGGAAAAAACACACTGAAAGACAATCTCAAACCTTATCTTGAACCTTTAGGATGGCGCTTTACCTCAGGCGGACAGCTGCTCCGCGATTTTGCCAAAGAGTACGTGCAGCCGGTTGCCGGGCTGGCACCGGATGAATTCCATCTTAAACTCGACGAGAGAACGCGTAAACTTTTAACGAAAGATGGTCATTATGTTATAGAGGCCTGGCTGGCCGGTTTTATGGCACGCGATCTTCCAAATACGCTTCGCGTGTTGCTGGTATGTGCTAACGACGCCTTAAAAATTGACCGTGTGGTAAACCGGGATAAAGTCTCTATTGAAAAGGCTAAACAATATTTTAAAGAAAGAGAAGAGGCCAACATGAAAGAATGGCGAAGAATTTATGGCAATCATGATTTTTTTGACCCTAAACATTATAGTCTGGTAATTGACACCTACTCTTCAGGACCAAACGAAACCGTTGGCCGGGTACTTGATGCGCTGGGCTATAAAAATAACAACAAATAATCTCATTCTTCACATCTGGCAATCTTCTGTTAAAATGGTTTAAGTTAATATGCTTTACTCAAAACTTTTTGGTAAGACAACAAGAACAGCCCCCTCAGAAGAAAAAATTATATCCGCAAAACTGCTTTACCAGGGCGGCTTTATCCGCGAGTCGACAGCCGGACGTTACTACTTATTACCTCTAGGATTGAGAGTTCAACAAAAGATAATGCAGGTTATTAAAGAAGAGATGGACAAGGCCGGGGCACAGGAAATGGTCACGCCTGTGCTTCATCCGCTTTCCTTATGGCAGGAAACCAACCGCGATAAATCCACTGGCTATGAATTAACCGTGGTCAAAGACCGTCGTAACTTCGAATTTGCCCTGGGGGCAACGGCCGAAGAAATGTTAGTTGACCTTATTCGTAAATTCCAACTTAGCTATAAAGATCTTCCGATTAACTTGTATCAATTCTCCGCTAAATTCCGCGATGAGCTGAGGGCGCGCGGAGGTTTGCTTCGAGTTCGAGAGTTTGTAATGAAAGACGCCTATTCTTTTGACGCTGAAGAAGAAACTTTTAAAAAAGAGTATCGCAACATGTGGCAGACTTACAGCACGATTTTTAAACGTATGGGGTTAAAAACAATAGTTGTCGAGTCAGACAACGGGTATATCGGAGGCGAATACTGCCATGAATTTATCGTTGAGTCGCCAATTGGAGAAAGTCGATTTCTGATAGCCCAAGAAAATAGTTACGCTGCCCATGAAGACGTGGCCAAATTTACCAAAGACGAAAAAAATACACAAGAAGCGCTTAAACCTTTACAAGAGGTGGAAGCCAAACGCGGCAATACGATGGAAGAAGGAGTCCGACTTCATGGTTTACCCTTGTGGCAACAGATCAAAGACGTCTTGTATGTTGACGAAAAAAACCGGTTTATATTAGCGATTATCCGTGGCGATTATGACGTCAATGAGATTAAGTTAAAACATCTAGTCAAGACATATAAATTAAGGCACGCCCGCGAGGAGGAGATCCGTACTCTGATTCACTCAGAGCCGGGTTTTATCTCACCTATCGGAATAAAGAAAAATTTAGACAAAAACGTCCAACTTATCATTGTTGCCGACGATTCTCTTCGCACAATTAAAAATGCCTATGGAGGAGCAAACAAGAAACATCACGATTGTCTTAACGTGAATATCGACCGTGACTTTCAAGCTGATATTGAGGGTGATATTGCCATGGCTCAAGCCGGTTATACATCGGCTGATAAAAATAGCAAGCTTGAAGAAAAAAGAGGTATCGAGGTCGGCAATATTTTTCAGCTTGGTTATTATTATTCTAAAAAAATGAAAGGCGCGGTGTTTACCGACCGCAACGGCCAGGAAAAACCTTATTACATGGGCTGTTATGGCATTGGCTTGGGAAGAACCATGGCTACTATCGTGGAAAAATATCATGACAAGCGCGGTATTGCCTGGCCAAAACAGGTAGCGCCTTTTGACGTGCATTTGATTGGACTTGACCTAACAGCTGACGCGATAAAAAACCGGGCTTTTGCTGTGTATCAAAAATTACAGGAAAAGGGAATCGACGTGCTTTTTGACGATAGAGCAGAGGCCACAGCCGGTGAAAAGTTTACAGACGCCGATCTGATTGGCATACCGGTACGACTGGTTGTATCCAAACGCACCGGAGCTAAAATCGAGTATAAAAAACGGTCCGAAAAAACCACTGCTCTTTACGAGCTAGACGATTTAAAAAAATATCTTAATTTTTAACTTTTGACTCTCTTATGAAGCTTATTGTTACCCACCTTCGCCCTGATCTTGACGCAGCTACCGCTGCCTGGCTTATTTATACGCATCTTCCTGGCTGGTCAAATGCCGAGTTTCGCTTTATTCCGGCAGGATCAACTTTAGATAACCTGCCGCCGGATGATAACTCCGATATAATCCACGTTGACACCGGTCTTGGTAAATTTGACCACCACCAGTTTCAGGCCAAACTTTCCGCTAGTAAAATGGTATTTGATCATTTATCGAAAATGGGCGCTATTGCAATAAAAGGCCAGGAAGCTCTTGATCGGTTGGTCAACTATGTCACAGAGATCGACAATTTTGCCGAGATGTACTTCCCCAACCCCAATAGCGATATCTACGACTTTCTCTTAAACGAGCTTATCGAAGGGTATAAAGCCAAAACATTCGATGACGAACAGGTGATTCGTTTTGCCTTTAGCGGGCTTGAAGCGGCTCTTCAGATGCTGAAAAATAAAATTAATGCTGAAAAAGAGATTAAAAACGGTTTGATCTTCCAGTCAAAATTCGGAAAAACTTTGGCTATTGAAACAAGAAACGAAGAAGCTCTCACCGTGGCTTTAAAAGAAGGTTATCGGCTGGTAATCCGAAAAGACCCGGAAAAAGGCTTTATCCGCCTCAAAACCCCGCCTGAGAGAAAGTATGACCTAACCGCCATTTACGAAATAGTCAAAAAGAAAGACCCGAAGGCTACCTGGTATCTGCACATCTCCAAAAACATGCTCTTAAACGGCTCATCCAAAAACCCCGGCGCTGTGGCATCACGGCTCAGCCTCCAACAATTGATTGAAATAGTCAAGACAATATAATAAAATTGCTTATCCTCGTGAAGGGGAATTCTTTTATTTATTACTCCTAACTTGAAAAGAGAGTGAGGTGTCATTTATGATCGTGATTGTGAAGAAAAAAGGTCAATCTAAAGATGCGATGTTTCGGCAATTTACCAGAACGTCCATTGATGAAAACGTTGTGGAAGATGTCAAATCTAGAATGTTTTACAAGAAGCCGTCTTTAGTGAGAAAAGAAAAGGAAAAAGAACGTATTAAAAAACGACATCAAAAAATCTCGCCGGTTAAAAAACGTTTTTTTAAGAGACGTCCATATGCTTAACATTGTTGGTTCCTCCAGATACCAGATAAATCGTAAAAGTCTCAAATCCTATTTTGTTTACCTATTTGATAAATATAACGTTGACCCAGCTGGTGTCATCAATCTGGTTTTTATGGGGAAAAGAAAAATGAAAGCTATTGCATTATCTTATAAAAAAGAGGATGTCGCCTTGCCGGTTTTAGCTTTTCCTTACAACGAACAGGCTTCAAATGAGCGGCTTTTGGGGGAGATATTTATCTGCTATCCGCAGGCCGTGCTTTTGGCTGCGCACAGAAATAAAAAAGTCGAAGATGTGCTGAAACAGTTGACTGAACACGGACTGAAAAATATTATTGGTTAAGATAAAATTTATATTTATAACTGTGTTTTTTTATATTTATTCTTTGAATTTGAATTGATATTTGAGTTTTGATATTTGAATTTTTAGATTGCATATCATGTTTTACCTTAAATACCGGCCAAGAACCATTGAAGAACTGGACAATTCTCAGGTGAGAGAAATCATCTTCAATATGCTACAATCAAAAAATCTTCCCCATGCATTTTTGTACATCGGTCCAAAAGGCATGGGCAAGACATCAACCGCGCGTATTTTTGCCAAGTCGGTCAACTGCCTCAATAACTCGTATGCCGGAAAATCATCTTCGGTTGAACCGTGTAACCGCTGTAAAAACTGCCTTGGTATTGACGCCTCCTCAAGCGCCGATGTCATGGAGCTTGACGCTGCCTCAAACCGCGGGATCGAAGAGGTTAAAAAATTGATCCGCGAGTCCATATTTGCACCGATGACCGGTCGCTACCGGGTATTTATTATTGATGAGGCCCATATGATCACCCACGATGCCTTTAATGCGCTTCTTAAAACCATCGAAGAACCGCCAGCTACCGTGATCTTTATATTGGCTACCACTAACGAGGAAAAAGTCCCTATCACCATTCAATCGCGATGTCTCCGTGTTCATTTTGGCAGCGCCACGGCTGCTGATATTTCACGCATGCTAAAACGGATTACCAGTAAAGAAAAAATTACCCTGCCCCAAGAGATTCATGATCTGATACTGCAATACTCGGAAAGTTCCTTTCGCGACGCCGCCAAATTGCTTGAAGAACTGACAATCCAGAATAAATTAGACCTGGATGAAGCCAAACGATATTTAGGCATCCGCGCCAAACAGAATCTGCTGCATCTGATGAAAAAAAGCGAGGCAGGGGAGTCGCTGGCGTGGATTGATGAATATATTAAAAACGGCGGCAATGTAAAATATTTACTCGAAGACATTCTAGAACGTCTTCGAAAACAACTGCTTATAAAAAACGGCATCAGCCAGGAAAACACCGAGGATTTTGGTTTTTCGACCAAAGAGATCACGCAGCTGCTCAAACTATTTACCGAAGCTTATGGTAGCTTAAGAATTTCACCCATTCCCGCAATTCCCCTTGAGATTGCGGTAATTGAATTCTATAATCTGAAACAATAGACTGTAATTTGTAATTAATAATTATTTTAATAATATGGCAAATCCTTTTGGCGGTTTGGGTGACATACAAAAATTACAACGACAGGCACAGGCGATGCAAAAAGCCCTGCAGCAGGAACAGGTGACAATAGAAAAAAACGGTGTTGTAGTGATAGCCCGTGGTGATCAGCAGATTTTAGAGGTCAGCGTGGACGGAATTATTGAAAACCGGATTGCCGAGGCGATTAATGAGGCGGTTAAAAAAACCCAGGAAATGGCAGCTAAAAAACTGCTGGAAATATCGGCACAGGAAGGCAATCAATGATTTTATAACTTTATAATTATAAGACAACAATATGAAATGTTACAAGTTACATGTTATATTTTTTTATGCTAAAACTATTCTCAGGTTCAGCTAATCTTCATCTGTCCAAGGAAGTAGCAAAACTACTTAATACTCCATTAGCTGAGGCAGAAATTGTCCGTTTCGGCAATTCGGAAGTCAAAGTAACTGTACAGGAAGACGTCCAAGACGATTACTGCGTTATCATCCAGGCCACCTCCAATCCCACTGACACCCATATCATGGAAATGGCTCTATTTTGCGATGCCCTGCGCCGCCAGGAGGCGCAAAAAGTGATGGGTATCATCCCTTACTTTGGGTATGCCAAACAGGACATCCAGCACCGACCGGGTGAGTGTGTTTCCGTAAACGTGGTAATAAAACTTTTTGAAACGATCGGTTTTAACAAATTAATTACTTTAGATCTGCATGACGAAGGATCGGCTGGAATATTTACGATCCCCTTTAAGAATGCTTCTGCTTTTCCGCTTTTGGCCCATAAAATCGCCGATTTTTTTAAAAACGAAAAGGTCGATCTCAATAAAGTGGCTTTAGTTTCGCCCGACCAGGGAGCGGTGGAAAAGGTACGAAAATTTGGTATTGAGTTTTACGGAACGGAAAAATTTAATGAAGTAGTGATTGAAAAAAAACGTGACCAAAACGTGATGCATAAAGCCGAACCGTATGACTTATACGGCGATATCAAAGGCAAAATTGCCATTATTGTTGATGATATGGTAGTGTCTGGAAGCACGATGATCCCGGCAATAAATCTGTGTTTAGCTCGTGGGGCCACCGAGGTCTATGCCGCCGCCGTCCATCACGACTTTACCGAAGGCGCCGCCGAAAGACTGCAAAATTCTAAACTAATTAAGTTCTTCACTACTAATACCATTGCTTTTAAACCGGGAGATGAATTTGCCAAAATGATCGAATACTCCGTGGCGCCGGTCATTGCTGAGGAACTACAAACACTGAAAAATAAAGACAAATTGTATCCGAAACAATAAAAATTTGATCAATATATACATATTTCATTCTAGTTTGCATGAATCTCTTCATAAAATAAAAATCTTCAAATAAATAATAATAGTATCTTTTTCATCAACCTATAGTATAATTTCGTACTAACTATGTCTGAACGTCCATTTTATTATCATTGTCCAGTTCCTTTTACAGATTTTACGCAAGTGCCAGATAGGTTAAAATGTACTTTTCCTGTAGACTATTGGGATGGTGGTCAACAAGTTGTTAATGGCATTTCTGAAGAAACATTTACGAGTATATTTGATAATGCAGAAAAACCTTTTATTCGAAATGGCGAACCTCGCGCAGTAGGATTTTGGCCTTATAGAATTAGGACTTTAGAAGTATTCCCACATCTCAAACCTTATGCGTCAATTAATTATAATTTAGCAGCTAAACTCGATATCGAGGTGGCAATGATATGGAACAGAAATTTTAATATAAAAGCCGGTCTAATTAGGAATAAAGATAAAATAACTTTAGGACCACTTGCTTATCCTGGCCGTTCTGCTCATATTAATTTTACAGGCGTTTGCCAAGCTCGAACTCCAGATGATATAAAGGCGGCTATTAATTTATATAAGCGAGCATTATTAAATCAAACTTATGTACGTACTGACGGCCTACATTTAATCAGTGTTGAAGATTTGTTTATTTCCGGTTTTACTACATATCTAGCGCCGCTAAAAAATGAACCTTTGCATTTACGAATAGTTGATAACGTATTAAGAGACAAACTCAATAAAGGCCAAGAGGTATCACAAGACGATCTTGAAAATTCAGCGAGACGTCTTGTAAAAAATTGGGCTTCTTTCTTCTAGGTGTTTTTATTCATACCTATTCCTATTTTCCATCGCTTTGCGAAGAGTCATGTAGTCGGCGTACTCGAGACTGCCGCCGATTGGCATGCCGTAGCCCAGGCGGGTGATAGAAAAGGGGAGTGCGTCTTGTTTTTTTAACTCCTGGAGCTTATTGCGGATATACATCGCGGTCGCCTCGCCTTCCATATCAG
>MGAR01000010.1:22895-63988 GCA_001789805.1 Candidatus Roizmanbacteria bacterium RIFCSPLOWO2_01_FULL_41_22
CGGTCGCCTCGCCTTCCATATCAGGATTAGTGGCTAAAATAACTTCTTTGACCGTTTTTTTGCCTTTTCTGACCCGTTCAAGCAGGGCTTCAACAAAGATGTCGTCTGGACCGATATGGTTTAAAGGGTCAATTTTACCATGAAGCACGTGGTAAACCCCCTGGTAGATTTCCCCGGTTTCAAAAGAAAGGAGATCAAGTACGTCTTCCACTACGGTGATGATGCCCTGGTTACGTTTAGAATCAAGACAGATTGCGCAGACTTCCTCTTCGGTGAGGTTGTAACACTGTGCGCAGCGCTTGGTTTTGTCCTTAAGCTCGGATACATTTTTGGCAAATTCCTGTAAATCCTCCTGCGGCATCCGCAAAAGATAGAACGCCAGCCGGTTGGCGCTTTTTTCACCAATACCCGGCAACCTCTCAAGAAACAGGGATATCTGCTTTAAATTATTCGGTAAACTGGCCATAAAAAGAGTAAATCCAACATCAACCACTAGCTCTTGCTCTTATCTTATCGCTATTAACGATGTTATATTTGGATAACTTCCACCATCACCAGCGGTCTTCTTCCGCGCGCCTTAAAGAAAAACGATTCTACTTCGCGTCCCAATTCCTTTTTCAGACTGCCAAGTTCAAGCAGCCGTTCGTTTCTGGGTTTTAAAATCTTCTCTATCAACTTTACCGCATCGTCAAACAGTTTGTCTTCTCCTTTTTCAAACACAAATCCGCGCGTTAAAATCTTTGGTCTGATAATTAATTTTCCCATCTTGTCAACCACCACCATTGCCACGACCATACCTTCGGAAGACAAAGTTTGTCTGTCTCGAAGCACAATATTGCCCACATCGCCAACTCCATAGGCATCAACATAAATGTTTCTGGTTATCAGCGTATCACCTTTACGGGCTTCGTTTTTGGTAAACCAAACTGTGTCACCCTCATCAAGCATAAATAGCTGTTCTTTTTGATACCCCAGGTCAACCGCTAGTTTTCGGTACTGCCGCTGATGCCGGATAGTGCCGCCAATGGGAATAAAATATTTCGGGTTGGTAAAGCGCATTAAAAATTTAAGGTCTTCCTGGCTGCCGTGACCTGAGGCATGAAGCTGATCCTGGATGTCTGAATAAATGACATCTGCCCCTTGCAAAGAAAGATCTTCAATCAATGCGTATACCGCATCTTCATTGCCTGGGATCGGATCTGAAGAAAAGATCACCTTGTCGCCTGATTTGATACGGATGTTAGGATTTTGATTTCGGGCAATTTTAGAAAGCGCTGAATCATACTGTCCCTGAGAGCCCGCCACAATCAGACACACTTTGTTTGGCGGAATCTGCATCACTTCATCCTCTTTACCCGTAAGCGCATAGGGGATAGGCAAATAGCCAATATCGCCTGCCGCATCGGTATTTTGCTTCATTGAACGGCCTAAAAAGAATATCTTTCGGTTAAATTTGATAGCCGCTTCAACGCACTGCCTAATACGGGAAATATTGGAAGAAAAGGTGGTCATAAAAAATTTACCCTTGGTTTTTCGCATCTCATCCTCAAAAGTCTGCCCAACTACTGACTCAGACAGCGTCAGACCCTCCCGCTCCGAACCCAAAGAATCGGATAACAGACAAAGGATACCATCATGTCCGGCTTTGACAATTTCGTAAAAATTAGGCGGACTGCCGTAAGGAGGGGTCAGGTCAAACTTAAAATCCGGACCGTGATAAAAGGCGCCAACCGGTGTCTTGATAAGAATATGGGTAGTGTCGGGAATCGAATGAGTAACGTTGATAAAGCGTACGTCAAACTCCCCAAACCGATAATCGTGGGCGTAATCAATTTGAGTTATATTGACGTTCTGGCTAAACTCCCGCGCTTTATTGGTGATAAAAAGAGCGGTTAATTTGCTGGTATAAATAGGTGGTTTTCCCAGTTTTTCATAATAAAAAGGCACGGCTCCAATATGATCTTCGTGGCCATGGCTAAAAAGCAATGCGCGAATTTTATCGACTTTATCCTCAAGATAGGAAATATCGGGAATCACCAGATCAACTCCCAACTCATTGGCTTCAGGAAAGCCCATACCGCAATCGACAATCAAGATATCTTTTAGAACATCTCCCTCATAAATCTCATACACATACATGTTTTTAGTAACACCAACTACCCCACCAAGCGGCAAAAAACGAACTTTGTACTGTAGCATAATTAAAAAATAAATAATAACAATGACAAGAGTGTCATCCACCTTGTCCAACAGAAGTTGTCTGAGAAATAATTTATCAAGCAAATTTCTGGCTGACAAGAATTCGACAATCTCCCTCACCCGTAGGTTTATTAAGATTATATCATTTGCTATACTTTACAAGTTATGACCGTCTCAAAAAAAATGATCGAGAAACAACTTTTGCAAGTTATGGATCCGGAGTTGAACATGTCAATCATTGACCTGGGGTTGATATATGATATCAAAGTTACTGGTGAAAAGAAAGTAAAGATCACCATGACGCTGACTTCACTTGGCTGCCCGTTGTATTCGGTGATTGAGGAGGAGATTAAAAGCCACATTAACACCCTTGGCGTTAACGAAAAAGACATCGAAATTACCCTTACTTTTGATCCGCCCTGGACTATGGAGCGAATGTCAGAAAACGCCAAAGCAATGCTTGGGATTTAGTTTAAAATTAATTAGGTAGTTACGCGCTAAATAATATATGAAAAAGACGCCGGTAAAAACATACGACAATCCGTTTGAGGCTTTTAAAGATATTGGGGCTGGTGTTGCTGAAGGAGTCGTTGATGCACTCAATCCTCTTTCACCGCTTTTGAGAAGCGAACGAACCGTTTTGCCTGACGCACCGGCAAGATCAGCGGAGTCTGAAAAAGCAAATAAAAACCATACCCCTTTGGATCTGGCAAATTTAGAAAAGCAGTATGGCAAGCAAGATTCTGAAAAATATCAAAAAGCAGCTGCTTTGCACCATTTTAAACGTTTTAAATCTTCCGAGATGCAGGCAATTTCCGATATTGAAAGAGAAAGACAAGAAAAAGCTAAAAAAGAAACGGAAGACGCACAAAACAAACAACATGCTGATGAGGGGAAAAAACCCCAGGAACAGACAGGGGAGGAGCCACATGGTAAAATAAAGCCCAAGTGGTGGCAGCCGCAGCATCGGAAAGCAACAACCGGTTTTGAAAATAAAGGCCAGTTTGGGAGATAATAATGAAGTATAAAAATTATTGACGAAGAATGGTTGGTAAATACCCCTGAAATGGAATAAAAAAATCAGGATTATTAAAATCAACATCATTAATTACCAACATTCCTTGATCGCTTCCCACAACTACAAAACCATTACCCATGCTAATTGAGTTTGGCTGAAATGCTCTACCGCTGTTATACTGTCCTGTTAATCTAAGATTATCAAAACCATCAGCTTTAACAAACTGATTATTATTTACTGCCACCACTAGAGTTGATTCTTTTGCCTGCATTAGTAAGATCGGTCTAGCGTAATTATTGTCAGATGATTTAATTCTATTACAACTTAGGGCTTTTAGGTGGTCTAAAGACATCGCCACCTTGCATATCCCCGTATCAGTTAAAACTAATATTATGTTTTGATTTTCTCCTTCTAGCACTGCTAGCGCGCGTGGATTGCCCCAACCCCCAGGTATTGGTTCATATTCAACGCTATCGCGTATACCATAATCTGACATGTTTACTTGTTTCACCGCATTAACTAACCCATCAACTTGAAAATCATTCCAACCGAAAGGGTCATGATATAACACTGACGTATGATCTATGGCATACTCATAACCTGTATTATCAGCAACTGCTAAATTGACGCTCAAATCAAAAGTTGTTTTCCATTGTGAAGTGCTATTTGGCAGAGTACCTCTCGTTATTACCCAGGCGTTATTCTGTCGATATTTCTGATCAAGATAGACCTGACCTACCGCTTGTACTCCAGTATAGTTTTTAATTGGGGTTAAAGTGCCGGTGGTTTTGTCTGCTTGATATACCACCAGATTATTTCCACCCGTTCCTTTTAAGCCTGCTATCAGCCTCATTTTATTTTGAGGGTCATCAATGCAATCATAAATACCTACACCAGTTACATCTTTATCAGCAAAAGCATAGCGCCATGTGGAATTATTATAGGAAAAATGAAATTCTTGATTTCCTCCTGCTGTCCAGGTTTGGACATTTGGCGTGCGATTATATTTTGTAGCTGCCACTTGAACCGCCGGAATAGGCCAAAATGCGGCTTGCGGTACGTTTTTAAGCGCCAAGTTCAGCGGCTCTTCGTTATATTCTGTTTGAATCGGTATAACAGATGTTAATGCCTCAGGCGACATGTCTGATTGTGGTAAAACTGATTCCACTGCCTTTATTCCAAGCACATTTGGTGCCGTTGGCGATTCGCTAAGTCCTGGTAAAATAGGCGGTAGAGGAGCTACTGCTTGTAATAACACTCCAGCGCCCGCTAAAACAGCGGATGATAAAAATCGTCTTCGAGTTAATGTTTGGAATCGCTTGTTTTCCATCATATGTATCAGATACGTATCATACCAATACTTTTTAATTCATTCAACTGCTGTTTAATCTGAAAATATTATTAGAAAAGTTTGGATAATATCCGATATAATAAGGAAACTGTAACAGCTAAACGGGGTGTAGTTCAGATGGCTAGAACATACGGTTCGGGACCGTAAGGTCGGCGGTTCAAGTCCGCCCACCCCGACACTAGAGTCGCTTTTTGAAGAATGAGAATTAGCGACTCTTGTATCCTCCGAAGATCGCTCTTCAATGGGTCGAGTGAATAACGAAGGGTTAAGTATTGAAGTCAGATCAGGAGGACAACACAGAATTAAAGAAATAACTCTAATATAAAAAGATCAATTTTAATAGGCATCACTGGCCAAAGCTGTCTTTGTTATAATAATAAACATGAAAATTACTTTTTTGGGAACCAATGGTTGGTATGACACACTTGCTGGAAATACTATCTGTACTTTAGTGGAAACAAATAAATTTAATATCATCTTTGATGCGGGTAACGGGATTTATAAACTGAATCAATATCTTAATTTTAATAAACCGACTATTCTTTTTATTAGTCATCTTCATATCGACCACATTGAAGGGCTACATATTCTTGGTAGTTTTTCTAAATTATCAAAATTAGATATCTATGTATTTGAAGATTATGTAAGCAAGCTTCGATATCTTTTAAGCCACCCATTTACCATGCCTATAAAAGATCTGCCGACAAAAGTGACTATTCATGGCATAAAAGAGGGAGAATATACCAAGCCTTTTCCTTTCACGGTGAAAGCTTTAACGCATGTTGATCCGACCTTGGGTTTTCGAATAAAAACCGAAGGCAAAATAATAACCTACTGCTGCGATACCGGAATTTGCAAAAACGCGGAATTGCTTTCCCAGAAAGCCGATATCTTGATCCATGAGAGTTCCTATCTGGAAAAACAACCAAATATTAAATGGGGTCATGCTTCACCAGAAGAAGTGGCTGCCTTGTCTGTGAAAGCCGGTGTAAAAAAATTAGTGCTTACCCACTTTGCTGCCAATTTATATACTACAATCAAATTAAAAAAATATGCGGCTAAAAAAGCCCAAAAAATATTTCAAAACACTATTTCTGCTCTGGATGATATGACGATTGAAGTCTGAAATGATAAAACAGTGTAAAATATGAATTATGAGACTATATAACACGCTTTCCAGATCAATTGAAAAATTTAAGCCGCTTAACCCTTCACTTGTCACCCTTTATACCTGCGGCCCAACAGTGTACGACTATACTCACTTGGGTCATATGCGAAAATACACGATGGACGATGTTCTCAAACGAACCTTAATTTATCTAGGCTATCATGTGAAACACGTGATGAACATTACTGATGTTGGCCATTTGACTGGCGATGATGATACCGGTGAGGATAAACTGGAAAAAGGGGCAAAAAAGCAACAAAAAACCGTCTGGGAGGTGGCCCGGTTTTATACTGATTTTTTCAGCAAGACAATGAAGGCGCTTAATATCACACCGCCCGATATCACCTGCCGCGCTACTGATCATATCCCACAGATGATTAAGTTAATTCAAACTCTGGAAATTAACGGCCATACCTACCAGACTAAGGAAGCGGTATATTTTGACGTGACGACTTTTCCCAATTACGGTCGGCTTTCCAAACAAAAATTAACTGAAAAATTATCTGGCGTTCGGGCTGAAGTACGGGTCGATCCGCAAAAAAAACATCCGGCTGACTTTGCTTTATGGTTTAAAAGCGTAGGTAGGTTTAAAGATCATTCCATGCATTGGGAAAGTCCTTGGGGTGATGGTTTTCCGGGCTGGCACATTGAATGTTCGGCGATGAGTATGGCGTATCTTGGCGAAAGTATTGATATTCATACCGGCGGAGTCGACCATATCGGTGTTCATCATGAAAATGAGATCGCCCAGTCGGAAAGCGCCTCCGGCAAGCCGTTTGTCCACTACTGGGTTCATCATGCTTTTCTTAATGTCAAAAATGAAAAAATGAGCAAATCAAAAGATAATTTTTTCACCATTGAAGATGTACAAAAAAAGGGGATTGACCCATTGTCGCTTCGGTTATTATTTATGCAGACCCATTACCGGCAAGAGATGAATTTTAGCTGGAAGGCGGCCAAAGCAGCAAATGACGCTTTCCGTAAACTGCAAGACACTAGAGGCGGTTTAGCGGCAGAATTCAAAAACCTAGCTACCGAAGCCCCTGATCAAACCTCAGTTCCGTATAAAACTTCTTTTCAGCAAGCTTTGGCCAATGATCTGCAAACTCCCAAAGCAATCGCTACAGTGTGGGAAATGCTTAAATCACCACTTGACTCGGCGGAAAAATTGAAACTATTGGATGATTTTGATCAAGTGCTGGGACTTAAGCTAAAAACAACCAAAGAAACGGAAATTCCCAAAAAAGTGCTTCAACTGGCAAAAGACCGCCAGTACGCAAAAAATAATAATAATTTCGCCTTGGCGGATGCTCTAAGAAAAGAGATTGAGAGTCAGGGCTATAAAATCGAAGATACACACGGTGTATATAAAATTAGAAAAAAGTGATTACTTTTCAAGTAATAAGAAATTAATATTGGTTTATGTTAACTAAAACTGATATCACTGAGCTAAAACAGGTATTTGCGACTAAAAAAGATCTTGAGCGTTTTGCAACAAAGGTTGATCTGAATTTTGCCGTAAAAGAAATTATTGATTATATACGGGATTGCTTTTCTCCAAACGAGGAAAAACTGATTGATCATGAACACCGTCTCAACCTGCTGGAACACGAAATATTTCCGAGATAAGTTTTCTTACTGCAGAATTATTCTGCTGTCTGCCGCCTTTATTGTCGACCCCTGGACAAACAGGGGATTGATATCAATCTCCTTAATCTCGGTCACTTTTTCGAGCAACACGCCAAGCTTCATTGCCACTTCATAAAGTGGTTGGACGGCAAGCGGCGGTTTACCGCGAAAACCGCTAATTAATTTGGCAAACTTAGATTTAATCAATGTTTTTTGAAAACAATCAAAAGAAAAAGGATATACAAAATACACCGCCTCTTTGAGTAATTCAGCAAAAATGCCACCCATCCCCAAAAGAATCACCGGTCCAAACACCGGATCGCGTTTGGCTCCAAGCAAAAGCTCATAACCCAACGCCATCGGTTGTACATAACATCCTCTGGCCTCTTGATTTTGCATAATTTTCCGAAACGAAAAATACAGTTCATCTAATGATTTGATGTTGGAAAAAACACCCCTGACCTCGGTTTTATGAGTGATAGTTTCTGAAGCAATTTTTAGGACAGCCGGAAAGGAGACCTGCGTCATGGCATGTGATAGATCAGAAATTGAGCTGGCAAAAGAAGTGTTAACGCCTTCAATGCCGGAGAGCGAAATAACATCCAGCGAATCTTGCATATTAACAATTTTCTGGTCCTGGTATGTAATTAAAATTTTTTCAATTTCCGGCCGGTTGGCAACAACCGACAATGTCTGTATCAGGTTGCTATCACGACGGGAAGCCTGTTTTTGCCACTCCAAAAAGGTGTTGATTTTGTCAAGCGCCACCGGCAAGCCGTCATAAGTTTTGAAATAGGGGATATGGTTGTCTTCAAAAAAATGCAGTGTCTTGGCCATGGATTTTTTACCCATAAAGACCGGATAAATTGGCTTATCGATTTTCCGCTGAGCTTTGGCCACCACTTTAGCGGTTTTTAATATCTCAGTATTGGCCTGCGGAGTCAGAAGAACCACTACTGAGCCAATATTTTTTTCCTTTAAAGTTGAGAAAATTGCCCTTTCATAATCAAAAGCACTGGCATCGCCTAAAAGATCAATCGGGTTATGGACGGTAATTTTTTTTGCTTCTTCAAAAGCGCGATACAGGTCTTCTTTTGTATCTTCGGAGATTGTCACTAAAGATAACTGATTTTTTATCAGATCGTCAGCCAGCAACACACCCAATCCACCAGCATTGGAAAGCACCAGTGTCGAGCGCGAGCTGGGGACACGTTTAAAGCTAAATAATCTCAGTAAGTTAAGAAACTCCGAAAAACCATTGGCTCGAATCGCTCCTGACTGGCCAAAAACCGCACTATAAATATCGTCATCACCCACCAAACCCCCGGTATGGGAA
This sequence comes from Candidatus Roizmanbacteria bacterium RIFCSPLOWO2_01_FULL_41_22, assembly GCA_001789805.1. GTDB lineage: Bacteria > Patescibacteriota > Microgenomatia > UBA1406 > GWC2-37-13 > 2-01-FULL-41-22. The sequence continues at coordinate 31,597 of MGAR01000010.1, forward strand.
AGTGCCGCTTGAGAGCCTTCCTCAGTTGAGCCGGACTTTAAAATCACAACCGGCTTTACCTTGCAGGTTGCCGTTAATATTTTTCTAAACTTTTGACCTATCCGTACATCTTCCAAATACATCCCGATTACCTCAGTTTGCTTGTCGTTTTTCAGAAAATCCAACACTTCAGTCTCGTCAATCACCGCTTTGTTACCCAAGCTAACAAAATGAGAAAAACCCAGGTTTTGGTGTCCGGCGTAATAATCGACCATCACGCTACCCAAAGCGCCCGACTGGGAAATAAAGCCGATATTACCGGCAGGCGAGGAGCCTTTCAAAAAAGTGGCATTAATGCCAAGGCTGGTATTGATAAAGCCTAAGCAGTTTGGTCCCAAAACAGTGATACCGAATTTTTCGGCTTTTTCGATCAACTCTTCCTCAAGCTTTTTTCCTTCCTTACCCGACTCCTTAAAGCCCGCCGCATAAACGATGGCGTTTTGACAACCAACAGACTTGATCTCATCAAGGTAAGGGATGATCATTTTGGCCGGTAAAGCAACAATCGCCAAGTCGATCTTATCGTTAATGTCTTTAATTGACGGATATACTTTTTGTTCCAGTATTGCGCTGTGTTTGGGATTAACCAAATAAATCTTACCTTTATAGCCCTGGTCAAACATGTTTTTCAACACCAGATAGCCGATTTTCTGAGGATTGGCAGAGACCCCCACAATCACCACTGATTTGGGATAAAAAAACGAATTCAGGTCCATCAAATCAGTATAGCGAATTACGCCGTGGTTTTGTTAATTGGTTTAGAGTTGACGTTGATAGATTCTAATGACCGGATGATCAAACGCGCTATATGATTCTTCCGCCGTCTCATCAGGAAAAACCACAAATTGTTGGCCTAATAATTCAATTTGCGGGAAAGAAGCAAATTCCGCCACCTTTTTAAAACCCAGTTTTCCCGAAAATAATTTTCGGTAATACTCAACCAGTTGGGGATATTTGTACTCCAGTTTCGCGCAACGGTCCACCCAATAGGCACTAAAAAAAATCAGCGTTGGATTTTGGTCCCTCAATTGACCAGAATCAGGTTTCTCACAGGTGAAATTCATAAACACCCGCCGCGACGGAACGAAAATGTAATCTGCTTGTTTTAAATTGTTATCAAGAGCTGCCTGCAGTACGGGAACGTTCTCCAGCTCATAAAAATTAAAAGGGGAATACGAATAGTGTTTATTTTCCAAAAAGCGCCGGTTACTGGTAGGGTTTTCAATTGGCATATCAACCACGTTGGCAGTTTCTGAAAGAATATGAGCTTGAGCAGGTATATTCTTATATATCCATTCCGACGCCTGAAAACGCACATCCGGCTTCAAGTACACCGAAAGATATGCAACTCCAGGCAATGCCGCCGCTATTATAATCAACAAAAAAATAAACCTCAAGATACCATGCCGGTAATCAAACTTTACTAAACTGCGACTTGATAAATGGCTCAGTATTAAATAAATTTGAACCAAGAGAAGCACTGCCAGAAGCACCATTATCGGAAAAACCGGTGCCATAAAACGCGTCCATTTAACAAATAAAAAAGCGCTTGGCAAAAAATATACTAAAAAAGCCAGCCTAATAATGTTAAATAATCGGTTTGTAGGAAATAGAAAAAAACCTAACAAAAACAACAGTAAGATCGGCCAACCCAGAGAATATGAAAAGATATTAATAAACTGAAAAACCAACGGGACAGAATTGACAAACTGCTGGGTATAGAAAGCAATATACCGGCCGGTGGCTACATCTGTCTCGTAGCGCATGGAGCCAATAAAATCGGTAAAATCGATAAGGTTATAAGGGGAAGCTAAGACACCAATAATCAGCGTCAGACTTAGCATATTCATCGTAGCAAAAAAGATACTTAGCAGTTTTCGGGTCTGGCCGTTTTTAAAAAAGTACCAGATTATCGCGGCCAGTGGCACAACTGTAAATATGAGAGCCGACACTTTGGTCGCTACGGCCAGACCCGAAAAAACACCGGAAACAAAGATATATTTTTTTATCGACATCTGCTCCAAAAACAGTTTGAGGCTAAAAAATAAAATTAGTAGATAAAAGAACATCAGCAGTGATTCTGTAGTGCCAAAATGAGCCAGCTGTATCAGTCCGGGTGAAAAAATAAATAAACTAGCTACTATGAAAGAAAAACTTGTTAAAGAAAAAAAACCGCTTAGACGACTTTGACTTTTAAGGTTGGGAAAAAAAAGAAAAGTTATCTTAAGTAGGATCAAAATCGTAAGAAACGACCCAAAGGCGGAGATGGCACGAAGAACCAAAACCGCTTGGGTAAAACTGATTGGAGTAGTTCCAAAACTAAACAGCCACTTGTAACCCATGAGTAAAAAGTATCCTAGATAAAGCGGCAATTGACCGTAAGCAAAAAAATGTGGATTGAGGCAGTTGGCCAAATCTGCCCTTTCGCAACTCAGTTGGGTTAAGGCTACCGCCATATTTCTCTCATCCGGATGCATCGGGTAGGGCAGTCCCCAGTTGAGTCCAGTAAACCGCGTATACAGGCTCAGAAACAAAAACAACCCACCGGCAACAAAAAACCAGTATTTTTTGAATAATTGTCTTAAGGCTACAAAAAAATTTAGTCCTGGATTTGTGAAAAATGCTTTTTGCACTTGATTTTTAACCATATTCTTACTATTATATGTTGATTGGATTCTATTATTTTAACTTATTCTGTTGACATAAAAAGAGATAAACGAAGCTGATATATGAATAACTACGAAATAACTTTCCTTCTGGAAGATTCCAAACACACCGAAACCATCAAAAAAGTGATAGTCGAGCTTGCCGGTAAAGTTATTGAGGAAAAACACTGGGGCAAGCAGTCTTTGGTCTACCCGATTAATAAAATCCTTGTTGCCGATTACTTCACCTGGAAGATTCAACTTGCCAAAGACAAACTGTCTGGTTTAAAAAAGACCCTTAATTTTGACAATCATATTATCCGTTTTCTTCTTCTCAAAAAAGAAGAAAGTTAATTTACAAACTTTATAATTTAAAGTTAAATTTATGGCCAGCCGATCAATCAATAAAATCATGTTACTTGGTAATCTGACTCGCGATCCGGAACTGAAGTACACACCAGCCGGTACTGCTGTATGTACTTTTGGAGTAGCTACTAACCGTACTTGGACTACCAACGATGGCCAAACCAAAGAAGATACTCAATTTCACCGCATTGTCGCCTGGCAAAAACTTGCCGAACTCTGCGGTAAATTGCTGGCAAAAGGCAGAAAAGTTTATCTTGAGGGTAGAATTACCTATCGTGAATATACCGATAAAAACGGTCAGCAAAGACAGATTACTGAGATTGTGCTTGACGATTTCATTGTATTTAGCGATGGCCGAAGGCCGCCGATGCAACAAGACAATACTAAAGACGAAAAAACCGTATCCGCAGATAAAAAGCCGGACGAAAAAAAACAGGAAGAAAAACCCAATAAAGAAGAAAAAAAAGAAAACACCGAAGAGAAATCTTCGTCTGTAGAGGAAAAAGTAAATCCGGACGATATTCCATTTTAATTTAATAAGACATTAATTTATGGCAAAATGTTTTTACTGTAAATATAAACTTACACCCGATTACAAAGACACTGAGAATCTCAGTAAATTTCTGACTTCACGGATGAAAATTGTTGGTCGGGAAAAGAGCGGAGTCTGTGCCAAACACCAAAGAGGACTGACAAAACACATCAAATATGCCCGTTATCTCGCCTTGATTCCTTATACCTCTTACCAGGGCTTGCGATAATTGCTATAATCAGGCAATGAATCTAACCATTTATATTCCAAATCATCAAGAATTATTAGTCAGTGTCGGCCAAGATGTAGATTTGAAAAGCCCATTTCTCAAAAAAAGTTCTCCCACCAATGCGGTTTTAAAAATCAGCGAGTCTCTTGGTTTCAGACCGGAAAGGATATTCAAGTTTCTGAAAAAATTTGTTGGTGAAACCGTTAAAAAAGGTGAATTATTAGCCGAATATAAAACTTTTCTTTCTTCAAAACAGTTTGTCAGTAATTTTGAAGGTCTGATCAAAGAGGTCAACCATCAAACCGGTACGCTTCTTATTGAAACGGCTACTGATCAGAAAAACATTATCCCCTGTTTTTTCCAGGGAACAGTCATAGGCATAGACGGAAATCTACTTCAACTTCAGGTAAACGAGCTTGTTAAATATCAAACCCAACCGCAAAAAACATATACCGGCGGACAGGTGACTTATCATAAAGACAAAAATAAGCTAACCGAAGAAACGATTAGTAATAAATTTATCTGTGTTGAGGAGATTAAGCTTTTTGACCAGGTAAAACAGGAAACGTTGGGCGCTAATGGTTTTATTACTTTATCAGATCTAAAAAAAGAGACTAAACTGCCTAAAATCAAGATCAAAAAGATCGAAGATTTCAAGCAAATCCTGGATGGCCATTTGCCCTATTGCATAACCGGTGAGGATGATACTACAATATACTTTTACGCCTGATAAAAAAATTATTCAATAAAAAGTAAAAAATAAACGGCTTTTGAAGTAGAATTTTTTCAAGCGTATAATAAAAAATTTAGTTAATTTACGACAGTTTTTTATATGAAATCTAATAAGCTGACTAATATCTTGCTCTATCTTTCAGTTGCTATTTTCTTGTTTGGGGTGGGATACAAAACCGGGGAGTATCAAACTAAAAATAGCCTCCGTCAACTGATTACCTACTCAGTCTTTACGCCCAATAACAAACAGACCGGCCAGACCAAAACCCTTGACTTTAGTCTGTTTTGGGACACTTGGGAAAAAATTGAAAACAAATATGTTGATAAAAAGAAAATCGATCCGAAAAAAATGTATTACGGGGCAATAAAAGGCTTGGTGGCTTCTCTTGATGATCCTTACACTTTTTTTCTGACACCGGAGGAAAATAAGATAACCAAAGACTCGCTTGATGGAAAATACGAAGGGATCGGGGCGCAGCTTGGTTTAAAAGAAAATCGGATTGTAATTATTGCTCCACTTAAAAATTCACCTGCGGAAAAAGCAGGTTTGAAATCGGGTGATATTGTGGCTAAAGTTGACGGAAAGTCAACCAAAGGCTGGAATCTGTATGATGCCGTCTCCAGAATCCGTGGCACAAAAGGGACAAAAGTCATCTTAACCGTGGAGAGAGTAAATGAAGATAAACCGCTTGATGTTCCAATTACCAGACAAGAATTAAAAGCGCCCTCAGTAGAACTCTCCTATGAAAAATTGGCGAGCTGTCAAAAGGAATGTGCCACAGTAGCCAATCTGAAACTAACTCAGTTTGGGGATGATACGGTCAAGGAATGGAATAAGTCAGTAGATGAGATTGCGCTCAAATGGAAAAATAAAGAAATTTCCGGCATGGTGCTTGATCTGAGAGATAATCCCGGTGGATATCTGGAAAGCTCAGTTGATATCGCGTCGGAATTTTTACCTGAAGGAAAACTAATCGTGAGCCAGAAATCAACCGACGCCTCGGCAATTGAGTACAATGTTACCAGGAAAGGTCGTCTGATAAATATCCCGATGGTGGTGCTAATAAATAAAGGGTCTGCTTCGGCCTCAGAAATTTTATCAGGCGCACTAAGAGACCATAAAAGAGCCGTGCTTGTGGGTGAAAAAAGCTTTGGCAAGGGATCGGTTCAGCAAGCGTTTGATCTGCAGGAGGGAGCCGGCGTCCATGTAACTATTGCCAAGTGGATACTACCAAAAGGGGACTGGATAAATGGCAAAGGCATCGAGCCAAATATTGTAGTTGAGAATCAATTGGATGGAGCCAACACTCTGACTCCTAAAACCGATCTGCAACTACAAAAAGCAGTCGGACTTGTCGCTAAGTAAAATATTATCAGTGTATTTATCGCTATGAAAAAAACACTTTTCTTTTTAGCATTTATCATCATCTTCCTTGCTTACTTGTCCCAAAAAAACATTATTCCTCAGTTAAGTTTTCTCAACATCCCCAAACCCTCCACGTCTTCGTCTTTGACAACACCTCCCGAAAAACAAACGGTAGTTTATCAGGAATCGGTTATCACTAAGGTGGTGGCAGACGCACTACCCTCGGTGGTGACTGTTGGCATCAGTAAAACAACCACCACCGGTGATCGGATTCAAATCAATCCATCTGACCCTTTTGGGCCTTTTCAAACTATTCCGGGCCAACAAAAACAAATCGAACAAAATATTGGCAGCGGCTTTATAATTACAGCCGACGGTCTGATCATTACCAACAAACACGTGATCGCGGATGATTCTGCTAAATACCAAGTTATCACAAATGACAAAAAAAAATACCTGGTTGAAAAAATCTATAGCGATCAACTAAATGATCTGGCCATTCTGAAAATAGGTGCTTCGGGACTTAAACCGCTTAAACTTGGTGACTCTACTCATCTGCAACTAGGACAGCTGGCTATTGCGATTGGTACGCCACTTGGTGAGTTTCAAAATACCGTGACCGCCGGAATAATTTCGGGCTTAGGCAGAGGTATCACTGCCGGTTCGCCCTTTGAAGGATTTGTGGAAAAACTAGACGATGTAATCCAAACTGATGCCGCTATTAGCCCAGGCAACTCAGGCGGCCCGCTTCTTAATTCCGCCAGCCAGGTAATTGGCATTAATACTGCTATTGCAAGTGAAGGTCAAAATATTGGTTTTGCCATCCCTGTCAATGTGATTAAAGAGCTCATTAAAAGCTTTAATGAACGAGGTGGTCAGTTTGAGCGTCCGTATATCGGCGTCCGCTACCAAATGGTCGATAAAAAAACCGCTATTCTGAATGATATTGTGGAAGGAGCATATATCAAACAGGTAATCGAAGACTCTCCCGCTTCTAAAGCAGGTCTGCAAGAAGAAGATATTATTACCGAATTTGACGGACAAAAAGTATCCGGGGATGATGACCAAAGTCTGGCTAAGATAATCAATGAGAAAAAAATCGGTGACCGGGTACAGATTAAAGTCTGGCGAAATGGAGAAGTTAAGACGTTTAGCCTCACTTTAGAAAGCTACAGCCAATAGTTTATGTTATATATGAAAAATAACAAATTAACGCCGCAAGCACTTAAGGGTTTCCGCGATTTCTTACCGGAAGAAAAAAGAAAGCGCGATTTTGTGATCAAAAAGATAGTAGAAACTTTTGAAATTTTTGGCTTTGAGCCTTTGGAAACACCAACTCTAGAATACGCCGCACTACTTTTGGGAAAATATGGCCAGGAAGCTGATAAGTTACTTTACTCTTTTCAAGATCGAGGTGGACGGGAGATTGCTTTACGTTACGACCAGACTGTGCCTACCGCCCGTATTTTAACTCAGTATCAACATGTACTTCCGCGGTATTTTCGCCGCTATCAGATCCAAAACGTTTTTCGCGCCGATAACCCACAAAAAGGCCGATACCGTGAATTCACACAATGTGACATTGATATCTTCAATTCCGAATCGCCAATTTCTGACGCGGAAATTATCGCTACAACTTATTTTGCATTTCAAAACGTTGGCTATCCTGAAATTAATATCATAATTAATGATCGGCAATTACTTTTTTCCATTTTGAGACCATGTGCGACATCGAAAGTTGACGTCTTTTCTCTGATTCAAAGTATCGATAAATTAGCAAAAATCGGAAAAGATCAAGTTGTCGCCGAAATAGTTCAAAAGGGGATTAAACAAGATCAAGCAGAGGCCGTCATCTCAAACACATTAAAGACAAAAATAATTCCTAGCCTGCAAAATATTATTGATCTTGCTACTGGCCTTGGTGTGCCCAAACAATCGATTATTTTTGATCCAACGCTCGCCCGAGGACTTGATTATTATACCGGTATGATTTTTGAAGTGCAGCTGCCTGGTTATACTGTTGGTTCCTGCGGTGGTGGTGGCAGATATGACAAACTAATTGGTCAACTTGGTGGGTTGGATGTTCCGGCTGTAGGAATTGCTTTTGGTTTTGACCGAATGGTTGAGGCGGCTGAATATTTTAAGCTCATTTCGCAAGCCAATTTTATTACCCAAATTTTAGTGACCGTATTTGACAAAAACAATTTATCAACGTCTTTGTCAGCAACCAGTACTTTAAGAAAAAATGGTGTTAAAACTGAGCTATATCCTGCTTTTGATAAACTCAGCAAACAACTAAAATACGCCGATAAAAAGGGAATTCCCTATGTGGTGATTATTGGACCAGAAGAAGCGGAAAAAAAGATGATTAAAGTCAAGGAAATGAAAAGTGGCGAGGAAAAAACACAGACAATTGAAGATGCTATTGGATATTTACTTTCTCAGTTTGGATTTTAAAGTTTTAATATTTGACTTTTTAACCATGCAGATTAATCCAAACGTTGTCATTATCGAGGCGATGCCGGGGGCTGGCGGCGACGAGTCCAAAATCTGGGGCAAAGAGCTTTTGCTTTCCTATATACGATTCGCCCAAAAGCGCGCCATGAAGTATGTGTACATTGATGAGAATGTAGTAAAAATTAGCGGTCATGATGCCTTTAACTATTTTAAAAAAGAAACCGGAGTTCATCGCGTCCAGCGCATACCGACAACTGAACGGCGTGGCCGGATTCATACCTCAACCGCCGTTATATTGGTAACGCCTCAGGTAGTGCAGTCTGATTTCAGGATTAACCCAAGCGACTTGGAATGGCAATTTTTCCGCGCCGGCGGCCACGGCGGACAAAACGTCAATAAAGTAGCAACCGCGGTCCGCCTAACCCACAAACCGACTGGAATCGTTGTCACCTCAAGCCAAGAGCGCTATCAGGACGCCAACCGACAGATAGCGCTGCAAATTATGGCCGGCAAGATATACCAGCTTGAAGAAGAAAAAAAAAGAGGACTCATGTACTCCTACGTGCAAAATGTCGGTACCGGGGAGCGGGCCGAAAAAATTCGCACCTATAACTTCCCGCAAAACCGGCTGACTGATCATCGGATCGGAAAAAGCTATCACAATCTAGAAGATGTCATTGGTCAAGGAAAGTGGGATAAGGTCTTTAATTCTTGATTCTTATTTCGTCGCTATTCTTGCTTTGATATTTGTTAAACCTCTTGTTATAATGACTATCCTATGAAAGCGAAAATTCATCCGGCATATTTTCAGGCAACGGTCACCTGTTCATGCGGTAACACCTTTACCGCCGGCTCTACCACAGAACATTTGACAGTTGAGGTCTGTTCTAAATGTCATCCTTTTTACACCGGCGAACAACGTTTTATCGATACCAAGGGCAAGGTTGAGCGTTTTAATAAAAAACAAGAAATTGCCCAAGCCTATAAAATTAAATTTGGTAATAAAAAGTCTAAAAAACTAGAAAAAAGCGATAAAAACACCAAATCGCTAAAAGAATTACTAAGCGAATCTTAAGGCCGCTGACTTTTTGATATTTGCTATTTAGAATTATTTTTATATAATATCGTATTCACCAAAACCTCAGGCTTGTCCTCCGAAGCTTTACGCGAAGGAGGATTGTAAGAATTTTAATATTTACCTGAAATAGAGTCTTCCGAAGCTTTACGCGAAGGAGACCAAGTGAAAAACTATGCCCAATCTGAAAAAACAGTCACTTCTGTCTAAAACTATCCACTCTCTGGAGGAAAGCTCCAACTTCGCTCTTGTTAAATTTGAAAAGACCAAACACATTACGTTTGAAAAGCTAAGAAGAGAGCTCAAAGCCAACAGCGCCTCTTTGACTGTCGTCAAAAATACACTTTTTCAGAAAGCCGTTAATAAACTGGTGGCCAAAAATAAACAACTTCAGACATTCCAAAAACAGGCTTTTCCTCTGCAGGAAAACACCGCGCTTCTTATTTTGAAAAATGACTGGAGCCGGGGACTGAAGACTTTTTATAACTTTATCAAAACCGAGGGGACTATCGTCTTTAAAATAGGCCATTTAGACCAGATCGTTTATCCTCAGGCTGATTTAAAGAAAATCGCCGAGCTTCCTTCCAAGGGTGAGCTGATTGCCAAAATCATCGGTAGTATGAAAAGTCCACTTACCCGCACAACCCGAGCTTTTCAATTTAACACACAAAAATTGGTTTACGTGTTGAGTCAAAAAGCACAAAAAGCAAGTTAAACTATTATCACATACATAGAAGGTGAGGTGAATAAAATATGACAAAAATAAAACTTTCCGAAAAACTAGAAAAAATCGCTAAAGAGATTGAAAGCATGACTGTTGTGGAGATGGCCGATCTGGCAAAATATCTGGAAGATAAATTCGGCGTTTCTGCGATGCCGGCTGTGATGGCAGCACCCGCTGGAACCGCGCTTGCAGGAGGTGGAGCCGCACCAGTCGAAGAGAAGACCAACTTTGACGTCGTTTTGGCTGAAGCCGGAGCAAACAAGCTGGCCGTGATTAAAGCGGTCCGCGAAATCGTTCCCACTCTTGGACTGATGGACGCTAAAAAATTAGTCGAATCCGCTCCAAAACCGGTCGTGGAAGGAGCAAAAAAAGAAGCCGCTCAAGAAGCTAAGAAAAAGCTTGAGGCCGCGGGAGCCAAAGTGGAATTAAAATAATATTCTTAATTAAGTCTCAATTAAATTTTGCATTTTGAGTTTTGAGATTTGATCTTATTAATATGTTTGTCACCATTATCAACGACTGCCATGACGACAATGTCATGAGCCGCCAAGCGACGCGGGCTACTTCATTTTTCAACTGTCCGGTCAGTACAATTGGTATCGGTTCTTTCAAAGATATCGAGGCCTCGGGCAACATTGTTGATGCGATTGACGCATCAGACCTGCATGAAGGAATAATTTTAGTCAATAGTGCACCCCGCCATGGTCGGGGTAAAAAATGGCCTAACGGCACCCCGTTTGCTTACTTTACCTATAAAAAAATATTGGTTGTCTCAACAGTCGACGGTCTCACCTTGTCTTTAGCCAAAAAATTAGGACTAATTGATAAGCTCTATCTGACCGACATACCAACAGTGATTGACACTATGATCGTTAAAAACAAATTTGCAAACTCGTATCGCGAATTGGTGATTGAATCCCAGTTTAGAAGCTTTGACTATGTGCCCCGCCTTGCCAAATGGCTTATGGAAGGTGAAGAAATCCCTTCGATTGAATACCCGATTGAACAGATTGAAGACACACCCATGGCCGTGTGGTGGGTAGACAACTTTGGCAACTGCAAAACTACCATGCTTGCTTCCGACATCGATCATAAACCAGGTAAAGAAATCCAGACCAAGTTTGGAAAAATCAGATGTTACGATCATTTGAAAGATGTACCAAACCAAGAAGCGGCTTTGGTGATTGGCAGTTCCGGCCTAAAACACAACCGGTTTATCGAGTTTGTGGTGCAAGGAAAAAGCGCTGCTGAAATTTATCATCTTACTTCAGGCTCGACATTATTTTAACAAAATACACTATAATAATTACTTCGCTTTGAGTTAAAAACAGCTTCATTTTATGATATAATTTCCTATGACGAACGACACAAAAAAAGATAAATATGACTCAGAATCGATTGTGGTTCTGGAAGGCCTAGAACCTGTTAGAAAACGCCCGGGGATGTATATTGGTAGCACTTCACAAAGTGGAATAAACGAATGCCTTCGCGAAATAGTTGACAACTCGGTTGATGAAGCTCTGGCCGGTTTTGCCAATAATATTCTCACGGTGATTGAAGAAAATGGATATTTTTCCGTATACGACGACGGACGCGGAATTCCGGTGGACATCAATCTCAAATATAAAATCTCCGCCTTGGAGCTTGTTATGACCCGGCTGCATGCCGGCGGCAAGTTTGAGCAGGGCGCCTACAAAATCTCCGGTGGTTTGCATGGAGTAGGCGCTTCAGTAGTCAACGCCTTATCCGAACACCTAATAGTTGAGGTAAAAAGAGAAGGTAAAATATTTCGTCAAGAATACAAACGCGGAGTACCAATGTATCCGGCCAAACAAATCAAAACTCCTCTTTTAAAAAATCCTTTTTTAACCGGAACCGCTACTTCTTTCTTACCAGACAGCCAAGTATTTAAAGAAACTATTGAAGTCAATTATCCGGCACTTAAAAAACTACTCAAAGAACGAGCTTATCTTCATTCTTCACTTTATGTCAAAATGGATAATCATAAGACTAAAGTCAAAACCGGCTATTTTTTTGACGGTGGCATTATCTCACTAATCCGCGACATAAATCGTGGGAAAAAAACATTCCATGACCCGATATATATTCATAAACAAGTTGAAGATAAAGAAGTAGAAGTGGTGATTCAGTACAACGACTCCCTCTCAGAAAACATTTATTCTTATGTCAATACAATAAACACCCATGAAGGAGGCACTCATCTGACTGGTTTTCGGATTGCTCTTACCAAATCAATCAACAACTACGCCAAAAAAATTCTCTCGGAAAAAGACCTGAAAGAATCATTAAGCGGTGATGATACAAAAGAAGGACTGGCAGCAATTATTTACATCAAAATGCCGGCGACCAATTTGCAGTTTGAGGGTCAGACAAAAGGCAAACTGGGCAACTCTGAAGTGCAACCGATTGTGCAGCAGACAGTCGGGGAGTTTTTGGATGTTTTTTTTGAAGAAAATCCTAAAGTGGGCCGTGAGATCCTCGGTAAAATTATTTTAGCTCAAAAAGCGCGATTGGCAGCTAAAGCGGCAAAAGAAGCCGTATTAAGAAAAGGGGCATTGGAAGGCGCAACTTTACCAGGAAAACTGGCCGATTGCCAGGAAAAAGACCCGGCACTATCTGAACTTTATTTGGTTGAGGGCGACTCAGCCGGCGGTTCGGCCAAACAAGGCCGAGATCGGGCATTTCAGGCGATCTTGCCTTTAAGGGGAAAGATCCTTAATACGGAAAAAGCTTATCTGGACAAGGTACTGGCTTTTAGAGAAATCAAAGACATGATCATTGCTCTGGGGGCGGGAATCGGGGAAAGCGTTGATTATAGCAAGCTTAGATATCATAAAGTTATCATTATGACCGATGCCGATGTCGATGGCGCCCACATCATGACTTTGATTCTGACCTTTTTCTTTCGCCATTTACCGCAGATAATCCAACTGGGTCACATATACATCGCCCAGCCGCCTTTGTATAAAATCAGCTTTGGGCGCCAGTTTTTTTACGCCTATTCTGAAGGCGAAAGAATAGAAGTTGTTGCCAGCCAGGCCAAAAAAACCAGCCAAACGCCGATGATCCAGCGGTATAAGGGTTTGGGAGAGATGAATCCCGACCAACTCTGGGAGACCACCATGAATCCGCAAAACCGTCTATTAAAACAAGTGACAATTAGCGATGCCCAGGAAGCCGACTATACCTTTACCATGCTAATGGGCGAAGAAGTACCGCCAAGAAAAAAGTTTATCATTACCCATGCTAAAATGGCCAATCTGGATATCTAACGTTTAACCTGAAACGTGTAATATTGATTAAGTTACATGTTGCATGTTACACGTTAATTAATTTTATGGATATTTCCAAACTTACGTCCGGGAAAAATCCACCGGAAGAGGTCAATGTATTTATTGAAATCCAAGAGGGATCTTTGGTGAAATATGAACTGGATAAAGAAAGCGGGTTTGTGGTGGCGGATCGGTTTCATTACACCGCTATGCCTTATCCTTTCAGTTACGGCTTTATACCGCAAACCCACGCCGAGGATGGCGATCCTGTTGATGTGATGGTGGTGTCTTCACAGCCGGTGGCTATGGGTGCGGTCATTGCTGTTCGGGTGATTGGCATGCTTGAGATGGAAGATGAGGCTGGCGTTGATACCAAAATCATTGCCGTTCCTACCAAAAAAGTTGACCCGTTTTACAACCATATCGAGGACATCATGGATCTGGATGAGCCGACCCGGAAAAAAATCAAACATTTTTTTGATCACTATAAAGAACTGGAACCAAATAAATGGGTTAAGACCAAAAATTTCTTAAGCCGTGAAAAAGCTTATCAGTCTATTAAAAAATCACTTTAGGCTTTAATTAAAAATTCTTTATTTTTTAAGGTAAAAAATTAAGCTTGTATCGTGATAAAAAAAGAATATGGTAAAAAATGTCAAACATGAAGTAGAGATAGCAGAAATTACTCGCGAAATGAAAAGAGCCTATCTTGATTACGCAATGTCGGTTATTGTATCTCGCGCATTGCCTGACGTTCGTGACGGTTTAAAACCGGTGCATCGGCGAATACTTTACGCCATGTATAAGATGGGGCTTACATATAGTGCCCGTTTTTCTAAGTCAGCCAAAGTAGTAGGCGAAGTACTGGGAAAATATCATCCGCACGGAGATGCGCCGGTTTATGAGGCGATGGTACGCCTGGCCCAGGATTTTTCCATGCGCTATCCGCTTATCAAAGGCCAGGGCAACTTTGGCTCAATTGACGGCGATCCGCCAGCGGCCATGCGTTACACTGAGGTCAAACTGGCCAAAATTGCTGAAGAAATACTTACTGATATTGAAAAACAGACCGTCCCTTGGGTAGACAACTTTGACGGTACTTTGCAAGAACCGATATACCTGCCGGCCAAATTACCAAATTTGCTTTTGATGGGCGCTGAGGGCATTGCCGTTGGTATGGCCACCAAAATACCTCCCCATAACCTGACTGAGATCATCGACGCTTTAGTCTTCATGATTAATGCAGCCAAACTTTCCTCACCAAAAACCAATGCTACTTCACTACCCATCAATCTTACAACCGCCCAAACTGACGAAAAAGCAGTTATTCCGGTTACCAACGAAATTTCCCATCCCACCGATCATCTGGTGCTTTTTGACGTAACTGTAGAAAAATTATTGGAGTATATTAAAGGTCCGGATTTTCCAACAGCCGGTATCATTTACGGTGCAAAGGATATTGCTGAAGCCTATGCTACCGGCCGCGGTAAGATACTCATCCGGGGCCTAGTTGAGGATGAGGAATTAGACCACGGTAAAACAGCTATCATTGTCAAACAGTTGCCATATCAAGTGAATAAAGCCCATCTGGTGGAAAAAATTGCTCATTTAGTAGTCAATAAAAAAATTGTGGGAATCTCTGATCTTCGTGATGAATCTGATCGGGATGGAATTCGGATCGTGATCGAACTCAAACGCGACGCTTCCTACAAAAAAGTATTAAATAATCTTTTCAAATTCACCGAGCTTCAGACCACTTTCCCGGTCAATGTTGTGGCGCTAGTTGACGGAGTGCCGCAAACGCTATCGGTCAAACAGATTCTTGAATATTACCTGCGGCACCGGATGGATATTGTTAAAAAACGTTCGGAATATGAACTAGCCCAAGCCAAATATCGCGCCCATATTTTGCAAGGTTATCTGATTGCTCTTGATCACATTGATGAGGTCATTCAGATTATCCGTAAATCCAAAGACGAACCAACCGCTAAAAAAAGCTTGATGCAAAAATTTGGCTTATCCGACCTTCAAGCTCAAGCGATTCTTGACATGCAGCTGAAACGGCTGACTGGTCTTGAAAGAGCAAAAATTGAAGATGAGTTGAAGATGCTTAAGGAGCTAATTGCCTACCTGGAGGCTCTACTTAAAGACGCTTTCAAAATGCTCAAAGTGATTAAGGACGAACTTTTATACTTAAAAGAAAAATACGGCGATGAGAGAAAAACAAAGGTCATCAAAACCAAACCCGGGGAAATCAGTGATGAACAGCTTATAGAAAACAAGGAAGTGATCGTTACGTTGACTAAAGAGGGTTACATCAAACAGATTCCCCGCGAGACATTTAAAGTGCAGCACCGTGGCGGCAAGGGAGTTAATGGAATGGAGACCAAGGACAGCGACGACATTTACTATATCACCAGCGTCATGACCCACGATTACATGCTGTATTTCAGCAATATGGGGCGGGTGTTTCAGACGCGCGTCTGGGATATTCCCCAAGGCTCACGGGTTTCCAAAGGTAAAGCTATCGTCAACTTGCTGACCCTTCGGCCGGATGAAAAAATCACCTCCATTCTTAATTACGCTGGTACACAGACTGATCAGATTGACAAACTTTGTATACTGATGGTCACCAAACATGGTACCGTCAAAAAAACGCTTTTTAAGGAATATGCCAATATCCGCAGTAACGGTCTTATCGCAATTAAGCTTGGAAAAGGGGACGAACTTCTTTGGGTAAAAATGACCAATACCCAGATGAACGTCATGCTTATCACCCGACAGGGAAAAGCCATTCTTTTTAAGGAAAGTGAAGTTAGGACAACTGGCCGATCGTCAATTGGTGTACGGGGGGTGGAGTTAGTGGCTGGAGACGAGGTAGTGGCTGCTGATATTTTTCAAAACGCTGATTTGAAAAAAGATATCCTGGTTATCGGTGAAAAAGGAGTTGGCAAACGCACTAACCTGGCCAATTTCCGCGGCCAGCACCGCGGCGGAAAAGGTATCAAAGTAGCACCGGTTGAAGGCAAACTGGGCAAAATCGCTTTTGTTCAGCTAATTAACCCGAAAGACTCAACGGTGATCATCACCAGTATTTCAGGACAGGTCGTTAAAATCAATCTGGCCGATATTCCGACTTATTCACGCCAGGCTAAAGGGGTTTACCTCATGCGCTTCTCAAACGCCAATGACAAAGTGGCTAGCGCAACATTTATTTAATCCCATTCCATGCTGATACCGTGCAAAGAGATTGCGATGATGATCACTCAAGCTTTAAAAAGCGAGGCGTTCCTGCTTAAAAAAAAAGGTAAAAAATTACAGTTGGTGACTTTTCTAATCGGCCAATCTTCCCAACAGTTGTCATTTGTAAAAATAAAAAAACGGGTTGGTCAAAACCTAGGAATCGGCTTTTCTCTACGACTCTTTCAACATATTCCCCCTTTTGAAAATTTCCTCGATTTATTGCGACAAACAGTGGCTGATCCGGAAGTCAGCGGAGTAATAATCCAGCATCCGCTGCCAAAAAATTACGATTTTGATGATATGTATGCCGCCATTCCTAGTCACAAGGAAATCGAGGGTCATACTGACAATTCACCTTTTGTTTTTCCTTTGAGCTTAGCGGTATTAACCGGTTTGAAATACGTTTACGGCAGCCAAAAAATCAATGACTCGTTACTTGTCAATTTACCAAAAGATAATCAGTTTTTTAGACAGACCCTAAAAAATAAAAAACTAGTGCTCGCCGGGCGCGGCCCAACCGGAGGTAAGCCAATTGGCCGCGCCCTCCAAAAAATCGGTCTTAACTTTACGGTCGTTCACTCGCAAACTACCAACCCAAAGACAATTTACCAGCAGGCGGATGTAATTATTACCGCCACTGGTAAAAAAATAATTACCCCATCGATTATAAAAAAAGAGGTTGTGCTCCTGAATGTTGGTTTAAGAAGAGAAAGCAATGTTTTAAAGGGGGATTATGACGAACCGAAAATTGCCAAAACCGCCTCATATTACACAGCCACTCCCGGAGGATTGGGACCAATTGACGTGCTGTACCTTTATAAAAATCTGATTGATGCTGCTAAAATGCACTAAACCCATGTCCAAACCCCACCTCTACATCATCACCGGCCAGACCGCAAGCGGCAAAACTCAGCTAGCACAAGAGTATGCGGAAAAACTAAACGGCGAGCTTGTGAACTGTGATTCGCGCCAGATTTATAAATATCTGGATATTGTAACCGGGAAAGACATCACCAATCAGAAGTTCCATGCGGTAAAAAAGCTTAATAATTTTTCTATTGGCTATTACCTTTTACAACAATCTAAAATCTGGCTTTACGACATTGTTGATCCACAAGTTCATTTTTCATCTTACGATTATCAGACGTGTGCTCTTGACGTGATAAGTGATATTTTAAAAAGGGGGAAAACTCCGATTATCGTGGGCGGAACTTATTTTTATTTAAAACACCTCTTGTATGAGATTCCATCAGAAAGTATTCCGCCCGACTGGAAAAAGCGCCAAGCCCTTGAGTCAAAAACAGTCCAGGAACTGCAAAATACACTTTTCGGATTAAACAAAACACTGATGAATAAGTTAAATGAAAGCGACAGGCAAAATAAACGCCGTTTAATCCGTAAAATAGAGATTACCTTGAATACAAACTCCGCTTATCGTAACAGTCTAAAAACTACTTTACCTAAATTAAACCGCCTGTTAAAAATCCCTGATCTGAAAATTAATTTCTTAGGTCTGCAGATCCTTTCTAAAGAAGAACTGGTTCAAAGAATCAGTCAAAGAGTACGCGACAGAATTGATAAGGGCGCTATGGCAGAAGTGGAAAAGTTAACGGCAATGGGTTATCAAGATAACGCGCCCGGACTGCAGACTATTGGCTGTAGGCAGATTAGACAGTTTCAGCAAGGTCTAATCAACAAAAAACAGTTGATGGAGCAATGGATCACTAAAGAAACCCAATACGCTAAAAGACAGCTGACTTTTATGAAAAAAGATCCGACAATTCACTGGCAGGGTATGACTTGAAAAAAATATTACAACGTGAAATAATTAAAAAAGTCACTCATTATTATGGCTGAATCTAATAATTTTACTCCACTTAAGGGGCAAGATTCCCCAACTATCTATGTGTCTAAAAATGCCAACTTCCAGACTGTTTCCTCAGATAGCAGATCTAATCTGATAACCACCATTCTTTTAGTCGTCGCCGTGATCTGTTTGATCTTTAGTATTTCCTACTCAATGATCAACAGCCAGATTACCAAAAACTCCAAAGCTTCAACTATACAACCCCAACCGACTTTGCGGGTTATTAAAATCGAAAGTCCGCTTATTGCCGCTATAAGCGAATATCCAAAAAGTTATAACGGTCAGATTATTCCAGAGGAATTATATCTTGAGATCAAGAATCACTATCTGGTCAACACCAAGGCGAGAAAAAATTATGTCATCGACAAAATCGGCCGCTATTACATTTATCAGGATGTTTTGACAGAAAATAGTTTGTATTTTGTTGAGTCAGAAGAAACCGGAGAATTTGCCCGGCTTCTGGCTGATGAAAAAACCATGGAAAAAATCATTATCGATAAACTGGTTACCCATGGAGATTTTATCGGAAAATATGTTAATTTAGACGAGATTATTAACGAAAAACTTAAGCTATTTAAATAATCATGTTAAACTCATTGACGATTACCAAAATATTACTGGCGGTGGTTTTGCTGGTGTTTGGCGGAGTGATTTCATACAACACCTACGATACGCAGAAAAAAATAACTATTAAAACTAAAGCCGAAGCGCCTACATGGAACCAGTGTAATGTCGGCAGTACCAATGTTCCCTGCGGAAGTTGTACAGTCGAAAGTGTCACCAATGGCAGTTTCCATTTTAGCTGCGAATTAAATTGTGGCGGTAATTCGGCAAACTGTCCAGGAGGCCCAGGCACCCAACAGATCACCGGTAAATGGTTCTGGTGCGGTAATGCCAATAATCCTGGTGACGCCAATAACAGCTGCGGTAATAATTACCCTGATTTTAAAAATGACGGCACTCTCGGTGGTGCACCTTGGACAATAAATCGCCAATCACTGATGGGTTTCGACGGCACTTTCGAAACTATAAACTGTGGACGTGTCCAGGTGGACGTGGTGATGGATGCCCAGGGCGTCAGCCATGCTGGACTGGTTTTTAGTACTAATCAAGATTGTACGACACCACCAACTTTGCCACCTTCTCCACCACCAACAGAACCACCACCGCCAACGATTACCCCAGCAGAGCCGCCGACAATTACACCAACCGGACCACCTCTGACCGATACACCTACTCCCACACCAACCAATACGCCAACACCCACTAATACTCCGACTCCGACCAAAACACCAACACCAACCAGAACTCCCACACCGACTAGGACTCCGACGCCTATTCCAACAGACACCCCAGTGCCAACGGAAACACCCTATCCCACTGCGTCACCAATCCCGACCGAACCGCCAGTTCCAACCGAACCCCCTGTTGGCGTCGCACCAACCGTAGTGAATACTCCAGTTCCAACCAACATCATCACCATGATTCCCAGCAATACTCCTACCCAGATCCCCACCAAAGCAGCGACTCCTAAACTGGAAATCAGCGGCCAGCCACCCGGAAGCCCCATGCCCTGGTTAATATTTACAATTCCGCTAACGCTTTTACTACTTGGATTATTGTTCTAAGGAAGATCAAGATTGATGAAACAGTTTACGAAAGGCATCTTTTGGGATTTCCACATGACCGATCATCTTCATTCGTTTTTTGCCTTCTTTTTGCTTTTCCAGCAGTTTTTTCTTTCGCCCCACGTCTCCGGTTCCAATCACCTTACCGCTTTTTATAAGCACATCTTTGCGAAAAGGCGCAATCCGTTCGGAGGCGATAATCTTCCCTTTATACTGAGCCTGAATCTTGACTTCATACTGCTGGCGGGGGATCACCCGGCGGATTTTTTTTACCAGGTCAAAGGCTTTTTCAAAAGCCCGCTCGTGCACTACAACCTCGGAAAACTCCTCCACCTCTTGATGGTTTAGTAAAACTGCTAGTTTGTCGGCCTTGACAGGCTGGTAACGGATAAACTCCCAGTCCAGAGAAGCATATCCCGAAGTCACGCTTTTTAACTTGTCAAAAAAATCGGAGATCATCTCGCTCATGGGCATTTCATAACTTAAAGAAATCTGATTTTTATTATCCATAGTGATAAACTTCGCCCGATATTTTTCGCAAAGATCAATGACTGCGCCTAAGTACTTATTTGGCGTAATGATAAACAGTTTGACAATCGGTTCAGAATAACTACCATTCTCTTGTTTATACTCCACTTTGGGTGGTGTCAGGACCAAATTTAGCGTATATTCCCGCTCCAAACGCTCACGAACCACATCCGCATGCAGTAAGCCTAAAAAACCCACCCGAAAACCAGCGCCAAACGCTTTGCTGTAAATGGGGGAGAACTCCAAAGCCGAGTCATTAAGGTAAAGTTTTTCCAGGGCTTTTTTTAAATTCAGATAATCGACCGTATCAGTGGGAAACATGGAAGCAAAAACCATTGGCTTGACCCTTTTATAACCAGCCAATGGCGGTAAGGAAAGAGAAGCCGCCTGAATGGTATCGCCAACCTGTACTTGATGGATATCTTTCAAATTGGTGACAATATATCCGATTTCACCAGCGGTAAGTGCGTCCTTTTGCTTTAAATCCGGCGTAAAAATCCCCACTTCTGAAGCTTCAAATTCCAGTTGATTGACAAACAATTTCACCTTTACTTTTCGCGATACCTGTCCGTGAAAAACACGGACAAAGGCAATCACACCTCGATGTGAGTCGTAGTAAGAATCAAAAATAAGTGACTGAAAAGAAGATGATCCTAGCTGGGAAGGTGAAGGTATTTTTCCAACTATCGTTTCCAGTAATTGAGAAACCCCTTGGCCGGTTTTGGCCGATACCTGAAAAATATCAGTTTCCGCTACTCCTAAAAAATCCATTAATTGTTGCTTTACACCGACAATATCGGCGTTTGGTAGATCAATTTTATTGATGACCGGTATGATGACTAAATTTTTTTCCAGGGCTTTGTAAGCATTGGAGATAGTTTGTGCCTGTATTCCTTGTGTCGCATCAACCAGAAGTATTACTCCTTCAACACTGGCTAAAGTCCGATCAACCTCATAGGAAAAATCCACATGCCCGGGAGTGTCGATTAAGTTAAGAGTTAACAGTTGAGAGTTAAGAATTGTGGCATTTTTACTGACAAATTTTTCATTATTATTTTTTAATTGATAATTCATCCTTACCGGCGCCAGTTTAATAGTGATCCCCCGCTCGCGAGAAACCGGATTACGATCCAGATATTGCTCCTCATGTTTGCCTACTTCCACGTTGCCTGTCAGCTCCAAAAAACGATCAGCCAGGGTGGATTTACCATGGTCAATATGAGCAATGATGGCAAAATTACGAATCTGGTGAATGCTGTCCATTTAGGAAATAGTAAGAACTTAGGAATTAAAATATTTTTAGTCGAGGTTAGCAAAACTATGCTTCTACCAACTGGACAGTTGACGTCCCGCCAGTCACGGCCCAGTAATCACCGTGGAGTACAATTAGTTTTGCGCCTTTTTGTAGTAAATTTTTACTTAGCAGAAAATCAACTACTTCCCTCACCGACTGTCGCGAGACCTCAGCGTCCGGCTGAACTTCCCTTGAAAAGGGGACCACGCCAAAATTAATTGTCATCATGTCGCGCACCTTTTTGTTGGGTGTAAATGCGTAAATGGGAGTTTTCGCCCGATAACGAGACAGTAGCTGCGCTGTTTTACCAGTCTGTGTAAATACCAAAAAGCCGGCAATTTTCTGATTTGAATGAACATGCTGTAAATACAAACCATAGGCCGTATCACAGATCATCGAAGGAATATCTTTGACCGAATGATCAAATGATCTAGTAAGATTCTCAGTTCTCAGAAGCTCGTTATAGCTTACAGTTCGGCGCATCGTTTCCACCGCCTGAAGCGGATACTTGCCCGAAGCTGACTCGGCCGAAAGCATAACACAGTCGGTCTCATCGTAAACGGCATTGGCCATATCAGAAACCTCAGCTCGCGTGGGTGTCGGATTATCGATCATTGACTGGAGCATCTGGGTGGCAGTGATAACCGGTTTACCTGCTGTTATACATTTTTTGATCATCATTTTCTGAAAATAAGGTACTTCCTCGACCGGTATCTCCACACCTAAATCGCCTCGGGCCACCATAATACCGTCTGCTACGCTGATAATCTCGTCAATATGATC
The DNA here is from genome assembly GCA_001789805.1 of Candidatus Roizmanbacteria bacterium RIFCSPLOWO2_01_FULL_41_22. Lineage (GTDB taxonomy): Bacteria > Patescibacteriota > Microgenomatia > UBA1406 > GWC2-37-13 > 2-01-FULL-41-22. The sequence goes on from MGAR01000010.1 coordinate 54,398, forward strand.
CAACCCACTCTGGGTCTCAATTTTGGCAATATATTTTCCCTTTACTTTATATTTTTCTGCTTCCTTGTGAACAATGCGAATATCGCGAGCGTTGCGCACAAACGATAATGCAATAAAGTCAACGTCTTTTCTGGCTGCCAGCTCCAACCCCTGAAAATCACGATCAATTAAAACCGGAAAGGGGTAATCGGCTCCCGGGATGTTAAGCGATTTGTGATTTTTCAGTACTCCGGTGGTGTCTGATCTCAACTGAACTCCGTCTTTTTCTTTTTGAAAATAAAAAGTAAATGCTCCATCGTCAGCCAGCAGTTTTTGACCGGGTTTAAGATGATTGATTATGTCAGGATGAGTAATGGAGAGACCTTTTTTGCCGTTTTCAAAAGCCGATGCACCAAAAGCCAAGATTTCACCTTTTTCGATAATCAGTTGATCTTGGGGCATATTTATTCGCAAAGATGGACCTTGCAAATCAATAAGGGTTCCCACTACCACTCCCAAGCGATCAGCAATTTTTTTGACCCTTTCAATTCTTTCACTATGCCACTCAAGAGTATTATGTTTGAAGTTGTAACGGAAAATATTTACTCCAAGAAGAATCAGTTTCTCAATCATCTCCTCAGAATCAGATGATGGACCTAAGGTAACAACAATTTTGGTTAGCTTGTTCATATCTTATTATAGCTTATTTAAATGCCCATATCAAACCTCAACCTCTTGCCGATTATGGATAAAAAACATATATAATTGAGAGGATTTTCAAAATTTATTTATGCATACCAGCCGACCGACCGTCTCAGTGATCATTCCGACCCGAAAAATTAACCGTTATCTCCTTGAGGAAACCCTTCCCGCCCTTCAAAAACAGTCATTTAGACGTTTTGAGGTTATAATTCTACCCGATTTTATTTTAAACCGATATGACAGTCTGATTAAGATCTACCCTTGGTTAAAAATACTGACAATAAAAGATAAAAGTAAACCCGGTAGCAAACGTGACTTTGGTGCTGTAAATGCCAGTGGGCAATTCCTGGCGTTTATTGATGATGATGTTTTTCCAACATCAAACTGGCTAAAAAATGCAGTAAAGTTATTCAAAGAGAGGCCAACAATTGATTTGATCGGTGGACCGGGTATACTGCCTAAAAAAACCAACACCTGGGAAATTATTTTTGACGAAATCTTAAAAAGACCTTTGGGAAGCGGGGAATATAATTATCGCTTTACCAAAAAACCGGAGCGTTTGGTAGACGATTACCCGGCAATGAATCTGTTGATTCGGAAAAATACTTTTTTCAAACTTGGCGGGTTTCACACCCAATACTGGCCGGGAGAAGACAGCAAGCTAACTAATCGCGCAGCAAACCTGGCTAAAAAACTAGTACTTTACCATCCTGAGGTAACTGTCTATCATCACCGCCGGACATCTCTTCATTCACACCTCACCCAGCATAGTAATTACGGCCTAACCCGCGGGGCTTTTTTTGCCCAGGGAGACAAGAATTCTACTAAACTGATGTATCTTATTCCCGCATTTTTTACGCTTTATTTGGTCGGTTTAAGTGTCCTGTGGGGTATGTCGATGGTGTTTACACCGAACTTGACAATTCTTATCATCTGTCTGCTGCCTATCTTCCTCTATTTATTAGCCTGCCTTTATCTGGCAATACAAGTTTTTGTCAAACGCAAAAATCCAGTTGTTGCTGTCGCCGCTGTCTTTGTCCTTTTTTTAACCCATATCGTGTATGGCGTTAATTTTGTTCAAGGTTTTATCGGAGAACTGATCAAAAGGTAACCACGAGATCATTGCTTTAAATTTGCTTAAATCTATTACTTCTGGCATACTAGTTGTCACACAAAAAGAGAAAAAATCATTATTAACATGGATAAAAAAATGAAACCAACTGTGAAAATCGCCATTGGTTACCCGCCGATTCATTCCGAAAAAGGAGCCCCTCTTCTTTCCCAGAATCGTCAATTTCAATATTTTAATTCTCCAACCTATATTTATCCAATGGTGCCAGCTTATGCCGCTTCCAATCTGCAAGCAAACGGCTATCGTGTTTTTTGGCTTGATGGTATTGCCGAAAGAAAAACACAAAAGCAGTGGCTTGCGGATTTACTTACCATAAAACCAGATTTTCTGATGGTAGAGACAAAAGCTCCGGTTGTTAAGGCGCATTGGGAGCAGATAAAAGAAATCAAAAAATTACTGCCCAAAACCAGTCTAATCTGGGTAGGCGACCATATCAGTTATCTGCCGCTTGAGATCTTTGAGAACAGTCCTGTTGATTTTGCCATAACCGGAGGCGATTATGACTTTGTGATAGTTAACCTCTTAAATCATATTTATCAAAAAGATAATTTAGAGGGCGGTGTCTATTGGCGGAAGAATAACCGGCAGATTACCGCTAGACCAAAACTGGTAAACCAATTGGCAAACGGTGAAAAAATATTTAGCTCCGGAGCCGCCTCTTTACGACACGATTTAAACTCTTTGCCGTTTGTTGACCGCGATCTGACGCGCTGGAAACTTTATGCCTATGAAAACGGAAACTATAAATATACCCCAGGAACTTACATGTACAGCGGCCGCGACTGCTGGTGGAACCGCTGTACATTTTGTGTTTGGGATCATACCTTAAACCCAGTTGGCTCCTATCGCAGTTTTACTCCAGAGCGTTTGTTTGCGGAAGTAAAATATGTGGTTGACAACTATGGCGTTAAAGAGATTTTTGATGATGCCGGTACCATGTTTGTTGGTAATAAATTAAAAAGATTTTGTGAGCTTTTAATTGAAAGCGGTTATAATAAAAAAGTAAAATATGGCTGTAATATGCGCTTTAACGCTATTCCTTCCCAAGAACTTTATGATCTGATGGGACGGGCTGGCTTTCGGTTTATTTTATACGGCATGGAGTCGGGGAATCAAAAAACGCTCGATAAACTTGATAAAGGAACCAAGGAAAAAGATGCGCTGATTGGACCGGCAATGGCCAAAAAAGCGGGTTTGGAGCCTCACGTGACTATCATGCTTGGTTACCCGTGGGAAACGTATAAAGACGCTAAAAAGACGATTTCAACCGCAAAAAAAGCTTTTCAAAAAGGTTATTATGAAACCATGCAGGCCACGATCATTATGCCTTATCCGGGCACGCCTCTATACCGCGAAGCCAAAGAAAAGGGCTGGTTGTTGACTCAAGACTATAATCGATTTGATATGCGCGAACCGGTGATGAAAATTCCTTTTAGTCGGAAAAAGTTATTGGAACTGGAACAAGAGTTATATTTGACCTTTATGACGCCGCAATATATTTTGCGAAAACTACTATCAATTCGCTCTTTGAAAGATTTTACCTACCTCTTTTACATGGCTAAAAAGTTACTTGGTCATCTGCTGGACTTTAATCCCGCCCAAACTAAAGTATATGATTGATTACCGATAATTTTGTAGCCTATTGATTAGGTATGGATATAAGGGCTTGACGAATCTCTTGATTAGTCGGATCAATCTCCAAAGTTTTCAAAAAATATTTTTTAGCAAGATCGAATTTTTTTTCCTCAAGATAAAGATAGCCAAGACCGGCCGCTAACTGAGAATTGTCGGGAAAAAGACTTGTTGCTTTTTTTAAAGTAGCTTCAGCGCTGACAAATTCCTTTTTCTGGTAGTATAAATAGGCAATCGCTTGGTAAGATTGCCATATATTGGGATTATTATGAAGCGCTTTTTGATATAAGACCATTGCCTCTTTTAGCTTTCCCATTTTGACGTAAGTGTTGCCTAAATTATGATAGGCGTCGGCGTATTTTGGATTTAGCTTTATTGCGGTTTGAAACTCTTCTGCTGAGCGCTGTAAATCACCTTGTCGCCCATAGACATCGCCCATATTATTATGTGATTTCGGATCTGAAGGTGAAGTCTTGACAGTGGCCAACCACAGATTATCTTCTGTTTTCCAGTCATTGTTTCGAATGATTGTCCGTACCATAAAAGTAAAGATAACGATTACAAAAATAACTATTGATGCCGCTCTCAGTCGATACTTGTTGGTAATCTTTTCGATAAAATAACAAAACAGGAAGACAACGGCGATTGTTCCGGCATACACATATCGTTCCGCTACAATCCAAGCAATACCAAAAGGTGTTAAAGTTACCGCCAAAGAAAGCGGGAAAAAAAGCATCCAAAAAAAAGCCAATTTATCTTTCTTGATAAAGGCAAAAGTTATCAATAAATAGATCATCAATAACACCGCCATCACCATCAGTTGAGAAAAACCATACATTAGTTCTGAATGATAAAGAGTGAGATTAACCGGAAAAAATATTAATTGAAGATAGTTGGTGATGGCAACGGGGACAGTCAGAAATGGATTAAGTTGAGTATTAGTTACATAATGAAGCGTTTGGAAATTATGCAACCGGCTGCCAATACCGGCAAGATTGCCAATTCCCCAAATTACGCTAAGCACAAGATAGGGGATTAATTTTCGCCAGCTATTTTTGATATCGCCAAATAATAACTCAAATAGGCCGTAAAAAGGGCTTAATACTACCGTCATCGGCGAACTCATAAGAGAGGCGATATATGAGACGATTGATAGACTATATAGTTTAAAACTACGACGGGATAGGAGGAAGGAAACAAATGATAATAAAAAGAAAAAAGTATATTGCACGTAACCACCGCCAGAAATCCAGGTAATTGATTCAACAAGAACCGGATGAACTGCAAATATACAGGCAGTAAAAAGAGCCAAACGCCGATTGGAAAGTAGGCAAAAAAGGAAATAAACTAACACAGTTGATCCCAGATGGAAAAAAATATTAACTAACCGAAAATACGCCGGTGTTAGTCCAAATAAATGATAGATTACAAATAAAATAAATGGTCGTAACGGATAAAAAGGGGAAGAAAAAATGTTACTTAAATTTCCGATCTGCTTATTTTGCACAATGCCAAGAAGGTCATCGGAAAGAAAGACGTTATTTATCGAGTTAAAATAGGTGACAAAAACCAGTACGGCAAGTAAAAAAATTGATGAAATAGTAAAACTATCACGCAACCGTTTTCCCAATTCTAAATTTTGGGGAAATGTGAATTTATGACTAATCTCTGGTGGTTTAATTTGAGCAGCAAACTGATCGTATTTTTCTTTCCGCCAAATTCGCTTCAGATAAGATAAAATTTCCGCTTGGGAAAGCTGGATTGTGGCGGATATTTCCTCAAGAGTAAGGCGCTTAATATTTTTTTGAATGTGCTTTTTTTGGAAGTGAGTAAGAGACATGCAAAATTTCGGTGATTATTAAACTGTCGCTTTTGTATTATGATATCATGTTTGTGTTTTAATTTATGGGTCTACTCTCGCTATGTCGCCAATAAAAATTGCGTATGTTTCCTCAATGCTTCCGGGAGGTCACTATTCACAAAGTCTGTGCCGGGCACTTGCACAGCAACCCATTAATTTATTGGTTTATACTGATCGCCAGTTAGCCAACCTGAAGATTAAAGACTGCGGTCAAGTAAAGGCTGTCTGGACAAAAGATCTTCGCTATATTTTCCAAATCACTTGGCAAATTATTAAAGATCAGCCCGATATCGTGCACGTGCAACACGAATTCAATATGTACGGAGGACTGATTACCGCAATTTTTTTTCCTTTGTTGCTGCTAATTCTAAAAGTATTGCGGATAAGAACCGTTATCACCATCCACGCAGTTCCAGATCGCAAATTAATTGATGATCAATTTCTAAAAATGTTTTTTAGTAAACCACCAATTGTAATGAGGCCAGCTTTTATCCGCGTGGGTTTGGATTTTCTATACAGACTAATCGGCTTATTTTCCCACCAACTCGTCGTCCACAATCGCCGGATGAAACTGCAGTTAGTAAACCAGTACCACCTTTCATCCGCAAAAATCAATGTCGTCCCACCTTTAATCGAGATGCACCGATTCGTGCCAACAGTTAAGGAAAAATTCTTTTTATTTTTCGGTTATATTGTCGGCCGCAAAGGTTTAGAAATACTCATTGATGCCTTTGCTCACTTTTGGCGGCGACATCTTGATTACCGGTTGATTTTGGCCGGTGGCACTATTGCAGGTCAAAAACAAACTAAGCAGGAAATTGTAAAATTTATAAAAAGAAAAGGGCTAACCAAGGCAATAAGCCTGATTGGTTTTATCGAAGAAAAAGACTTCGCTCAATATTTTTTACCCTCCCAGGCAGTGTTATTGCCAGCTATTCTTTCCGTTTCTTCAAGCGGTCCGCTTACCCACGCTTGGTCTTTTCATAAATGCGTGTTGGCTTCAAATATCGGGAATTATTCTTGTGATATTGACAATGGTGTTAATGGCATTCTTGTGGATAATAATGCGTGGCAGGGAATTTTAGAAAAAATAGTTTATGACAACCGCTTGGTAGAAAAAATTGAACAAGGAGCAAGAACAACCGCCAAAAAACGCCACCCTCAACAGATCGGTGCCCTGTATTACCATCTTTATCAACAACTGCTAAATGAGACCTGAGTTTTCAATTATTATCGTCAACTGCAACGGTTTTACTTTCCTGAAAGGCTGCCTTCGCTCAATTTCCCAAGTGACCGACTGCGCCAAGGAGGTCATTGTCGTTGATAACGGTTCAACCGATGAGAGCATTACCAAAACTTGCCAACTTTTCCCAGAGGTAATGTTGATTCAACTGATGCGTAATTTTGGCCCAGCTTATGCCAGAAATGCCGGTTTGGCAAAAGCTAAAGGCAAGTTGATTGTTTTTTTAGACAATGACACCAAGCTCGACCGCCACTGCCTAAAATGCGCCCGCGACGCTTTTGCTCGTGATCCCAAACTGGGAATTATACAGTGTAAATTAGTTTTGATGAATGATCCAAAGTCGTTAGACAGTACCGGCGAATATCTGGGGCAAAACGGCTTTCTGGTGCACCGCACGGAAATGGGCGATCGAGACTGCGACAGCCGGGGAGTAAATGAGATAATCTTTTCTGCCAAGTCGGCAGGTATGATAGTACGCCGTGATGTAATAAGGCAAGCGGGCGGCTTTGACAACGATTATTTTATCTATCTTGAGGAAACTGATCTGGCTTGGCGAGTTTGGCTACAGGGATTCACGGTCAAATATTTTGCCGCCTGTATTGTCCTTCATCAAGCCGGAACAAGCTCCCTCATTCTGTCTCCTGATACTCATAATTATCACGCCAAATTTCATGGAACAAAAAATTATCTACTGACCCTGCTTAAAAACCTACAAGCCATAAACTTAATTAAAATCGTACCCGTACACCTGACGCTTTGGATCGGGCTGGCCTACTTTGCTTTATTTAGGCGGCAGTGGCAGACGTTTTACTGGATTCATAAAGCCGTTTTTTGGAATATCCGCCATATTGGGCAGACCTGGGAAAAACGGAGGATTATTCAAAAACAACGGAGAATTTGTGACTCAGATCTGTTTCCCATTATTATGAAAAAACAACCTTTTTGGTATTATCTTAATAAAATTCGTAGTAAACCGCCGGTGGGTTTAACAGAAGGATTTTTTAGAAACCAATAATATGCAAGCGATTATTTTTATACCAACTTTAAATCGGTTTACTCCATTAATAAACTGTCTTGACAGCCTCGATAAACAATCGTACCGGGATTTTTGGGTATTGATGATAGCGCCAGCAATAGACCAAAAAATCAGCAACCGGTTAAAAAACTATACTTTCCATATCAGATATATCAAGCAAGGTAAAACCGGTCTGGTGGAGGCGGCCAATCAAGCGCTTACCCTGGCCGGTGACTCAGATATCTTTATTCGCATTGACGATGATGTGGTCGTTGACAAAGACTGGCTTACTAATATGGTTAAAAGTTTTGATAAAAATCAAAAAGTGGGGGGAGTGACCGGACCGACTCTGATGACTAAAAAGGGGATTGAGTCGCGGGATGTACTGTCGTTTATCAAACGATTTTATGAGGATAAAAGCTTTCTTTGGCAGATTGTCGGTAAAATATATTTGAAGTTAATCTACAACAACAATCCCTATGCCATTGGCAGATTTTTCCCAAGCGGTGCTTTTTCATTAGGTTCCAATTATGCAAAGTCAACAAAACTCCCAAAACCAGTTGAAGTTGACAACTTGGAAGCGTGCAACTTCTCCTGTCGCACTAAACTATTGCGGCAGCTTGGCGGCTTTGACCCGATCTTTAACCGAGGGTTGGGAGAGTATCATGAAGCTGATATTGCCTGTAAATTGCGTAGACTAGGTTATAAACTGATTTTTAATCCAAAAGCTCTTGTCTGGCATAAAGTGGAAACTACCAAAAACAACGGATCAAGGCCGGATGCTTTCTACCGGATTTTCAATTTTATTGTTTTTTACCGTCGCCACTTAAAAAAAGGTCGTGGGGCATACCTTCAATTTATTCTTAATGTAATAATGCAAAATTGTTACTATGCTTATACTTTCCTAAAAACTGGCAAATTATCTTTATTAGGTGCGCTACCTGGGACAGTATATGGATTTTTAGCTAAAATAACATGAAAAAACCAACGATCTCAATCTGCATCCCCACCTACAATCGGGCTGATTATTTAGATCAGACATTGCAAAGCGTTATAAAACAGACAGTTAAACCTTTTGAGGTCTTAGTAATCGATAATGCCTCAACGGATAATACGCCAGACATTATAAAAAAATACCGGAAATTCGGAATCAGCTTTATTCAAAACAGTAAAAATCTGGGAATGATTGGCAACCTTAATAAATGTCTACTGCTGGCAAAGGGCAAGTTTGTCAGTATTTTACCTAGCGATGATCTGATTTTACCTACTTGGTATGAACAATGGGAAAAAATCATTACCCAAAATAAAGCATCGGTCTATACCTGCTCGCTTGTAGTTGTTGACAGTAATGGCCAGTCGCTATTTGTTGGACGCACTTTCTCAAAAAACCATTTAATCCAACAGCCGACTGTAATGGAGAAATTTTACTGCCATTACTCACCTTTGTTGCCGCCGACAGCGGCGGTAGTTTATCGAAAAGATATTTTTCAAGATCTGGGCCATTTTGATCCCACACTTTCTACTGAGGCCGATGTGGAGATTTCGCTCAAAATAATGTCCAAATACGATATTTATTATCTGGATAAAATCCTGTTTGCCCACCGCTGGCACGAAACGCAGTCTTATGACCAAGTTGAGCAAAAAAAGACCGAGGAAAATGATCTGCGGCGTTTGGATAACTACTTCCATATTTTATCCGATTATTATCAAAAACATATCAAAGATCAACCCATTGACCGACTCTTTCTCACCAGCCATATTTCAATGACTTTAGGCAGTGTCAATCTGTATCTTTTTTTAGGAAAATATAAAAAGGTTTTTGGCACCTATAAAATCATCAACCACTATTTTCCAGGGGTTTGGTGGCACAACTTCGATTGGTTATTCTTTCTCAAAACCCAGCTACTATTTATAAAAAGAGCGTTATTTGGAAAAATATTAAACAAGAAAGATTTCAAAGAAATCAAATTGTTGACCTCTTTGTATTAAAGACTATAATAAAATTCATTCTATGAATTTAGTCATAC
>MGAR01000011.1 GCA_001789805.1 Candidatus Roizmanbacteria bacterium RIFCSPLOWO2_01_FULL_41_22
AAGGCTTTTGCCGTGTTGTTTGCTTTCATTTATTTGGTTTTCGCTATTGCCGTAACCCGTCAGACTCAAGTGATGCTCAAAACCGTAACAAATAATCATAGTAGGCTGCTGATGATTATTTCATCCTTACAAATTATTTTTGCGGTAATTTTGATCTTTTTCTCGATTACTATTATTTGAACCGTAATGCAAATCAATCAGGGACTATACATCGGTCAAGATAATGAAGAAAGTTATATCGGCTATATTGCCACTGACAATATTTTCCTTATTATTGCTGTTGAGGATGGTTTTACCAAAGAGAACGGAGAAAAGCTGATTGACACTTTAAAAATTCGGCTGGCTGAGTTGTCGCCTGTTAATCTGTCGTCTTTTGAAGGAGTGATCGGTGAAACGATCCTCAAGTTTAATATTCCCTTAAGTTTTTCTTTGGCTGCCGGTTATGTCTCTCAAGACATATTGTATCTCAAAACCGCTGGTGAGGGGGAAATCTTTTTACGAAGAGGTAAGGATTTTGTTCGTTTGCTTTCTGGCGATAATCGGGCCTCTGGATATGTCCGCGAGTATGACTGTATAATTTTTTCCACCAAAAAAATCCGCGCACTACTTGGCGAGGTAGAAGAAATTAAAAAACTAATAGGCTATAAAAGGCCAAGCGATATCGCCAACGACCTCTATTCTCAGGAATTGGAAGAGACTAACGGAAGCATTGCCTTATTTATTGAATTTACTAAAAAACCGGCAGATAGAGAGATAACTGCTATGGAGACGCCGCTTCCTGAAGGACAGATTTCCATGTCTGCCCCGGTTATTTCCTCCCCATTGGGTGAAGGTGCACCTTATCGAGCTAACTGGATAAAAAATGTTTTTGCCAAACTGCCATTTTCTGGAAGAGGTAGCAAAAATCCTTTGCTACTGGGAGGGGTGGTAATAGTCTTTATTATTTTGGTCTGGAGCGTAGTGTTTGGTCATAAACGGCGGGTCGAGGCGCAACTGCAGGCCAAGATCGCTCATAGCCGGGAAATTATTGATAAGAAATTAGGCGAAGCCGATCAGGAGGCGATATTAAATGTCAGTAAAGCCGAAGGTCTGATAGCTGATGCTAAAAATGAGGCGCAAAAACTCCAACGAGAGATTGGCAAGCAAAAGCCGCAGGAAGTAAAGATCATCATGCAGGTGATCCAGGATCAGGAAGATAAGATCATGAAAAAAGAAGAGAAAAATTACTCTGAGTTTTATGATCTGGCTTTGGAAAATAAAGACGCTCAAGGAAATAAAATGTTCTTAGACCAAGACGTGGTGGCTATTTTGGACAGAAAAAATACCCAAGTCTACGTCTTGTCTTTGGCAAAAAAGTCAATTATCTCCTACAAAGCCGGAGAGCTAAAAGAAGCGACGATCGTTCTTTTAAGCAAAGACAAAGTTTATTTTTATGTTCCGAGTAAAGGTGTCTATGAGTTTACCGATATTGCTAAAGTTACCAAAATTATTGACCAAGATAGCGACTGGGGCAAGATCATTGATGGGGCGATGTATGGAAGTAATTTTTATTTCTTGGATCAGGGAAAAGACGAGATCTATAAATATGTACCGGTTGAGAAAGGGTATTCTTCCAAGACGTCATATTTTCAGACAGGCCAGGCGATCAACCTGGCTGGCGCCACTTCTTTGGCAATTGACTCAGCAATTTATGTCTCTTTGGGCGATCAGATTTACAGGTTCACGCGGGGAGTAGATGATCGGATTACTACCGCTTTTCCGGACAAAGACGCAGTAATAACTAAAGTTTATACTAATGCCGACTTTGAAAAGCTCGCAGCTTGGGATAAGAAAAAAGGTACGGTCTATATTTTAAGTAAAGACGGTGTCTACGAACGGCAGATCAAATCGGGCATTTTCACTCAAGCTGATGATATCACCATATTTGAAGGCGCAATCTATATTTTAGTTGGTCAAAAAATCAACAAGATCGATCTTTAATTAACTGAGGACTATTAGATCGTAGAGTTTCATAATATTATTAAATTACTACATGACTATAGAGCAATCTGAAAAACAACTAATTGAGCGTTTACTTGAGAAAGATGAAAAAGCACTGCGTATAGTGTATAAACGTTATTACTCTCTTTTGCTGCGTTTTATTACTAAACAGATTAACGATATCCATGAAGCTGAGGAGTTGACTCAAGATATTTTTCTTGATTTCTTGGAAAGTTTACGGGATTTTCGTTTCCAATCGTCTCTGAAAACCTATCTCTTTTCCATTGCCCGCCATAAAATCATTGACCTTATCCGTAAAAAAAAGGTAAAAAAGATCTTGTTTTCGGCTTTGCCGGAATACGTGGTCGAGGGATTGGTTAAGATTTTTATCGAAGATGACCTTGAGAAAAAAGAGATCGAGCAAAAGATAAAAAAGACTTTTTCCAAACTGCCGCATGAATACGAGTTGATACTGCGACTGAAGTATATAGAAGAGCGGCCGGTTAAAAAAATCGCCGAGATCATGTCAATGACTTTTAAAGCCACCGAAAGCCTTTTATTTAGGGCGAGAAAGACATTTGTCCGGATTTTTAACAGTACGCCATAACTTATGTCTATCAGTTCAAGAAAAATATTCTATCAGAGACAGTTATCACCCAAGTTTCAGGAGATTTATGATCTGAAAACCAGCAATCTTGGACATTGGTGGCTGACTCTGGTATATAAATATATCGTTTCTCATCTTAAGGCGATGCCGTTTATCTATATTCTTCCTTTATCGGGCGTAGCGGCTTTTCTTTTATATCTAATCTTGGGTCAGTTAGTGGTTAAACTCGTTACACTACTCCAGCATGGATTTTGAAAAGAAAAGTTTTGGATTCTTGGCGTCACTAATTCTCTTCTTGAAGCGGGCATTATTATTGGTTTTATATCCTTACAAAACCATGCGACGAATCAGCCGGGAACGTGACACTGCTCAGCTGTGGATAATCTTTTTTTTTGTTTTTAGTTATTTTTTAATTGCTGATAAAGTGCGATTGTCAGCCGATCTTTTTCCACTTCATTTTATCGTAACAATGATTAACTTCATTTTCACTGTCTATTTTTTCTATTTTCTTGCCCGTTTATTTTCCCGTGAGACCTCACTTATGCCGTTTATTTTTACCCTGGGTTATTCTCTGATCCCTACTTTGATATGGTTTTTCGCTAATTTAATCTTATTTGTTATTTTGCCGCCGCCTCGTACCTGGTCGCTGCCGGGCACGCTATTTAGCGTCATTTATATAATATTTTCCATAAGTCTGCTGTTTTGGAAGCTGATATTGGTCTATTTGGGAATCCGTTTTTCCTCGAAGCTCAGCGCATTGCGGATTGTATATTACTTAGCGCTCTATCTTTGTATATTTTTACCATATTCCTTCTTTTTATATCTGATGGCCCTTTTTCGGATACCTTTCATCTGAATTGTTTAAAAAAAAGGCTTTTAACTACATGATTCGATTGATCTTCGCGACTGAATACTTATGGACTTGAAAAAATTAACCCGCCTCAAGCGAATAAAAACGCTAGAAAAAAATAGACACATTAGCTTAAATAATATTGCTCAAGTGCTAGTTGATGAGGAAGAGAATATTCATTGTGAAAATTTAGTCGGCGGCATTGTTTTGCCTTTGGGCGTGGCCGGTCCATTAACCCTTAATGGTAAAAAGGTAAAGGGTGAGTTTTACCTGCCCTTGGCCACTACCGAGGGTGCTTTAGTCGCTTCCGTCAATCGTGGCTGCAAGGCTGTTGGATTATCAGGAGGCGTTAATGTGTCAGTTTATCGGGCCGGCGTGACCCGCGGTCCGGTTTTTTACACCGGTTCGCTAAAAAAAAGTCAAACCCTTACTCAGTGGATTATGAAAAACACCCTGCCACTGCAACATATCGCCAAAAAAACATCCGGCCATCTGATTCTGAAAAAAATCGAGGTGAAATCTTTAGCTGATTATGTCTTTGTCCGGTTTTATTTTGACTCTCAGGATGCGATGGGAATGAATATGGCCACCATTGCTACAAACCGTATTACAGAGGAGATAGAAACAAAAACCGGCATAAAATGCCTGTCGCTGGCTGGCAATTTTGATATCGATAAAAAACCGGCTTGGCTGAATTTTATTAATAACCGTGGATTTATCGGCTGGGGAGAAGCGATTATCCCCGGGTCAGTCATGCAAAAGATTTTAAAAACTACAGCAATAAAACTATTTGACGTCTGGCTTGGTAAGTGTATGCTGGGGAGTGCGATGAGTGGTTCTTTGGGATTTAATGCCCATTTTGCCAATATTATCGCTGCTTTTTTTGCCGCCACCGGTCAGGATCTGGCCCATGTAGTTGAGGGTAGTCAGGGCTTGACTACGGCCAAAGTATTATCCAATAACAGTCTGTATTTTTCCGTGTATTTGCCGGCGATCATGTTGGGCACAGTTGGTGGCGGGACAAAATTGATTACCCAGACTGAGGCAAGAAGCATCGTCGGAGTTACCCGATCAGAGGAGCTGGCCGAAGTATTAGTTGGCGCGGTTTTGGCAGGCGAACTTTCTTTAATGGCGTCATTGGCGGAAAATTCTTTGGCTCAGGCTCATCAAAAGTTAGGTAGATAAATCTATGATTGGAATTGTATCGTACGGTTTCTATGTTCCCCACTATCGAATCAAGGTTGAGGAGATAGCCCAGATGTGGGGAAGGGACCCACAAGAAATCAAAAAGTCTCTTCATATCACGGAGAAAGCGGTGGCGGCTGCTGATGAAGATGCGGTAACCATGGCCTACCAATCGGCAGCAATGGCTTTGGATGGTACATCGATCAATAAGGAAGAAATTGGTTGCATGTTTTTTGGTTCGGAGTCATTTCCCTATGCGGTCAAGCCGGCAGCAACCATTGTGGCGGAATGGCTGGGGATAGGCCACCATTATTTAGCTTATGACACTCAGTTTGCCTGCAAAGCAGGCACTGGGGCGCTGATCTCAGCTTTGGCTATGGTTGGCGCTGGAAAAATCACCTACGGCCTGGTCTGCGCCGGTGATAAGGGCACGGCGCGTCCGCAAGATTTACTTGAATATACCGCCGGATCAGGCGCCAATGCCTGGCTGGTTGGCGACAAAGAAGTGATTTTAGAGGTAATTGCTACATATTCTTTTTCTTCAGACACGCCTGATTTTTGGCGGGGGATCAAATCTGATTATCCTTCTTATACCGGACGGTTTACCGGCCAGCCGGCCTATTTTCACCATGTGGGTACGGCTGCCAAAAATTTAATGGCAAAACAGGCTTTGACACCCAATGATTTTGCCTACGCAGTGTTTCATATGCCAAACGGCAAGTTCCCTTTGCAGGTTGGACTGTCTTTGGGCTTTTCCGAAAAGCAAGTAACACCGTCTTTAGTCGTAAATCAGTTGGGCAATTCCTATTCGGCCTCATCTCTAATGGGGTTGGCGGCGGTGCTTGACGAAGCAAAAGCCGGAGACAAGATTCTATTTGTTTCCTACGGTTCAGGCGCCGGATCTGATGCCTTTATTTTCCAAGTAACCAGACATCTAAAAAAACAGCGAAAATCATTAAAAAAACAGATACAACAGAAAAAATACATTAATTATCCGACGTATCTAAAATATATGGACATTATTCATGAGGGAAGCTTATGAGAACAAAAGTAATTGGCTATTACAACAGTAAATTCGGCGAGCTATGGAATAAGTCGCTGGCTGATCTCATTGATGAGGCGATAGCTGGGGTATTGCAGTCTGTCCGTTTAGCACGCGCAGATATTGACGCTGTCTTTTTTGGGAATATGCTGGGGGGCATATTGGAAAATAGTTTGTTTAATTCGGCATTGATCGCCCAGATCATGGAAACAACGGTGCCGGTGTATCGGTTAGAAGCGGCGTGTGCCTCGGGCGGTTTGGCTTTTCAAACTGCTACAAATTACTTAAAAAGCAACAAAAATAAAACAGTATTGGTACTTGGCGCAGAAAAGATGACCGACGTCTCAGTTGAGAGAGCGACAGAGGCGTTGACGGCCGCCTCAGCAGCAGAAGAACAGATCGCCGGTCTGACTTTCCCCGGTCTTTATGCGATGATGGCGCAGGTTTATTTGCATCAGTATCGCTATGACGAGGAGCATTTGGCCTACATCTCGGTCAAGAATCATTATCACGGCAGTTTAAATGAAAAAGCTCAATTTAGAAAAACGATCACCGTGGATAAAGTTTTAGCTAGTCCTTATGTTGCTTATCCGTTAAAGATACTCAGCAGTTCAGCAATCTCAGACGGAGCAGCCGCGCTCATTTTAACCAACGATCCAGTTCGGGTGAAGTCATCACGGTCGGCCGTTGACGTATTGTCATCAGAGGTGGCCACTGACTGCTTAGCCATTAAAAATAGAGACAGTTTGACCGAACTTTATGCCACACAAGTGGCCGCGGAAAAAGCTTTTTGTGAGGCAAAGATCAAGCGAAATAGGATTGATGTGGCAGAAGTTCACGACTGTTTTTCGATTGCCGAGATACTGGCAATGGAAGATATCGGCTTTTGGAAAAGGGGAGAAGGAGGAAAAAAAGCCAAAGAAATGTCCACCCAACTGGGCACGAATCAGCGACTGGTTGTCAACACATCAGGCGGGCTTAAGGCCGCCGGCCATCCGGTGGGGGCGACTGGCGTCAAACAGATCGGTGAATTATTTTTGCAGCTTACCAAACAAGCCAAATCAAGGTTAGTTAAAAATGCCCATTTTGCCTTGGCGCACAATGTCGGAGGCGCCGGCGGGATGGCGGTGGTTAGCATATTGGCCGTGTAAATTATGATCAATCCAATTCGCGCCTGGCGAACGCAAAAACAAATTAAACACTTACTTGGTAAGTCGGGCAAAATCATCACTTGGACCACTATTTATGTGACCACTCCTGATTTCAAAAAACAGGCGCCTTACCCGGTGGTGTTAGTTGAGTATATAGATGGTGAGAGAGCCTATGGGCCATTGGTTAATTATGGCGATTGCGACTTAAGTATCGGAAAAGAAGTGTTTGGTGTGCTGCGGATTGTCCGTAAGGGTAACAGTGATGAGATAATCGAATACGGAATAAAATTTAAGCCGAAAGCCTAACAATGAAAATCGCTTATCAGGCTCCGGCCAAAGTCATTCTCTCGGGCGAACATGCGGCTGTTTACGGCAAACCGGCTCTAGCTTCAGCTGTCAGTTTTTATCTGACATTTACCATGGAAGATAATAAAAACACGACTGTCAGCCACCAAAAAGATAAAGCGATCCAATATATCGAGGAGGAAGTAAAAAAATATCTGCAGAAAAACAATCTTGCATTTATTGATAAGCCGTATCAATTTTTTATCAAATCGACAGTCCCCATTGGACGGGGTCTGGGGTCATCGGGCGCTTTGTGTACGTCAGCGGTTGCCTGTTTTTGGGAGTTTTACACCGGTCAAAAACCGGAAAAATCAGTCGTGAACTCCGTCGCCTATCACTGCGAAAAATATTTTCACTCTCGCCCTTCGGGTTTGGATGTGAGCACTTCCTGCTTTGGCGGCCTCATCTATTATCGGAAGGAGTTTGAGTTTTTGAAAACAGTCTCGGCCTTAAATTGCAAATTTTCTGAAAAAATCCAAAGTCGCTTATTTCTGATTGACAGCGGCAAGCCAAAAGAGACTACCGCCGAGATGGTGCAACAGGTCGGCCGAGCATATAACCAAAAACCAAGAAAGTTCGAGGAGTATTTTAATGCTATAGAAAAGCTTACCCGCCAGATGGTGGTGGCGATAATGAGAGAAGACGTCGCCATGTTTGAAAACTGTCTTAAAAAAAATGAAGCGCTTTTAGAGCAGATTGGCGTAGTATCTTTGCCAACTCAAAAGTTGATTGATTGTCTGTCAAAGATTGGTGCAGCTAAGGTCACCGGTGCCGGCGGCCGAAAAAAAGGCTCGGGTTTTATCTTATGTTTTACCCAAAAAGAAAAGAAGCTGGCAGAATACTGCGCTAAAAATAACCTAAAGTATTTTCGTTTTCAGCAGGCGCTTGATGGTCTGAAGCGGGTTTAGCGTTGACAGATGTTACCGCCAGTTACGGGTTTACAAAGATATCCTTCACAGCAGTCTGGTTTAGCAGCAGCCGGATCACAAACCTCGCCGCCGCCGATGCACTTATTGACCGTTGGAATGGTAAAGATCCAGTTGCCGTTTTGTTTTTTGATTATGCCCAGCATATCGCCGGTAACTACGCCAAAAGCGACAAATCCCACCACGATGAGCAGCATCCCGATCACCGCATTGGTGATTTTCAGGCGGGCTTTTTCCACTGATTCTTTGTCGCCGCCGGCGACCAGCCAGTCAAATGCCCCCCAAAAAAGGTAAATCATCGCCATCAGCGCTCCGCCAAGAAATACCAGACGGATAAAGTTGGCAAACAGCGAGCCCAAGGTTTTTAACGGATCGGCAAAAGTCCCCGGCCCGGAAGGCGACTCTACCCGGCCAAAAATTGTAGGTACGGGATTGGCCGCAATTATCAGCAGTTTTTTGTTTAATAAAAAGGTGGTTTTTTTAATCAATTTTTTGATACTCATAGAGTAATTTTATCCTGGACATTTAAGATAATTGCTAATACTTTGACAATCAGATAGCCAAACATGATAACCAGTAGGCCGATTACCGCATAAGTGGCGATGTTGCGGGCTTTTTCCAGATTCTCAGTTTTTCCGCCAGCGGTCAGCACCGTAAAACCGGCATAAAAAAGCATCACTAAAAAAATTATGCCGCCGCCAATAGATAGAAGTGGGGTGATAAGGTTGGTGATTGATCCAAGATCAGCAAATCTAGAAGAGGGAAAGTTGGTCGGATTAACAAAATCATTCATAGCAAAAACGGTAAAATATTACCTTGAGTGTATAATAAATGATTTATTGAGTCAATAAGGACTAAATAACTACTAAAGCGATTTGATTAATGAATAACCAAAATTTACCACTCCATGTAGCCATTATCCCAGACGGCAACCGCCGGTGGGCAGTCAACCGCGGTTTGCCAACAGCGGAAGGCCACCGAAGGGGTTTTAACAACACCGTTAAGCTTATCAAAAAAGCCAGAGAACTTGGCATCAAAGTCCTCACGCTGTGGGCATTTTCTACTGAAAATTGGATCAGAAAAAAAGAGGAGGTTAATCATTTGATGGACATTTTTGTAAGAATGATTGATAAATTTACGCGCGAAGCGGTGAAAAACAATACTCGCATTATACATCTTGGCCGAAAAGACAGGATCCCCAAAAACTTGAAAGAAAAAATCGACTACGCAGAAACCACCACCAAAGACTTCAATAAAAATATTTTGGCAATTGCCCTTGATTATGGCGGTCGGGATGAGATTGTCCGCGGAGTGGCAAAAGCAATCAAAGAGGGTAAAAATTTACCGGTAAGCGAAGGCAGCTTTCGTCATTATTTAGACAGCTCCCAACTTCCGGATGTTGATTTAATTATTCGCACAAGCGGCGAGCGGCGGCTGTCGGGATTTTTGTTATGGGAGGCGCCATATGCGGAATTGACCTTTGTTGATCAACATTTTCCTGATTTTTCACCCGGTGACTTTGCTTCCTGCATCAACGATTACACTACCAGACAGAGACGGTTTGGTAAATGAAGCTTCACGTTCCACTTCGTGTGAAATGTTATCTTTAACGTGAAGCGAAATCCCTCCGAAGCGGGAGAAAAAACACATTACTCCACGGGTCAGAGATTATTTAGTCTCCTGCGAAGGGGGATAAAATCAGTTAAAACTTTTCCGATTATTCCCGCATAATTCACTCAGCTTGTGTATAATTTTAATTAAATATGTTTAACCCCTCCTATAGCATCAGTAATAAGATCTTGACTAATATTGCCAAAATTGAAGCGGCAGAAGAGGTGATCAGGCACGCGCCGGTTTTGCCGCTTTGGGAAAAAGAGTTTAGAGAGGATGCGGTGATCCGTTCAGTCTTTCACGGCACCCATCTTGAGGGCAACCTGCTTCACAAAGACGAAGCAAAAGACGTACTCATGGGCCGTGAGGTGATTGGCCGGCCTCGCGATATTCAGGAGATCATCAACTATCGGCGGGTGATTGAGTTTATTGAGGAGGAGGCTAAAAAAAAGATTGAAAAGATCACCGAGCAGTTGATTAAAAAAATGCACCGCCTGATTGTCCAAAAAATTATGTCAGATAAAGAGGCCGGTGAGTATCGTTTGAAGCAGGTGATAATCCGCAACTCAGAAAACAATGAAGTGACTTTCCGTCCGCCCCCGCCGCTTGAGGTACCTTTTTTGATGAGGGAGTTTTGTTACTGGCTTAATTATGTGGAAAAAGAGGAACTGCACCCGGTGTTAAAAGCCGGTATTGCCCACCACGAGCTGGTGCGGATTCATCCGTTTATCGATGGCAACGGCCGGATCGCCCGAGTGATTGCCACCCTGATTTTATTTCTTGGCGGCTACGACATCCGCCGCTTTTTTTCGCTTGAGGAGTATTATGACCGAGACGCCGTGACCTATTACACTAATCTCCAAAAAGCTTCAGCCGGCGACATGACAGCCTGGCTTGAGTATTTTACCTTTGGGGCCTCGGTGGAATTTGATAAAATTAAAAACAAAGTATTGAGGCTGTCCAAAGACGCCAAATTAAAAGAACGTTTTGGCGGTCAGCAGATCTATCTTACCGAACGGCAGATAAAGTTATTGGAATATATTCAAGAAATCGGCTATCTGCAAAATCAGGCATTTTCCAGTGTGTTTCCCCAAGTCTCCGAAGACACGGTACTTCGCGATGTGCAGGAGCTTATCATAAAAAAACTGATCAAAAAAATCGGGAGCACCAAAGGCGCCCGTTATGTGAGTGTATAATTGACTCTATGAAATTTTCCCAGCTGGCCCAATACTTTCATAAAATAGAGGCGACTTCTTCGCGGCTAACCATGACCAAGATACTAGCCGAACTTTTCAACAAACTTAGTGCTGATGAGATACATTTGACAGCCTATTTGCTGCAAGGCCGAGTAAAACCGCTATATGAAAAAGTGGAGTTTGGTATGGCGGAAAAGATGATCATGCGGGCAGTGGCCAGCGCTCTTCAGATTGGCAAAGGCGAGCTGGAGCGTAAGTATAAACAAACAGGCGATGTCGGGGAAACAACGGAATATTTCCGTAAACCAATCACCACTCTGGAAAGCAAAGACCTGACAATTACCGAAGTTTATCGGGAATTGTTGCGGATGGCCAATGAGTCGGGAAGCGGTTCGCAGGATTTAAAGATTAGGATTTTATCCAGTTTGATTCGGCAGCTTGACGCCCTGTCAGCCAGGTATATTACCCGGATTCCGCTGGCAGTACTTCGTCTGGGATTTTCCGATATGACTGTGCTTGACGCCTATTCCTGGATGCAGACCGGGGATAAAAGTTTTCGCGAAAAAATCCAACAGGCTTATCATGTTCGTCCTGATCTGGGGTTTATAGGTCAGCAATTAAAGCAAAAAGGGATGAAGGGTATCGGGAAAATTCAACCACAGATTTTTACGCCCATCTTGATGATGCGCGCGGAAAGACTGTCATCGGCCGAAAAGATCATCAAAACAATCGGTAGTTGTGCGGTGGAGTCAAAGTATGACGGCTTTCGTCTACAGGTGCATTATAAAAAAAGTACCGGCGAAGTTCGCCTTTATACGCGGGGTCTTGAGAACGCTTCCCTTATGTATCCGGATATTATTGCCGGGATCAAGAAAGATGTTGACGCTTGCGAGTTGATTATTGAGGGAGAAGCAATCGGTTTTGACCCGGAGACTGGTAGTTTTTTACCTTTCCAGGAGACGGTCCAGCGAAAACGTAAGTACGATATTGCCAAAAAAGCAAGCGAAATCCCACTTAAACTATTTGCGTTTGAACTTTTATACTGTGACGGAAAAAATTACGTTCAGGAACAGTTTGCTAAAAGACGGCAGAGATTAACTCAAGTTATTAAAAAGCATAAAAGTGATTCTGACAATACGATTATTCTTTCGCCCCAGGAGATTACCGCCGACCCCAAAAGGCTGGAGCTCATTTTTGATGACGCCATCACCCACGGTCTAGAAGGAATTGTTGCCAAAAAATTGGACGGGACTTATCAGCCGGGTGCCCGCGGCTGGAACTGGATTAAGTTTAAAAGAAGCTATTCATCCAAGATTGAAGATACGATCGACTGTTTGGTCATGGGGTTTGATAAAGGCAAAGGTAAGCGGGTGGGTTTTGGTATCGGAGCATTTTTGGTAGGAATTTACGATAAAAAACAGGATAAATTCGTGACAATGGCCAAAATCGGCACCGGGCTGACTGATGTGGAATGGCGAGAGTTAAAGAAAAAAACCAGCCCGCTTGTTGTCCAAAAACAGCCTAAAATGTATGTGGTTGATAAAATGATGGACTGTGACGTCTGGGTTGAACCTTCCATTGTTGTTGAGATAAGGGCTGATGAGATCACCCGATCGCCCGTGCACACGGCCGGAAGAATACTTAAACCTTCAAAAAGCGGTGATGCCCTTATGGTTGATGTGGCCGGCTATGCTCTCCGTTTTCCGCGTTTAGAGCGCTTTCGGGCCGATAAGACTCCGGCGGAAGCCACCAGTTTGCCGGAAGTTGAGAAGCTGTATCAAGCTGTAAATAAAAAATAATCACCTGGGTTGATGCATGCGCTGGGTGCTTCGCAGGCGGATCGGATATTCTACGAAAAAGGAGAGGGGATTGTGCTTGATACGTCGAGCGGAAATCTGAATAATAAGCGAGTAATCCATTTTTGTTATGCCGCCTGCTTGATGTACATGCCAAGCTAGATCTATATCTTCATGCACCAGGCGCTCATCCTGGCAACAGGTATTTTTGATTTTATTCCACATTTTTTTAGTAATTGCCAAGTTGGGACCGGCTAAAGTATCAAAGCCCTGAGTTTTGTTCAGATAACGGAAGAAGATATTAGCAAAAAGGGTTGTTGGGAAAAGGAGATCGTAATACAAAAGAGTGCCAGACAAAGCATCAATTGACTGATTAAGGAAATGAGATTTAATCTGTTTAATCCAAGTACGTGGCAGCCGGCTGTCGGCATCGGTACGGGCGATTATTTCGTATTTAGCCAGATTGAAGCCGTGGTTACGGGCGGGAATCATGCCTTGTTTTTTTTCATGGGTCAGAATGACCGGATATTTTTTGACTATCCAAGCTGTGCGGTCGGTGCTGTTATTATCCACAATAATTATTTCATCAGCCGGCTCCTCCTGATTTACAAGCGTATCAAGACAATTGGCAATATATTTTTCTTCGTTAAAAACCGGAATGACAACTGAGATTTTCATATGGTAAACTCACAGAAAATTGGGTAATGATCAGAGCCCTCGACCGGCAGCCGGCGGTTTTGGACACAGGTTAAGCCCTTATAAAGTATATAGTCAAGCTTGAGTTTAAAAAATCTAAAATACGAGGAAGTAAATGTCAGGTTGTTGGTGGCTTCTTTTAGTCCATACTGCTGGATCAGACTCTCAAATTTTTTCCGTCTAAAAGAGTAATTGAAGTCGCCGGTAATAATGGCTTTTTCATGTTTGGTGATTTTTAGGTCGGCTAAAGTTTCTTCAATCTGTTGATATCTCTTTCCGTTTGACGCCATTAATAAAGCGGAAAGATGGACATTATAAACGGTAATTTTTTGATTTGATTTTAAGTGTAAAAAGGTATTTTTCAGGATCGTTCGTGGATTGTTAAAGCCGCGGATTATAATTAACAGCGTTTCATAAAAACTACGCGGTAGATCAAAATTAGATGAATCAATTAGTCTAAACTTCTCAGGATTAAAGAAGGTTGTTTGACCGAATATCCTCCCCAATGTCCAAAAAGAGTTGGTATAGTCGGCCAGTAAAAGATTATCTAGCTTAAAATTGTCCAAAAAACCGTTGGTGGTATCCACTTCTTGTAAACAAACAATATCAGGTCTCTGGATTTGTAAAATTCTGTTTAACCCGGTTAAGGCTTTATTAAAGCAGATATTGTACGTTAAAACTGATATTTTCATGTCTGCGGGCAAAATAAAGTGTAAATATAAATCATATTACATTATACCTCACGGTCTGCCTAAGGTTTTAGATGATTTATCCACTTATTGTGTATAGGTATTTTTAGGTTGGTATAATAGGATAATCGGCACTCTTTTAACTATAGGGTATCTTATAAATAAGTATATTTATACTATAGGACTTGACATTGTAATTAATTCTGGCTATCATCGAAATATGAAAGTAAAAAGATTGCTGACAAAGGAAGAAAGTATAAGGATAAAGGTGACGCTAGGTTCAAGAAAGTCAGATTCGATTCCAAACCCTTTTAAAGACCTAATAAAACGGGGGTTGTCAATACCTGTGACATTGTATCAACTATAATCACCGCTCATATTGGGGGACAAAAAAAGAGCATCACTACCGCTCGTATATTGGGGACGACGTGTAGTAATGCTCTTTTTTGTTTCGTTAGCTAACAACGAATGTAAATAAAATTATCACAGTATTATTTCTTTGTCAATATATCGTATTAATTTACTCTATAGATGGCTCCATTTCCATTAGTGGAAATAAAAACCCTTGATCCAATCTGTTTGAATTTATTTTCATTAAGATTTGGATATTTGCTTTTCTCTTGCTCTGAAATTACGACGTAATTTACGTGATATTTTTTAAGCAATTCTTTTGTTAACTGGTAATCATTAGATTCATACATATTTACTACGTCTGGTATTCTATTTCCTATTACATTGGGCGATCCTCTCCAAAGCCACTCATGTACCCACCACCCAGCAACAGTCGGCAGACCGGTATATGCGGATATTCTCTCAAAATCGGTATAAGAATCTCCTTGCGCTTCAAGAATAACCGGCTGTCCCGGCACGTGTTTATTGAAGTAATCAATAATTTCTTTATCCGGCGAGTACTGCAGCTCAAGCCATCGGGAACCATCAAGTTGTGTATTATTAGAACCATGGAGCGTTTTTAAGCCGGGATAGTATGAAGGAAAAGCAAAAAACGGGTAAAGAAAAATTAGAAAAAAGGAAAAGATAAAAATGCCGGCCAGCAGGTAGCGGATTTTATACGCGATCGTTTTGATGCGATAAAAAGCATATCCTGAGGCAATACCCATTGTCATAAAAGCTTGATAACCTAACTTAAACATAGTATTGGCTCTAAAATGCGCCGGATAGATATCTTTGATGTAAAAAAATTCCGGTATTAGGGTTAAAAAAGTACCAAAAGCAAAGATTATTAAAAAAAAGACGTCAATGTCGGAAATGGTCGCGTTATTTTTATTACGTTTTTTAACTGCGATGTATAAAGACGTGAGAAAAAGGATGGCGGAGATCCAGAAAAAGCCCCATAGCACCCCCAGCATCCAAGGTTCAGAAATTTGACAGTTGCCTTTTTCAAAAAGAAAAGGGCCAAATTTATGAATATCAACTAAAAACTGCGGGCTGCAGTTGACACCAATTCCGGAAACAAACGGACTGAAAAAAAGGCTGAATGGCTTTGAAAAAAGATAAAATGAGGCAGTCAGCAGAAATGAGGACAGCAGAAAATTCACCGAAAGTTGATACAAAATAAAAAAAACAGTGACTGTTAGCAACAGATAAATCGGGCCGTCAAAAGCATTGGTCATATAATGGACAGCTGCCAAAAAACCCAAGATAAGAGGTGTTGTGACCGAATACCGATCAAGTGTCAGATTGAGTTTGACTAGCTTATCGACTTGTAGATTGATAAGCACATTTTTAATTTTAGCAATGTGTGGAAAAAGGTGAGGAACGTATTTTTTAATATTTACAGGCGATGTTTCTTGCTTGAGGGTTTTTTTGATGAAAAAAATAAATAAAATTGCAAAACTTAAAAGCACAAAAGGGATGTCAAATACATGGCCGTGCAGATCGGCTACCACATAAGAGTAGGCGGGAAATTCGTGAATTGTAAAGGGGATAAAGCGGGTGGCATTGGGATACCAATATTTTGAGTTGTAAAAGATGCTGCTTAGCAAGTCTTGTTGGGTTGACTTCATTGTGTTGGTAATTTCAGACCAAGACTGAAAAATAGACCAAAATGGCAGCGGCGGATTTTCGTTGGGATAACCCTTGGTAAAAAGATATATCGGATGTAAATTGCCGCCCAGGTTGACAATAAAACAACCAAGCAGGCCAAAAAATATAAGTGCGAAAATATTAACCGCTGTTTTTTTTAAAACGTGTTTTTGAAATAAATAGACGATATTTGCGGAAAGCGAGAAAGCCAGGGTAATACCTTGGGCAAAGATGGTGGCGAGAATCAGGTTGTAGCCGACGCTGGGCAGAGTATTGGTAAGCCTGATCAGCATGGCGCCGGTCAAATGACCAAAATAGTAATAATTTATAGCGTAACCTAAAGGATGTAGAGCGTCTGCTGAAAGCCAGATATCCAAGGGCGGGAAATAGGCAGAGCGCAAAATCGACTGGATAAAGCCAAAGTCCATAAATTTTTCCAGTCCATGGATAGAGGGTTCTTGTCCTCGAACATATGAAAGCCAGAATAGAGCTGCAACAAAAAGCGCTTCCTCAAAAATGAGAAAAAGGACAGTGGAAAGCGGTCTTTGAAAAAAATGTCGTAACGACTTTAAAGAAAATCGGCGGTAAATAAGAAAAGCGGCAACTGCAATAAGTAGCAGCAGGCTTTCGCGAGTAAAAGGGACAAGATGGAGTAAACCCAGGATATAGATAGCATAACTGAGTATGAGGATGGCGATGGTTTTGGCAAACGGATAGCCGCGGTCATAAAAAGGAAAAAGCAGTTTTTTAGCTAAGGGGGCAAAAATTAATCCTAAAACCAGTAAGTAAAGATACCAGATAAAAGTGCTTTGGACCCAGTTCATATTCAATAAAACATACTACGATTAGGTTGCAATTTCAAGCCATTTTTGATATAAAACAGCAATGATATGGAAAAAAAGTATACTCCGTTAGAGATAGAAAAACGGTTATCGACATTTTGGGAAAAAAAAGGTTTTTTCCACGCTTCGGTAGACCGTGAAAAACAGCCGTTTTCCATTATTCTGCCCCCGCCCAATGCCAATGGCGCCATGCATCTGGGGCACGCCATGTTTGTTTATGAGGACATCATGATCAGATATCAGAAAATGCAGGGTAAACAGGTTTTTTGGCTTTTGGGGCTTGATCACGCCGGTATTGAAACCCAATTTGTGTTTGAAAAACATCTTAAAAAGCAAGGTAAAAGTCGGTTTGACTATGATCGCGATACGCTCTACCAGATGATCTGGGATTTTGTCATGCAAAATAAACATGTCATCCGTGGCCAGATGCGCCAGCTGGGCTTTAGTCTAGACTGGACCAAAGAGAAATTTACTCTTGATGAAAACGTAGTGGCTGTTGTTTATCAAACCTTTCAGGACTTATTTGATCGCCAGCTGGTTTATCGGGCTCACCGGTTAGTAAATTACTGCACGCACTGCGGGACTTCTTTTTCTGATATTGAGGTAGCCGATAAAGAAAATGAAGGATTATTGTATTATCTGAAATATCCGTTAAAAACCGGTGGTTTTATTACGGTTGCGACCACCCGTCCTGAGACACTTTATGGCGATGTGGCAGTAATGGTTCATCCTCAGGATAAGCGCTATCTTCATCTGATTGGTGAGAGGGTGATTTTGCCGTTAATCCATAAAGAAATCCCAATTATCGCCAACGAGCACGTTGACCGGAAATTTGGCACCGGTGCAGTCAAGGCGACTCCGGCTCATGATTTTGAAGATTTTGCTGTGGCGCAAACGCACAAATTAAGTTATCCGGTGATAATCGGTTTTGACGGCAAGATGCAAAACACGGGTGTGGTAGATGGCTTGAGGGTGAATGCGGCACGTGAGGAGACACTAAAAAAGCTTGACGCACTGCACCTGGTAGATAAAATTCAACCGCATAAATTGGTAATCAAAGTTTGTTATCGTTGCGGCCGGACTTTGGAACCCTTACCCAAAGAACAGTGGTATATTAAGATTCGCCCCTTAGCCGACCAAGCCAAACGCCTGATAACTGCAGGGCAAATCAGCGTTTATCCAAAACGTTTTACAAAACAATTAATCCGAATTTTTGATGATTTCATTGACTGGAATATTTCCCGACAGGTGGTCTGGGGAATCCGGATTCCGGCTTATTTTTGCGCTTCACAAAAAAAATGGTTTGTGTCTCAAAAACCACCCAGTAAATGCCAAATCTGCGCGGGTCAAGATGCAAAGCAAGACGAGGACACTTTTGATACTTGGTTTTCCTCGGCCCAGTGGCCTTTTGCTACGCTGCAGACGATCTCTCCCGAATTTTATCAATATTATTATCCTACTTCAGTCATGGAAACCGGCTATGAGATTTTGCGGCCGTGGGTAGCGCGGATGATCATGATTGGCTATTTTTCCACCAAGCA
Organism: Candidatus Roizmanbacteria bacterium RIFCSPLOWO2_01_FULL_41_22; assembly: GCA_001789805.1. GTDB lineage: Bacteria > Patescibacteriota > Microgenomatia > UBA1406 > GWC2-37-13 > 2-01-FULL-41-22. Next base: position 18,501 of record MGAR01000011.1, read on the forward strand.
AGTACCTTTCCGGAAGGTGTTTTTACACGGAATGGTGAGAGATAAACAAGGCGTTAAAATGAGCAAGAGCAAAGGTAATGTGATTGATCCGCTAAAAATGGTCGCCTTATACGGGGCAGATGCGCTGCGGGCAGCGCTGATTTTTGGGACAAAAGAAGGCAATGACACGGTACTTCCGGAAGATAAAATTGTCGGGATGCGTAACTTTGCTAATAAAATTTGGAACATTGGAAGATACATCAAATCAAGTCAAAAATCAAAAATCAAAAGTCAAAAGTTAGATTCAACTAACTTGAAAATATTGCAGCAGCTGCAGAAAGAACAAAAGCAGTTGGAAAAGAAATATCATACGGAGATGGGAAAATATCATTTTGCCAAGGCGCTGGAACTGATATATCAATTTCTCTGGCATCAATTAGCTGATTATTATATTGAGCAGTTGAAAGAAGCGATCCGCAGTGGTAAGATAGAAGCTTTGAGTGCTTTAAAAAAAGCTTATTTGGAAAATCTTAAGATGCTCCATCCCTATATGCCGTTTGTCACTGAAGCAGTCTGGCAAGTATTTCACGGAGAAGATAAGTCAATTATAGAAAATAGCATCAGCTGATTTTATTACGAATTGTTTTGCAATAGCGTTAAATGTTAATATATATTGAATATGAAAAGGACAAACCAACCTAAAAAAATAAAACGGTTACGCAAGCACGGTTTTCGTAAACGGATGTCGACTAAAAAAGGCAGGCTGGTCATCAAGAGAAGAATAGCAAAAGGTCGGAAAAAACTCACCGTTTCCCATTGAGGCTCCAATTTGAACACTTTACAGTTATATTTTATTTTTTCCTATGTCGATGCTTGGCACTTTATTTAATACCGCCATTATCCAGCCGATTTTAAATATTTTAGTAGCATTTTATAAACTGTTTCTGGTGGTGCATCTGCCAGGGGCGTTTGGGTTTGCCATCATCGCACTCACGGTCTGCGTTCGCCTGTTAATGCACCCGTTTTTTAAACAACAGATCCACACCAGTAAAAAAATGCAGGATTTAAAGCCTCATCTTGACCGTCTTTCGGATAAACATAAAAAAGACCCCAAAAAACTACAGCAGGAACAGATGCGATTGTATAAGGAGGCTGGTATCAATCCGGCCTCCGGTTGTTTGTTTGCAATTGTTCAGATACCATTGTTTCTTGGTCTTTATCAAACCCTGCAACGGTTCCTTTTAAATGGCACAACCACCAAAGTGATAACTGGAATTAATAAGGAGCTTTATGCCGCGTTTTTGAAAATCAGCTCGATTGATCCATGGTTTTTTGGGTTTAATCTGGCCTTATCACCGGCCAAAGCCCATGTTTGGTATTATTTGTCCGTACCGATAATAACTGCTGTTTTACAGTTTTTTCAGGCCCAGACCACCCTGCTACCCACCTCAAAACCAGATGAAAAAAAGAAGCTATCTTTAGAGAAAGACTCAAAAAACAAAGATAAAAAAGAGTCAAGCACCGGCGAAGATTTTCAAAAGGCAATGAATACCCAGATGAAATATTTTTTTCCTTTGATGATTGGCTATTTTTCATACACTTTACCAATCGGTCTTTCACTGTATTGGAATATTTTTTCGATCTTTAGTATAATCCAGCATGCGACAATGAAAAAACCAGATGGGCAGTCAGCAGTTAAAAAATAAACATTATCAATTTATAGTTTTTTATGGATAAACAAGAAATAATTAAAACCCAGGCCACTGAATTACTAAAAAAAATGATCGATTCTTATGAGATGGAGGTGGTTGAGCAAGAAGGCATCTACAACATCAATGTCAAAACCGAAGATGAGGCGCCGGCGGTCATTGGCCGTCACGGCGAAACAATCCGCGCCATGCAAAAAATCTTGGAAGTAATACTTTATAAACAGACCGGGGAAAACTGTGATATTTTAGTAAACGTCAACGATTACCGGGAAAAGCAGAAAGAACGACTCAATCATATCACCGCCGAGGCAGCGGCAAAAGTCCAGGCCACGCAGGCGCCGTCGTACTTACGGGGTTTTTCCTCTTATGAGAGGCGGATCATGCATGAGTATATTACCGGCAATTATTCTGAGCTGACGACCTACTCGGTGGGTGAAGGGCGGGACCGCCGGCTGGTCATTGACCGGAAATCAGCCCAGGCAAAGCCGGAAGAGGCCGAAGAATAAACCTTGACTATAAAAAGGTATGGTCAAAAAAATAGTTTATTTATCAACTCTTCTTTTATTGCCACTGATTTTTGTCTTTGATCTGCTGATCTTTTTAACCACCAAAGTGACCTGTTTAAGTTGCCAGATGGGCGAGTACTTTCGTAACTCTTCTTTAACAATCACATTAGTCAATCAAGTCTGGCAAACGATCTATCAGCCGTCGAAAAAATCCGCGAGATAGTTGTGTATTAAAGAAAGATGGTATACCGCTTTCTGCGGTATAACCCTCCGTACGTTCATTTTTTGTTGCAAAATGAACTACGATGGGTATATAATTTTTAAATGACTCCTCCCAATCAACCGGAAAACGGCCCACCGGCACAACGTCTGCCGCCAGATGATGGTGCACCACCACCCAATCAAGAAGTTTTTACTTCCCAACCTGAGGAGCCGCTGACTCGCGATGAAGAGCAGTATATTGACCAGAAAAGGGCAGAGACCGCCGCCAAAGCCAACCAAAAAAAAGATCCGGCGGCAGCCGAGGGTAGCAAACTGGTTTCTGATTTTAAAGATCTTGCCCAACAGGCGGTCCAGGCAGAACAGGTCACCAATCAGAAAGTCGACCAAAATCAGCCACGCACTTATGAGGGAAATATTCAAGATGAGAACGCTCCAAAACACAAAGTGCAGACAACTAAAGTTTGGGTTCAGGAAATTCTTAAAGCTTTTAAACATAAACCTCAGCTGATTGCCCAATCAGCGCCACAATCTCCAAACAACAGAAACGCTAGGATCTTAGAGGAGTTGACTGACCGAATTGAAGATCCAGACAGCATCAGTGCGACGGCTTCACCATATATTTATAAATTGATTAATCGGGCGCTGACCGGCTCATACCGCCCCCTGCAGATTTTGGAAAAATTAGATTTAATTCGACTTCGTGCAATTGATCCACAACTGTTTAACCGCGTTGTTGGTGCAATGGCAAAGGTAGCGGAGACCACCGACTCCAAAGAAGAGATCGCCCAGTTTATGAGAGAGTTTCAGATAAACCCAGATTTATTACAAGGTAGAATGTCTCAAGGAGAAAGCCAACTATTGGAAAAATTTTCTACTGGTAGTCCGGATGATATTAATGCGCGTGAATTTTATAAAGCTCTACAATCAGGCGAATCCTTAAGGAAATATTACATAGACGAGATGCGTAAGATGAGACAGAATCCTGATATTGCTAATGATGAACAAGCAGCTAAAGCAGTAACTAAAAAAATTCATCAGACTATTGAATACGTCATCTATCGAATTTATGACACCACACTAAGGAATCAGAAAGATAAAGATTTTGATGCTACGGCCCGCGATATTGGTGGTTTTTTTGAGAATCCGCAAATGCAGTACGATGCATTTTATAAAAAATTAACAACTCTAGCTACTGATGTTGCCCAAGTGGAGACTGTTGATGATACTCCATATCAGGTTTTTCGCCATGAGACTAAAACAATATTTGACAGAAAAAAAGGACTGATGGAAGTCAATGTAGAAACCAATAAACTGGAGAGCGCGCCGATTACCCGGTTTGTCTCCTCGTTGGGTGAGATTGCCAAGACCGAGCGCGGGATGTATCGCTATGGATTTAACTTCCGCTATCTTATCCAAAAGCCAACTGACCCTCGACAAGGCAGTTTGTTTGGAACCATCAAAAATTATGCCGAACAGGACATCGACATGGAAACTTTTGACCGATTATACTCGCTTCCTTTTAACGATATGGTACAAGCAGCCAGACTGAGCCTGGAGCCGATGTACAAACGCTTTTTTGCCAAATATGGCTGGCAGAAAGCAGCTGAGCTGATGAAAGACCCAAAAGACCCATTAAGTCCGTTTAACGCTCCGGAAAGCCGAGCGCGCGAACAACTGCTGGCCTATTATAAAGGCCGGGCACCGGAGTGGGCAATCAGCCGGGCTTTTTATCATGCGCGGATGGAGTCATTTGGCAAAGAGTTTATGTTTCAGCTGTATTCCAGTTATGCCGATCCGATTCTTACCGATACCGGTCAACCTACTTATCTGAGCGAGTCGCCGTTTGCCCACAATTCAGTTTATGACTATGTGATGGAAGCCAAACGCTGGGGCGGTGATTTTCGGATGAAAGGGATGATCTGGCTGCCGCGAAATCGGGTCTTTAAAAATTTTGATCATGAAAGTCTGATTGAGCGGGGAAAAAAACATTGGGAAAATTCTTTTAGATACGGCAATCTGGCCTATTTTGGCGATGAGGACTTTGAAGATGCGGAACAGATTATCGCCATGACCAATATCACCAAACAAGGTGGCGTGGATATGGTTGGCGGCTGGCGGTTGATGCCCTCAATGGTGCACTGGATTGAGGATTATTTTGATAAGGGAGCTGATAAGATAAAAGCAGTGGACGGCGTATTTGTCAAAACATGGAAGTCGCTGGAAAATATCGGCATTAACGCCGTGAAAGTCTATTCGGAAAACTATCTGTTTGGCAAACTGGATGCTAAAGAGCTTACTGCCCGCGCGCCGGAGTGGGAAAAGTTTTATAAATTCTTATACCGGCGCTATTTTAGCGACGGCGTTGGCAGAAGTTTTGCCGGAGGTTTTACCAATGAAAACGAATATTGGAACCGGATAAAATCGCGGATTTTGGAAAGCTCGCTATCAGGCGTTGACAAAAAGGCAATGCTGATGGAGCATGTCTATAACGCCATGACGGTGATGCTGCATGAACGGACACCGCTGGAGTTTGTTTTTTCGGAAAGAGCCCGCTCTTCCCAAAATGGCATCACCCTGCAAAAAGAGCTGTATGACTGTTTTTTTGATCCGGAAAAAGGAGCGATCTGGGGCAGTACGCAAGCTGATTATGCCAAATGGGATGAGGCGCTTGATGACCTGATCTTTGTCCAGCAGCGCGCCCGGATGGACTCACTGGTAAAGATTGATGAACTGCGAGCTACTAATTCGACTAATATCTATGGAGACATCAATCAAGACAGAAGCAGTATCACTATCGGTGCAGGTAAAACCGGTTATGTTATTGACAGACAATATATAAGGCAGGTATTACAAGCCAGATATACTCAGGCGGGTGATGCGGATCGTGTCGATAGGGCAGTTAAGCTATATGAAGAGTTAACTAACCGACTGCAGGCCAAGCCGGAAGAAAGCGAACTGGAAAATAATTGGAGCCAGGGAAAAGATCTTGAAGGAAACGCTGATCCAAAAAAAGCAGCTGAATATCGAGCGCTTCATGATCGGGCAAGAAACCGGAAGATCCAAGAGAGAAACGTCTGGTTTGCCAAAGCATGGCAAGACGGGAAGTTTGGGATGACTTTCTTATCCGATACCGCTGGTAAACTGCTTTACCGGGCCGCTACCGGTGAGGAAACCGTGGCCCGTACTGCCGGCCGGATGGTGGTGACTGCTGAGGAGGTGCATAACTACTTTATGAATCTGGGTGAGGGCGGGTTTTTACCTCTAATCAAACCGGCGGCTCGTGAAGGGGAGGAGAAATGGAAACCGATTTATGATCGGATCAGCGAAATGAAAACTAAATTCAAATCAGAAGATGAAGATATGGCGCTGACAATGACTAAAGAATTCGCTCAGTACGCGGTACTGATGTTAAGGCGCGACGATCGCTTTCGGGAGCTGGTTGACCGGACCGCCGCCCATTTTGCCAGAAAAAAAACTGCGATTGGTCATGCGTTTGTTGATGAAGGCTGGGCGCACGATATGGGACGGGAAGAGATATATAAATTTCTTTCCGTGTTCTCAACAGGGTATCTTATGCCTCAGTATACGCCAAAAGACCAAAGACGCTACAAAGAAATAAAATACGATGAATTGCCAGTTGGCGCCAAGTTAAAAGAACAGCGCTGGTTGAAAAAATTATTAGGACAGATAGAAAAAGATACCACTTTTTACGAGCGGGATTTTCTGGCCGAAGACTCTTCAGAAGGGGTGCGCAAAGCCGCCGGCGCTGGGAAAAAGGAGGTATGGTTAAAGAATGGTATTTTATTAGCTGTAATAGTGGCGGGATTAATCCTTGCTTTAGCCGCCAAACAAGGTTTCAAAGAAATCAAGCTTTCGTAAAAAACATTTTTAAAGAAATCTCCTTGCAATTTCCCCTTTTTTTCAGTGTAATGACAGTATGCGTTTATTTAAAAATCTCCACATTCAAATAGTCATAATTTTATTTTTTGCCTTGATAGTTATTGCGGTAAAAAGTTATGCACAGCAGCAAGAGCCAAATACTTCGACAACAAAACTAAAATTTTGTGCAGTTGGCGGTAAAGATACACTCTGTTGTTCACCGGAGGGGTTACAGGTATATAAAGACATTTATGATAAGATGCCAGTATATCAATTTATCACACGATATGGGAAAATAGGTTTAGAGACTTTTCTTGATTGGTTACATCAAGACTTACAAGGAGGGCAAGACAGTAGCGATCTAAAAAAATATTGTCCGAATTTTGATGTTAAAGTTTTTGACTCTGAACTAACGAAAACATATGACACTAAAACGTTAGGAAAGATTGAAGGAAAAGACTGTTTAAATGCGGCTAAGTTTATCTACGAACAATTTGAAAAGGACCCTTCGACGATGTACGCTTACAAATGCGACCCAAAGAAAACGGGTATAGAAAATTGCGCAATACTTTTTGTTAATGGGGAAAGTTCAAGGTTTTATAGCAATTATCCAGTTTGTAAGGAGTCATTCAACGAGCTAACTATATTAGATTATTTTCCTGGGCACGAATATAGTGCTAGTCAAGGAGGGTTTCTTAGCGATCATCAAGCTTATCTTTATAAACTTTACTTAAATAAGTTTGCTGAATTTAATGCCGATATAGTCGCTCCCTCAATTTCTCCCCCTACTGGTGAAGGTTGTGCACCTGAGTATGCCAAAGCATTATTTATCAATAAGTATGACAACACCGCATGTACCTCAGACATTTGGAAATATCAGAGCAATAACACGACTCTTGTAACAGAGTTTATTGCCAATCAGATATTGGGTGATAATTTTTATCAGAGAAAGAGCTGTCTTAATGATCTAACGGTCGCTTTTTTAAGCGATACAAAAATTGTCAATATGTTTAGTTATAAGACGTCGGGTAATCGGGCTAGAGATTGCTATGATGTACCTTTATCCAGTACCATAGACGATACAGGCAACTTAATCCCACAAGCAGTAGCTCCTTTAAGTTTACAAGCAATATCTTGCGGTTTACCAATGGAAAAAGATACTTATATGGTATCAAACCCTCTATCTGACCCCCAATTATCAGCGCAAACAAGCTGTTGTCCTCCGGTTAGTATGAGTTTAATTGATACAAATCCATATTTATCAAATATCGATCCAAAATTTTCCATCGGAATTAACTTAATAAAGTCATTAGTAGGAGTAGGCTTGCCTTTACTGGATAGTGTTTTAGCTCCTCTTAATAATCAGTGTCCTTTTGGCGGTGAACCATCTGACTCAAATCCGGATCTGTGTCATTGTTTATTACCTTCCCAGTATTCAGAAGAACAGGCATCGGTACAAAGTAATGTCGCTGGAGCTAGTGATGTAAAAAGTGCAGCGACTGATATCATCTATGACAAATACTGTAAAGTATTTCCACTAGCGCCAAATGGACAAACTGTGCAGCAAAGCTTAACAAGAGTTGGCTCAGAAAATAAACGGATGGAGGATTTATGCTGTAATATATTTACTGGTAATAATCTCAAAGAAGATGAGCTAAAAGCTTGTATTGATTGTGCTCATGATGATGGTGGCGTTTTTACAGCAATGGGGTGTATACCGGTTGATTTTACAAAATTTGTCACTAAATATGTCCTAGGTGTAGGAGTTGGTTTGGCCGGTTTGATTGCGTTTTTATGCGTCATATATTCGGCGATTATTTTGCAAACTTCTTCCGGTAATGCCGAGCGTCTGAAAGCTACTCAAGAGCAGTTGACGTCATGTATCGTGGGCTTGATGCTGATAATATTCTCAGTTTTTATCTTGCGCTTAATTGGAGTTAATATCCTTAGAATACCCGGACTATCATAAATGATTTTTAAAAAGAAGTGTAATTTTTTACATTAACCTTTACCTGTTAGTCGGTTTGCATATCCCTGGAGTTTTTCCTTAGCCCCGCCAAATATTCCCTTTAAATGAGGTTGAATTATTGCAAACTGGTAGAAATTATGAAAGATTGATCCGCCGGCCGCGCCAACTCCGGCAAATAAGGCACCGGCTCCCAGCTGTATTCCTTCACCAATTAGCGGTTTGATGGCGGTTTTAACCAGATCAGGAATCATCACCAGCATAATGGCGGCAATGATCGCTATGAAAGCATTGGTGTGCAGGCCGGTAAGAAGCGGCATGGAAAAGCTATAATCAGGTACGGCTATACTTAAACTAAAGATCACCTTGATAAGAAGTAGAAAAAAGATTACCAAAGGAAAGACTAACAGATAGCCAAACAGTCTTTTCAGCCATGTCCAAAAACTATTTTGTCCGGGTAGCGCGTTGGGTAAGATCAGTAGCGGCGCCAGAATGACCTGCAAGGTGATCTGAATATAAGCGCCGATCAAAAGAAAAAATATTCGGAAATATAAAAAAAGCAGGCCGATTATTACTAATAAGATCGTTAAAATAGTGAGTAAAAGAGGGGCTAGGATTCCGCCTAAGAACAGAGTTAAAATAATAGAAATTATTGCGGCAAAATTCAACGTAGCTACTAAAGGAGTAGCCGTTAGACGGCCTAATAATTTTTCGATAGGTTCCGATAGTCCTCTCATCACAGCCAGGGCAAAGTAAATAATCAGTCCATCGTTGGCAAGATGTAATACTCCTTTGGCCATGTCGGGAAGAACGTTGTATAAATTATTTAGACCCGAGATATAGATCCAGAAACCTTCGGCCATTGATTTAAAAAGACCAACGCCGCCGATACTGACCAGATATGAATTAGCAAGAGAGTCCATGGAAGCCGGCGCAACACCAAACTTGACACCGGATGAGACAAAAACTCCAAACATTAAAAAAATCAGTATATACATTAGATCCACCAGAAAGCCGGCAATGGCATAGGAAAAAGTAATAAAAATCAGAGTCAGGACGATGTTGGGCAGGGCATTCTCAATCCCAATCACGGTCTGCGGATTGATTTTTGTGCGAAACATGATCAGAAACCCAATTGTGACAATTACCAGCACTAAGATCGTATAGGCGACATTGCGAAAAGCCTGCCAGATTGGCTGGAAAGTATGAAAAGAATAAAAACCGATGCCGGCCGCTTGCGTTTTTGGTATAAAGCCGACATTTTCCAGGCCCTTATAAGCCCACATCGAACCTGAGGCGGGCGGATAACCAAGCGGCATTGTTATCAGATTTGTCATCATCCCAAAAACGCTACCATCATGATTTTTATCACCGTCTTTGGCGTTTTTAGTACAGGCTTCACCAATGGTATTACAGAGGATTGCTTGAAAGATCTTAACTTGAGTTCGGCCGGCTTTGGTACTAGTCAGTTTTTTATCGTTGATATAGCCATAGACCATCTTCCTTAAGGATTGCAGGGAATCTTTATCCGAGGTTTTTTGTAACCCCGGCATAAACATCAAAAATGCATTGATGATCACTAGATAAATTAATGACATGAAAATTGTCCGTTTGATGTAAGTGAGGATTTTCCGGTAGACCTTGGTCATAAATTCATTGTAGATTATCTTTAACTCAGTTGTCAATGAAAGCAACTATACCGCTTTCAGATGAAATTGCAAAATATATTCAATCTTTCAGCGGCATAACCAAGTCTGACTTGGCATAACCCTCCGTACGTCCACTTGCTTTCGCAAATTGAACTACGATGGGTATATTTACTCATACCGTAAGTCAAGGGACTGAATTTGCTGGTCGGTCAAGCCTTGACCTTTTATCCATTGGAGCACTGACTGTTGAGCCGCGACTTTGTCGGAACTTAAGAAACGAATAGTAAAATAAAAATGTTCGGTCGGAGTCGAGGTAAAATCGGACGTGATGGAAAAAAAATTATTTTGATAGGGGGTAATATTTGCCAGAAAAGCATCAGGATACTCGGTTTTTTGAAACTGTTCTTGTTTTTCCGCAGTGCCCGGTGGCGGCGCATTATAATTAATAGGTTCCGTAGTGGGTGTAGCGTTAGGTTGTCTTTTTTCTGGGAGCGATCTTCTTGATAAAAAATAGATTAACAAGAAGAGAATAAATGCAATAATAATTAAGATGACGATGATTATGGTTGTTTTTTTCATTGGAAATTTTTTACTAGCCAATCTTTAATATTATTATCAGGGTTATCAGGATTATTATCAAGAACGACGATACGGGTTTGCACTAAGCCCCGTTTTCCCCAGTTAGCTTCGGCAACTTTAAATCTGGTGGGACTATAAACTTCCATTACATAAGCAACATGGCCGTAACGTCCAAAACTCCAGCGTGGTAAATAACCTACTTGAACAGTATCAACATCGGTTCGTGTTACTGGTCGATAATCGGGCAGGCTTAAATCTTTTGCATTACCGTATGACCCACACAGTTTATCAGGAGAAGTTTTATAAAGTTCAACATCCGTTCCTTTAACAAAACCGACACACTGAAAATTACTTTCTTTATTATTCATCATTTTTGTCAATTCACAGTTGATATACTTACGCGTATCGTTATTGATTACCCCTTGATTTAAACAGGAACGGTTGTAATATGTTACCCTCCCAATAGCACCAGCATAAGTACAGTTAGCTCTGATATTATCAACTAATTGTTGGATAGAGTTAGAAGCTAAGATAGGAATAGGAGACAGATTGTTAGCAATATATCCTTGATTGTTTAAGCTATTTTGATAATGGTCCCAGACAAAACCAACATAGGTTTTATTGTTAATATGAGCATATCGTGTTGTAGTACATTTATAATTTCCATTTCCATCTTTTCCCCAGCCATAGTAATTACATACGGCATTTTTTACCTGATCATATGTCCAGGTATTTGGATCGGTAGCCCCACTACTATTTTTTAAATGGGCAGCTGTGGCAAAGATAATATCACGATAATTGCACGGATTAGGTTCTGCCGTAGATCCACCATAAATTTTGACCGAGTCTTTTAATTTGATTCCTAATCTTGGTAGTTGGCCATTCCAAACATCCAGATTATTACCTGGACATCGGTTGACTCCGGGATTACATTTCAAACAGTTATAATCACGATTCGTTGATATATCTTCTTGCGAAGTATCGTTAAGCCGATAACCTCGCAATATCTGAACGATTCCCCAAGCTCCACATGAATTGATGTAACATTGAGAATAAGGCGCATGATTTCCTGGTTGAGAATATTCCAGTATTTTATCATCGGGTAATGAATTGGTAGCAGTTTCCGTCCGAATAAAGGCTTCCAGAATTCTCCAAGGCACTTCTACTTTCTCACCCGCCTCTTGGATAATCGCTTTAAGGGCTAAGCCAGTGTTAAAAGGATTATAAGTAGCATCATCAGTTGTGGGAGGTGGCGGTAAAGAGCTAGGACCGATATCAGGTGGAAGAGAAGGGCTGGTTTCTGATGAGCCATTTATTCGGGCAAACAGGTCAAGCGCGGTATGGAAATAATCAACGTACTTCTGGTTTAGCTTTTTATAAGTTTCGCTGGTAGTGTCAGTTATGCGTGGTATGGAAGTGGGGAGGGGGATGCGGGTGGGAGTGGGTACAGCCGGATCGATCTGGTGTTGCACAAAAATATTAGGATCTTTGATCAGTTCGTCAAGTTGGTTATCTTTAGCCCATTGAGTTACCGCCGCGTTAGAATTGGCCTTTTTTTTATCGACCACAAACGTCTGCAGATTTTCATTGTAATAAATGGCAATATTATTGTCTTCATAACCGGTAGATCTTAGTTTAGCAAGGATCGCTTTTTCTTGGTCGGAGAGCGTTTTTTTTGTCGCCAGATCGATGGTGGTAAAATAATCGGGATTTTTGATAAGGGTCAGTAAATTATTGTCTTTTGCCCATTGTTGCAGATCAGTCGCCGCCTGATCGGTTTTTAAAAGTATTACCATTTTTTGCAGTTCCGGCGAATAAAACACCGCCACATTAGCCGTAGATAGCGGGGGGAGGGTCTGCAGTTTTTTTAGGGTACTTTGTTTTAATAAAGTATTAAAAGAACCACCAGATGGGTAGGGAGTGGCGGTGGTATTAATTTCTGGTTTAGGGTTTTCTGTTTTTTGGGTGAAGATTTTTTCCCGGCTGAAATATATAAGAAGGAACGTCAGAATTAAAAAAAAGATCAACAAAAAAACGATGAGATATTTTTTCATGCGGTAAGTAACGCCATTGACAAGTTATAATTTTTTCTTCATAATAAAACTATGTCCGGTATTTTTGATTTTATAAAAAAACAGCCTGCAGATGCAAGCCAAGATGGAAAAAGCGATCCAGCACCAAGCGCCGCTTATCAGTCTGGTTTGGCAAGTCAAACTGTCAGTGAAACGACTACCACAGCTCAATCCTATAATGGCGTAGGTAATCCGCCGAGCGGTCGAGCTTACAATGGTGTCGGCAGACCGCCGCCGCCCGTCAATCCTCCTAAAATGGGCGCTTCTTTGGACTCCAATATCAATCAGCAAAAACGCAATGATCTTGATGTGATGACTCATCTGACTCAACGTTCCAACCGGGTATTTATGGCCGCTACCAACAAAGCCAAAGAGTTGCAAAATGCGATCGTGGACACGGAACATCTGCTGTTTGGACTCTTAACTGATGGCGAGATTTTCAAGATGCTCACCGATTTAAAGATCGCGCCACAGCTGGTGGAACAGGAATTGACTAAAGTATATAAAAGGGAAAACAGCAAATTCCCGCCGCAGCCATCCCCAAGAGTGAAAAGAATAATCGGGAACTCTTTGATTTTTGCCCGTAAACTGGGCTATGAATTTATCTCGCCGGAACATATCCTCTTGGCTTTATTTGACGAGGGAGAAGGCGCGGCCGCCAGGATACTGGTGAAGCTCGGTCTTAAAAAAGAAGATTTGAATAAGAAAGTGACCGGCAAAAAAGAGGGCGTGACTGACCAGACGGGTCAACAGAAAGTACCGGAAAAGAAAAAAAGTGCGCTTGAACAATACTCCATTGATCTGACAGCCAAAGCCGCCGCCGGTGAACTTGACCCGGTGGTAGAGATATCAGACATCATCGAAAGAGTAGTGCATGTACTGTCGCGAAGATTGAAAAATAATCCGGTTCTGATTGGTGAGCCGGGAGTGGGAAAAACAGCAGTAGTTGAGGGCTTGGCCGAGCGCATTGTGGCAAAACAGGTGCCTGAGACATTATTAAACAAAAGGATTTTACAGTTTGATCTTACCGGTGTGATTGCCGGCGCTTCCCACCGGGGTGAGTTTGAGGAGCGGATGAAAAATGTGGTGGAAGAGCTTAAGGCCAGCAAAGGCCAGGTAATTCTGTTTATCGACGAGCTGCATACCTTAGTCGGAGCAGGAACTGGTAATGAGACCGCTCTTGATGCCTCAAATTTCCTCAAGCCCGCTCTTTCTCGGGGAGAGGTGCAGTTAATTGGTGCCACCACCATCACCGAGTACCGTAAGTATATCGAAAAAGATGGAGCATTAGAAAGACGTTTTCAAACTGTTCTTGTTCCTGAACCTACTACCGAAAAAACAATAAAGATGCTCAAGGCGGTACGCGATCGTTTCGAGGCCTTTCACCGAGTCAAAATACCCGATGAATCAATTGATGCGGCAGTTAGGTTATCCAAGCGTTATATCGGCGACCGATTTTTACCCGATAAGGCTTTTGATTTGATGGACGAGGCAGGAGCCGCAGTCAGACTGCCCTTGATATCTCTTCCCGAGGAGATTAATTCAATGGACGTACGCATAAAACAACTTGAACAAGAGATTGGGGAAGATGAGAAAAGAGGGGAGAAGGTCAAAGCCAGAATTAGTCGCTCGAAGCTGAGCGACATTCAGGCCACACTTAACGCCAAAAAAGACGAATACAACATGAAAAAAGCGCAAACTACCAATTATGTGACAGTAAACATCATCAAAGAAGCGGTATCCAAAAGAACCGGTGTACCGGTTTCCAAAATGACTGGTTCGGAGTTAGACAAACTGGCCAAATTGGAAGATATCATGCATAAGCGGCTGATTGATCAGGAAAGAGCGGTAGCTTCGGTGGCACAGGCTGTTAGACGGGGCCGCGCCGGCTTAAAATCCAATGCTCGGCCCATCGGCAGTTTTATCTTCTTGGGGCCAACGGGCGTTGGTAAAACAGAACTGGCTAAGACGCTGGCGGAGATCTTATTTGATCAGGAGGAAGCGATTATCCGTTTTGACATGACCGAGTATATGGAGCGGCACGAAGTCGCCAAACTTCTGGGTTCGCCGCCCGGTTATGTAGGATTTGAAGATGGGGGTAAGTTAACCGAGTCAGTCCGTCGTAAGCCTTATTCTTTGGTGTTGTTTGATGAGGTAGAAAAAGCGCACCCCGATATCTTCAATATTCTGTTGCAGATTCTTGACGACGGTCGGCTGACTGACAATAAAGGTCGGACTATTTCTTTCAAAAACACAGTTGTTATCTGTACTTCAAACCTGGGCACCAAGATGATTCAGGACGAAATGGTTAAAAGCAATACAGGTCAGGTAGAGGAGCCGCCGATTCTTTCCACCTATACTTTTTCTCCGCGCGGCCGCGAAATTCTCACTATCGGCACTAAATTTTTTGAAAGAGACAATGTTGTTTCGATGCAAAATATTGGGCAACCCGTTGCCAAACAGTCAACTCCGGCCACCTGGCAATCATCTGGTCTACATGAGTATTTTGCCGGCCAGGAGATGAAAGCAAAAATGGAAGCTCAAAAACCGGAATTGGTCGCGACTGAAGCTCAAGATGTCAATCAAGATCAGGAACCAGCAGAGGTTAATCCACAGGCGGAAAAAGTGCGCTACGAGTTTCCGATTTTAGGTTATGATACACACGCCATTTCCCAAAAAGGGACGGAAGTCATCACCAAAGACACACAGGTATTTTTGCGAAGTGCCACCACTGCCAAAGTTTGGGAAGGTACCAATCTTATCGATTATTTTAAGGATCAGATAGTGGTCAATGCCCTGCCGGATGCGCCTGATGAACAGTTGCCTACCGCCAAACTGAAAACTCACGCCTTTACACCCGACGAAAAAGAGATCGTCACTTACAAAGATCGCTACTGGATAAGGAAAGAAGGTTCCGCCGACTGGCAAACAGGCTCTCTTAAGGATTATTTCATTGGCCAGAAATCAGATACTGGGAGCCTGCCCACTTCTCATTGGGATATCCATACTTTTTCCCCGTCAGGACACGAAGTGATCATTGTTGGTAACAATATCTGGCATCGTGAACAAAACAACCCGGTCTGGAAATCACAGACACTAGCCGATTATTTCGGCACCGATTTTCCGCTGGAAAAAGAACTTGGTGAAAAAAAACGAATAGAGTCTGCCTCAGACGTCAAAAAATATCAGAAGATAAAAGACAAAGTCATGGTTGAGTTGGTGAAGTTTTTCCGACCGGAACTGATTAACCGTTTTGACGAAGTTATCGTATTTGAGCCTTTGAAATTTGAGCACATGATTGAGATAGTTAAATTACAGTTAAAGGATTTGTCAAAACTGCTTGAGGAGCAGGAGTTGGGATTTTCCTACACCGATTCAGCTATCAAAGAGATTGTCCGGTCGGGGTTTGACCCAATCTATGGCGCCAGACCCTTAAGAAGAGCTATTCAAAGATTGGTCGAAAATCCGATCTCTGAATTGATTATTGCCCAAAAAGTAAAAGCCGGAGACACGATTATTCTTGATTTTAACGGTGAAGAGTTTACTTTTAACGTGGAAAGAGTGGAGATGGTTCCCTCAGATTCTTTAAATCAAGCAGTCGGCGGAAAAAAGAAATTTGTTTGCGAATCATGTGCTAAGCAGTTTGAGACGGAAGTGGTACCAAACTCTACCGCTATCTGCGCCAACTGCGCCTCGCCAAAAGTACAGGAAATTGCCGCGGCCAAAGAAGAAAAATGGGACGGGTTAAGCAAGCAAACGCAAGACAACAATATACCAAAATCAGCAGAAAGTGCCGATGAATCTCCTCCAAAAAGCGCTGAGTCAGAGCAAGACACAACTGACGCTCAACACGCTCAAGGGCCGTCTGCAATTTAACGTTACCTAATGTTTTATGGAAAGTAACTTTACGCCGCTGAATATCGATGAGTTTTTTGACAAGCGATCATCTCACAAGACGATATCTGATATCGTTCTTTTTTTAATGGGTGTTGTTACAGCGTCCGTACTTCTTTTATTGTTATATGGGCTCCTTCGTAATCAATCTATTAATTCAATTCCTTAAAAAGTGTACGATTGGAATATCTTCATTATTGTCATCTTAGAACTCATCTTTCTGCATTTGATTTCCAGGCGATCAATCACCATGCTGTTTCATTTCTTTCATCATTACCTTCGTAACAAACGAGTGGTTTATAGTCTGATTGCTTTACTGTTTATGCCCGGGACCATAATTCATGAATTAAGCCATTTTTTTGTAGCAATAGTGCTTTTTTTAAGAGTAAGAGAGATCTCAATTTTTCCGGATTGGCAAGGGAATCAGATTAAGCTGGGAAGTGTGCTTTATGAAAAAAAAGACCCTCTCCGCGGTATATTGGTGGGCATAGCGCCGCTTTTTATTGGTTTATTTTGTCTTTATTGGCTTAGTTTTTTTTTGGTGCAACAAAATGAGGTTACTTTTGGGGTCAGGCTGTTATTTCTTTATCTGATTTTTGTCATCTCAACTACGATGTTTTCATCCAAACAGGACCTGGTGGACGGCGTGTATGTCTTACCGATTTTGCTGATTTTAGCGATTTTGTCTTATGTCCTGCAAATAGATTACCGCTTGATATTTGCCTTAAGCCGCGATCTGGTTGTAATTGCGCAGAATATTTTATATGCTTTAGTAAAATATTTAGCGCTGTCTTTAGGCGTTCATTTATTTATTATTGGCAGTTTTGAGCTCTGGAAGCGGATAATTAAAAAGTAATGGAAAAACTACTCGCTCAAGGACTGATTATTCAGCCGACCTCGCTACCGGGCCAACCCACGGTGCCGCCGGTTAATATCCAGGGGCCGTTAGTTGGAATAAATAATCTTGGTGACATTATTAATCTTTCGCTGAAATTCTTGCTGCCCTTGGCGGCGGTTGTTCTATTTTTTGTTATTGTCTATGGCGGGTATGATCTGTTGATGTCGCAGGGGAATCCGGAAAAAATTAGTGCCGGCCGCAATAAAATTACAACCGGCATCATCGGCTTTGTACTTTTGGTTTTATCCTACGTGATAGTCAAGTTGATTGCTTGGATTTTTGGCTTGGGTGGCGGGATTATCTGAGTTTCATGGGGTATATTCCTTGATCGCTTTTTCGTAGCTTTCGGCACTGCCAAGTTCAAACCACTGACCTTCAAACACAAAGCCGTTTACCTTGTGGTCACTTATCAGTTTTTCAATCACGTCTTCCAAAGAGAAGCTGGATTTGTTTTTGGGAAAATACTGAAAAATTTCCGGTTCAAACAAATAAATTCCACCGTGGATCAGGTGGCTTTTAATGGTTTTTTGTTTGGCTTTTTGATAAAAATGAACCAGTTTTGTACCCTGGAGCGTGAGCTGACCAAACATGTCGGGTTTATCGACTGTGGTTAAAGCCACGGTGGCAATCTGGTTTTGTTCCTGATGGAAGGCGATAAAATCATTATAAGAGAGGTTCGTCAAGATGTCGCCATGAATCACTAAAAAGGTACAGGTTGTCAGTTGTTTTTTGTTTTTTAACAATGCCCCGCCGGTCTGGAGCGGTTCTTTTTCTTCAGAGTAACTGATTTTTACGCCAAATTTGCTGCCGTCGCCGAAATACTTTTTGATTTTATCTCCCAAATAGCCGATACAAAGAATTATCTCGGTGATATCGCTGGCTTTTAGCTTAGCGATGAGTCTTTCCAAAACCGCTTTACCTTTTACCGGGAGGAGCGTTTTGGGGATTTCATAGGTATAAGGACGCAAGCTGCTGCCTGTTCCGCCGGCTAACACCACTGCTTTGGTGACCGTTGATTTGAGAAACTGATTGAGGGCATATTCTATGGCGTGTGATCGATTGCGGATGCGGTTTTTATCAACCAGTTTATCGACCTTCATTAATGTGTTAGTATCAACTGTGATAGTAATTCGCGATCTACGCATATTCTTTATGCATTGTATCTCAGTAGTTGATTTTTGTCAAAAGCCTAACTATAATACATGACAATATATGCTTCAAAAAAATGCTGTTGTTTTTACTCTCATTTGTCAAAAATACGGGTAAACTTTATCCCGCTTGAGCAAAAAGCGGGATTTTTTTTGGGCTAAAATTATGAATCAAGACTATAAAGAACCACCGATAATTATTTCAATCGGCGGCTCACTACTGGTACCCAACGGCGGAATTGATACCCATTTTTTAAGCCAGCTCAACATTTTTATCCGAAATTACGTCAAAAAAGGCAAGCGCTTTTTTTTGGTCGCCGGCGGCGGGACCACGGCCAGGCATTATCTTGATGCAGGCAAGGCAGTGATTGGCGATATGTCGCAGGAAGATTTAGATTGGCTGGGGATACATGCTACTCGCCTAAACGCCCATCTTTTAAGAACGATCTTTGAGGATATTGCCCATCCGCGCATCATTGAAAATTACGAAAAAAAATTACACAACTGGAAAGAACCGATTGTCATTGGCGCCGGCTGGAAACCGGGTTGGTCCACCGATTACGATGCGGTATATCTAGCCCGTGATTACAAAGCTAATTTGATTATTAACTTATCAAATATAGATTGGGTTTATGATAAAGATCCCAAACTTCATCCCGACGCCCGAGCAATCGAAAAATTAACCTGGGTTGAGCTTAATGACCTAATCCCTAAAGAATGGAAACCCGGCATCAATGCCCCTTTTGATCCGGTGGCAGCCAATCTGGCCAGTGAGCTGAAATTGACGGTAATTGTTGCCAACGGCTCAGATTTTCAAAATCTGGAAAGTATCATTGAGGGCGATGAGTTTAAGGGGACAGTGATTATGCCGTATCGGGTGGATGCCAGTTTTTATGACAGAGAATACTTTGCCGGTAAAAAGGCCAGCTATAAATTCACTCGTGCTGACTCGCTTGTCAGCCGTTTTTTTCGCGGCATAGCTTATTTTTACCGAGCCCTTCTTATTAAATTATTTTTGAATCCCGCCAACTGTCTTGATGTGGGGTGCGGCACTGGAGGTTTGGTAAAAATGATGCGGCGGTTTGGAATCGATGCTTGGGGGATTGAGCTTTCCCAAGACGCTCTTGATCTGGCCGTACCCTCGGTGAAGCCTTTCTTAAAAAGAGGCGAAATAGTGGATCTGCCCTATAAAGAAGATCAGTTTGAACTGGTGGTGACTTTTGATGTGTTAGAACATCTGGAAAGGTCAAAAATCAAAAAATCTGTCAATCAGACTGTCCGCGTTTCCAAAAAATACATCCTTCATAAAATCTATACGCGGGAAAACAGCTGGATCAGCTGGTTTCACAGTAAAGATTATTCACATATCAATGTGCTGACTGCCAGATTTTGGAAGAAGTTTTTTCTTCAGCACGAACAGGTTGTGTTACAGCGCAATTCGTTTTTTAAGCTACCTTTATTTTTTGAGTCGGTTTTTCTTCTGAAAAAAAAATAGTAGGCCTGATTGCTAAAATATCATTATTCATATCAAATACTATGACCTTAGATAGCTTGAATATCCAAAATTTTCGTAATCTTAATAAAGAGCAGTTTTATTTTCATCCACAGCTTACTCTGATTGTTGGGGAAAACGCCAAGGGTAAAACCAGCATCTTGGAAGCAATTTATTTTGTTGTCTACGGCAACGGATTTCGGGAAACGCGCGAGGAGGAGCTATTACTTTGGGAGGAAACTCAAAGTCTGGTCGAGGGGACGTTTCAAACTAAAGGTCAGTCACAGCTGTTTCAGGTTACCCTTCACAATCGTGACAGTTACATCGAAAAAAAATATTACGTTAACAAAGCTGCCAAAAGCCATTATCTATACTTAAATCACCAGACAAGGGCAGTGCTTTTTTCTCCCGAGCATATCCTCATCATCATCGGCTCGCCCGACCGGAGGCGCGACTATCTAAACCGTGTTATCTGCGCTTATGATGTGGAGTATCAAAAGAGGCTGCGAAACTACGATAACGCTCTTCGCAAACGTAATAAGATTCTGGAAACTCATTATCACAGCCCCAATCTGGATGAGGAGCTGGTTTTTTGGAACGAATACTTGGAGGAGCAGGCGGCGTATATTACCAAAAAAAGAGAGGAATATATCAATGCTTTAAATAAACACCCAAACATCGACTCCAAGAAGTTCAGGATAGAATACCGGAAAAACGAGTTTAACCGGATTGCGCTTTTGTCGGTGGAAGAAAAAGAGAAGCGTTATCGTAAGACGCTGATTGGGCCACAGAAAGATGATTTTGTCGTTTATCTTAAAGAGGGGAGCAAAGAGGAGAACGTTCATCTGTATGGCTCGCGAAGCGAGCAGAGATTAGCGGTTTTTTGGCTTAAAATAAACGAGATTGATTATCTTGAGGAGAAATTTCATATTAAGCCACTGCTTTTACTTGACGACATTTTTTCCGAGCTTGACCAAAAAAATAAAAAGATGGTTTTGGGGGTGATTGAGCGTTATCAAACAATCGCCACCACCACCGAAGCTGACCTGCCTGAGCTTACCCATCTCCCCAAGTCAGTTATCAAGTTGTAAATGATTGCTTGAGAAAGGCACCTTCAACAAATCGCCTTATTTGATTAATTGCTCTATAAATAAAATAGCTTAAAATAGAGGAAAAATAAAAGAAACAAATAATTAAGAAAAAACTACCGGTAGCCTGCAATCGATACAAAGCCAGTAAATGAAGAGCAGTGAAAAATAGGAAGAAAAGATGTCTTTTAATTTGAAATTTAATAATTTTTTGCAATCCGGTTTGGATTATCATTAAAATAAACGACCAAAAAAAGAAAAAAGTGACAATCTCATCTTTCCCGACTTGAAAACTGCTTTTCCCCCATAAATTGAGAGTGGGTGTAGAGCTTAGTAAAAGGAAGAATATTTTTTCTAACCTGGTTTGAATTATTACCGTCATAATAACGATCACTAATTCGCAGGCAAAATAAGTTAGAAAAAAATAGGAAAAGTAGTTTAGAAGATACGAATAAAACTTGATAAATATTAATAAAATTTGCGGTTTATTTGTCATTGGTTGTATTTGTACTTTCTTTGTACCAGCCGGCAACAAGCGGTAAAATAAAAGTCAGCGCATAATACAGATAGACATCCGGTTTATAATATCCGTCTGTGGGTTTAAACGCTTTCACCAGGAAAAAGTAATCAAAAATAATTACAATCAGCGCCCAGATAACTGCTAAAAACCAATAGTGCCGAAACGTCAGACTTTTTATTTTATTAAACAAAACCCAAAGCGTGACAATTGTCCCAATCGGCATTATGATCCAGCCGATCAAAGAAGCGGGTACAATAGCAAAAAGCATTATACCAAGAGCATAGCCCACCAGCCAAAGAACAAATCCCCATACCAAAGCGTCTTTCAACAGTTGTTTATTCATATCTACCTACCAAAATAGTTCTGGTAAACTCACCGAAATTGACCATCAGGCGGACTAGTTTATCGGATTTCTCAACATCTTTCACTTTTTCAATAGTGCCAACCCTGATATCCAGTTTTTCCAGATCGGAAAATTTAATGACCGGTTTAACCGGAAGAGTTTTAAAATTATCCATTTTGCTTTTAAGTTTATACTTTAATACGAACGAAATAAAATTCACTATCTATGTCGCCTTCAGCCTCAAACTTATGGGTTGTATTTGCTGGAATAACTATTACATCTTCCTCTTTGTACTCTGTAACTTCATTCATCCAATAAAACTTGCCCTTTCCTTTTAAAACAATTCCTAATTCATCATACTGATCGTGCTTATGCCAGTCCCATTTACTCCCGGGTTTAAGAGTGCCTTTTGTGAGTGCATCTATATTGTTAGTAACAAGATCATCTTTTGTTGCCAAAGTTTGTCTTGAATTGGGCATATCATGAATACCTTCAAATGGCACTTGCGAGATATTAAATATTTTGTATTTTTTTATCATAGAACAATTATACTATCGATTTAAACGCGACAGCAGCGTTGCCCCGCTTACCGGGACTTACGCTGCGGAGAGGGTGGGATTCGCCGATAATAAATTGCGGAAGGTACAGGATTCGAACCTGTGAGGGCTTGCGCCCACGAGTTTTCGAAACTCGCGCCTTAAACCGCTCGGCCAACCTTCCAAATTATCGGTATTTATGTAAAAGAACAGACAATTGTTGCTTCAGCAACTTCTTCCCGTCACTTGACTTTAAAAATTTTTCTCTTCGCTGCGCATCTTCCTTCTCTAAGTATGCTTCGTAATGAACCAATTTCACAGGTCTTTGATATTTCGTTGATACTACACCACCACTCTCATGATGTTTTAATCTCCTTTTTAAATCGGACGTAAAACCAGTATAAATATCTCCAGTTTTTAGTAAAAGTAAATAAACATAATAAAACTTCATAGTTTTCGTCCCGGGATAAACCCGGGACAGCCCCGAGTCTATCTCGGGGCGAAACTAGCCCATTCAACCGCTCTGCCACCTCTCCTTGTTTCCATCTTTCCCAGTTGAATAATTAAGATTATACCATTTATTGAGCCTTAAGAAGCTTTGGCATGAAAATCCCTACTAAGAAACACGATAAAGCATTTTTTAGTAGTAAACAGCTTGAAGATAAGATAACTATTTATCTTTTACGATATAGATGCTGATATTTTTGTTTGAAAAAATCACCGATGTTTACTACTAGTTCAATTTTAGATATATTAGGTTGCTGTGCCAGTTGCCTTAATATCGCTATCCCAAATAAACCAGATGCCATACTGTCATCTCCAAGAAAGTATGAAGTTTTCTGACCATCAAGATTAGCTTCAATTCTAAAAGTACGAGTTGGGACTTCTCTTCTTGTGATTAGTCGCAGATTATTTTCCATATTTTGAACTAATATTATATACCATTCTCTCATATCAAACAGTACCCGGCTGGTGCCGTACTTGATTTTTGCAAATATGATAGACTTCTACTTAGAGGTAAAAATGGAAAGTCAAATAAACATGGGTGACCAAAATACCCAGCAAATCGGGGAAAATCCCGTAAATCAGCCTGTGCCAATTCCAGAAAAACCAAGAATAAACTATTTAATGATAGGCTTGGTTGTTTTAATTTGTTTCGTAATTTTTGGAGTGGGTGGCTACTATCTTGGTAAACAAAATCAAAATAAAACTCCAGACAATGGTAATATTTTACCCACTCCAATTGTGACCAGCCCTCCAAAAGCGACAGTTTCTCCAACAAACATTCCAACAACACAACCAACCACAGTTAAATCTGTTTCACAATCAATCACATTGAATGTAGCTGCTATAGGAGGCGGAATAAAAATAGATGGCTATGATTTTACCTTTACTTTTAATAAAGAGCCAAGCGACAGTGTAACTATACTTAAAAGAGACGAAAATGAATATAAAAATTACCAGGGTTTTCCCCAAGGCGCGCTGGATAAGGGTTTGATTATAAAACATGGAGATATTGAGCTAGAGATATCACCCACATTTGAGGGTGTCGGAACGGCAATAATAAATAGATTGAATACTGTAATTATTAACAATAATAAACTTACTGATAGTTCTATTTTTCGACTGAAGGAGAAAGAAGTTATGGGTTCTCAAAATAGTCAGGGAGGTTCCGATTATACTACACAATATTCCGAAAACCCTGAGGTTTGTAAAGCATTTAATCCTGACAATGGTCCAACAGTACCTGCCTGTATATCAAGTGGATTGCAGGTATTCCTTAGAGGAGATCACGCTTTATGGATACACTGTTCGGCAGAAGATGACAGAGCAATCTGGTGCGATAACATCGTCAAAAATTTAAGCGTGTCAGCAAGCAAGTATACGAATTGAGTCTTTTCCAATAAATTTATTCACTCGTTTGAAGGGCGAGAAAATTGCGCGTCTGCCCTGAGCGGTTCGAAGGGCTACCTTTGAAATATAGTTCGAATTTTTTCGTAAAGAGACCGCCAGTTGGGAAATGTCTTTTTGGAATTTTTTATCATAAGGGACTTTTAATGTTTTTAAGTTTCGGATTGGCCACATGTGTATATATTTGAGTTGATCTAATATTTTGATGACCAAGCAACTCTTGGACATACCGTACGTCAACTCCGTTTTCCAAAAGATGCGTGGCAAAGCTATGGCGCAAACTATGAAAGGTTGCGGACTTGCTCACCAGTGCTTTTTCTAAACTCTTGCGGAACATCTTTTGCAAAGATGTGGTTGTCAACTTGCCCCCGCGATTTGAGCTAAAGACAAAGTCATCCGCACACTTTCCAGCAATCAAATTTCGTAAATCATTTTGTAATTTTTCTGGTAAAACGCTGATACGATCTT
The DNA here is from genome assembly GCA_001789805.1 of Candidatus Roizmanbacteria bacterium RIFCSPLOWO2_01_FULL_41_22. GTDB lineage: Bacteria > Patescibacteriota > Microgenomatia > UBA1406 > GWC2-37-13 > 2-01-FULL-41-22. The sequence continues at coordinate 43,360 of MGAR01000011.1, forward strand.
TTTTGCCTTTCGCTCCTTTGAGGTGCACAACAAGCTCATCAATATCTAAATCAGCAACTTTTAACGCAACCGCCTCGCTTACGCGCAAACCGCAACCGTAACCAAGTGCAATCATTAGGCGATATTTTGCATTTTCAGTAGCATTGATGATTCTCTCAATTTCAGCGTGCGATAGTACAATTGGCAGTTTCTTGTTTCTTTTTGCAAATTTTAGATCAATTTTTTGCGGATCTTTTAAAACTTCCGCATAGAGAAATCTCACGGCGTTCAGTGCCAGATTGATCGTTTGTGGAGATTGCTTTCTCTTGTGTTTTTCCAGCAAAAAATCTTCAGTCGCTTTTTGTTTATCCTTCAATCCTTTTTCTTTTGAAAAAGTGATATACTTCTTTATGTAGAGCAAGTACGCCTTGCACGTCTTGGGGCTGTAGTTCCTTAAGCGCAATGTTCGCTTGGTTTTGTCTAAAACATTTTCCATAACTCAAGCATACCAAAAGTTTGCATAACATACAACTTTTTGCTAAAATTGTAGTATATAGTTTGGATAAAAACCAGTTATACGAAATGCCACTTACACTTTACCTAAAATCAACGTTACTCTATGGAAAACTCAAAACTTTCACTACTAATATTGCCAAATAAATTAGCTGTTTGCCGTTTAGAGAACGACGC
>MGAR01000012.1 GCA_001789805.1 Candidatus Roizmanbacteria bacterium RIFCSPLOWO2_01_FULL_41_22
TAATAAACGGATTCATTCAGTTCTCAAAGTGACGCCTGTCGAATTTCGCAAGAGACACACTGTCTAAAAAATTAGGTACTTGACATCTTCATGGGATCTGCTACTGCAAAGAACACATTTGGTAATTTATACTCATGTAAATTTTTAACAGCAGAAAGTAATGCTGGTAAATTGGCACTCTTATGACCATTGATTATGAGTATTTTTTTTACTCCATTTCTAGCTAAACTTTCACTTATATCTTCGATTACCGATATAAGCGTTGAAGTTTTTAACGACATTGTTCCGGCAAATCCAAGATGATGACTTGAGTCACCATACCATAAAGGCGGAGCAACAAGCACGCCGGTTTTTTTACCAACATCTTCAGCCAAAGCAATCGCCACATAACTATCAAGTCCCAATGGACCAACTAGTCCGTGTTCCTCAGTACTGCCAATTGGAACAATGACAATTGATTCATTTTTTAGATATACTTCTACTTCCTTCCACGTTAACTCTTGAAGCCACAAAGATGATAATTTTTTCATGAAAATAAAATAAATTTTTAATGATTGCCATTTTGAAACCACGGCGGTTTTGTTTGCATATACAGAATGGGCATTGTGTGTTTTGGTAATAGCCATCCACCAAGATCAGGACCCGTGTTGGCAAAAAGCAATGCGCTAGAAAAAGCCGTAGAAAGAGGTTCCTTTTCTTGTTCCCGCATCACATAATACCAATATGCTGCCTGTTCAGATGATGCGCCGTTACGGTGATGCCTTGCCGCCGACTCAATAAGCTGTGCCTTTTGCCTTGTATATTTCTCTCTATTCCAAATTCCATACAACGCTGATGAGGAAGTATCGATTGGATCATGTGCCGAAGGCAATACTATTCCCCACTCCTCATACAAATCGCTAAGCATCCGTGTTAAAATACCAAGCTGTCCTGCCAGATACCCGACCTGCCCCAGATATTCATGGGCATGTGAATATCCATTAAATAACGCATGCCCGTCGGCCAGTAAAAGTATAAACTCCATACCTGGACCATACACCTGACTAACAGAAGTTGAGAGAGTTTGCAGTTGACGCAAGAATCCTTCATCATGATTGTCAGGTGTCGTTTTATCGCCAACACCCCAAAACCCAACCAGTGGAATTGGCACTCCCATAGCAACAGCTTTCGTTATGTTATTTTCTGCGATACTGCCCTCATTATGCCACGACTTGATAATTGTTCTTGGCGGCCACTCTCTATCTTGTGCTAAGGATCCGTCAATATTCACTCTACGTAATAGATCGAATATCGCTAATCCTTTTTTATGTGCCTCTTTAGGTATAGTTCTTTCTGTCATAATTTTTTCACCCCCTTTCACAAACTAAAAAACCTCCCTTTCGGGAGGTTGGTATTTAATTATTAATTTAAGACACTACCAATCCTCCCATAATAAACGGGTGGTTGTAGTACAACAATTGTTTAGTATTATTTTTTCCATAAAATTAAACCCATAAAAAAACCTCCATTTCGGAGGGGTATTTATGCACAAAAATACACCCCTCCTAAAGACGGGTGGTACAAGTGCAGTTTGATACGACAATCTGTTTCTTCATTAAGATAAAGTATATAATATTTTTTCCTGATATCAATATGATATTTATTTAATCTTATCACCAATGTGATAATGTCACAGTTAACAAGACGAAAATGTTACCCCTCTAGAGTAAGCCTGGTCGGAATAAATAATTCCTTCATTTAGCTTCAAACTCGCTTTATACCGCTTTCAGATGAAATTGCAAAAATATACTCGATCTTTTAGCGGCATAACCAAGTCTGACTTGGCATAACCCTCCGTACTCCCGCCAAAGGCGGGATACGGTGGGTATAGATGGCATCGTACGAGGTTCTATAAAGCGGTTTTCATCGCATATATTTATCATTCCTTAATATGCTATACTGACTATAAGGATGACATTGACGTTTTACATATTTAGTAGTTTACAAAAGAAAGGGGGTGAAAAAATAAATGAAGAAAATCTTTTTCTTAGTTGCAATTGCAACAGTTTTTGCTTTAACCACTGCTCCTGTTATGGCAGCTAAGCCAGGTGCATGCGCTACCATTCAAGACGGCACTATTACTGATTCAGCTGGAAATCCAGTTGTTCTCGGGTACGACAAATGGGGATACAACTATCAAGCCCATATGTTCAACGGCTACGCTGACAATTACTCCCGTCCCGCAGTTCCAGTTACCTCAGGCGACAAGCTCAACATGAAGTGGAGTGATGCTTGGTTGGCTAATGTCGACTGCAATGGTGATGGAAAGTTGGATCGAGGATTAGTTGATGGTGTTGTAAATGGAATAAGCATGGGTTGGTTAACTAATCAATATAACGGTAGTTATATTGATGGAGCGGGTAATGCCCAAAAGTATACAGACTTTTACAAAATCGTCTGGGTTGGTCCAGGTGGGGACCTATGGGGTCAATACCATGTAATTCAAGAGGTTTATAATGACACGGGAAGTGGAAATTATAGATTTAAAGACGGAGCACCGGGCTTTGGTTTAAATGACCAATGGACGATACTACCGTAAGGGTCTTAAATAAAAATTAACAGCCCATCGGGGAAACTCGGTGGGTTGTGTATTTGTTGAGGACTAGTTTACTAATAATTAGTCAACTCTATATCGTTGGAGCTCTTGTTAATATCTTGATCTGATTCAATCTTTGTCTCGCTTGTCCTTCGGCTTTGCTCAGGACAAATACAAGCCGGAGCATCAGTGCGATTAATACCAGGATGATTGAGGTTTGACTATTTGAAGCTTCATAAGAATCTAAAGTGATTATATAACTGTCTTTACCCAATTTAATCTGATGTATTGCATTTGATATTTTTTTTTGCTCTAATGAAATTAGTAACTATAATGAAAATCAAGAGATTATTAATTTATTTTTTTGTATTGTTTCTTCTTTTGAATATTGCTCGCTTTACTTTGGCTGAAGATAAAAGTGCGCCAGGCGGAATAATTCCAAAACTTCAAAAAACCGCCAATGACCCTGAACTTATCGAGGGACATGTATACCCAAACTGGGGACCAGTCTGTCAAAGATATACTTATTCGGTGATTTATCGTGATAAAGAAGGAAGAAAACCCCAATATGTCAAGATTTATTTCAATGGCAAAATGATCGATATGGTTAAAAATAATCCAAACGATGATGATTATCAAAAAGGCGTGAAGTATATATATAAATATGTCCCCAACAAACTGGGTTCGAATTTTTATTATTTTGAGGCTGCAAACGGTTTAGGGAAAACAAGAGATGCAATCATTGACTCCCCTGACAACGGACCTGTTCTTTTTAAAAGCGCTTTTAACAAAAATCAGATTGTAGTCGTAGATAAACAGACGGGTAAAAAAATATTGGATTATCCAACAGGTAAAGAATGGGTCGGAGGGATTGCCCTATCAGATGATGGGAGATATTTAGCGGCAAAAACTTCTAAACACATTTATCTTTTTGATACAAATAGCCCCAAAGAACCACTCTGGAACTTTAATTGTGAACAGTGCAGAATTGGCGATGATGTCAAAGGTGGAATTGCAATTTCAGGAAGCGGTTCAAAAATAATAGCGGCATTTACCGAAAGAGTTGCTCTTTTTGATAAATCTTCCAATAAGCCTATTTGGATGTATGATAAAGCTGGAGGTTCTTATAACGTAGCAATTGCAAAAAACGGAAAATATATGGCTGCTGCGACTGCAGGTGAAGAATCAAATGTAAACTCTAACCTTTTGATTTTATGGAGTGAAAAAAGCGAAAAACCACTTTGGCAATATCATTCTTCCGGTAATTTTCATGATGTCTCCTTATCAGATAATGGGGATTATATTGCCGGATCAACTGGTTGTCCTGATAGAAGAGCCTACCTTTTTTATAAAAATTCCAATATTCCCGTAATAAAGACTGATCCATTAACTCGCGATTCACCAGTTCACAGAGCAAAAATTTCTTCGGACGGATCTTCATTTGCAGTGGGCAGTGAATCAGATGCAGGAGCAGTATTTTTCTTTAGAAAAAATTCAAAAGAACCAATCTGGAAATTTCCAGTCCCGCAAGGTAGTTCTGTTAGGGCTTTAAATTTTACACCAAGTGGAAAATATATAGGAGCTGCAACTTTTGGCGGACAAGTATTTATTTTTGATAGCAGTTCAAGTCAACCGATTTCATCATGGAGCCTGAATAATGTCGCCATTGGAGGCATAGATATTGCAGATGACGGAAGTTATATAACAATAGGCGGGACAGATAAGAAACTTCATATTTTTGAAAAAGGCTTACAGATAGGAAAAGAAATTCTATTTAACGAATACGTTGAAGAAATTGATATTTCGGCAAACGGAAAATATATTGCAGCAGGCACCGGTGGTTCAGTTTATTTTTTTGAAACTTTTGATAAAGACAGCACGCCTGTCTCCTGCACTAATATTATTGAACCAAAAGCTGAAGAGGAAGAAATGGCACAAGCCGGTTTCAATGGAAATGACGAACAGGCAAATTCTAGTCTTTGTGGAGATGGAACATGCGAAGGGCCAGAGACTATTGATAATTGTAGGCAGGACTGTGATCCTAATTATGAAGGCCGCGGAATTTTTGTAAAAAGTACACAATTCAAACTTCCGGGAATGCTCACAGGATTTGCTTTTCTTGGATCAATCTTAGCGCTTGGCGTATATTATGCAACAGTTAAGTTTAATCTCCTGCGCAGAAGACCGGAAGACTTAAAAAAATTAAATAAAAGAATTCTGATGACAATTTGCATTACAGCAGTTTTATTTTTAATTCTAACTCTAGTTTTTATGTTTTTAAATAAACCAAAATCTAGTCAATACGAACCGCGGGAAAAAACTCCGCTTAATACAGATCAAGACAACAGGTCAGGAGAAGCAACCGATAAGGAGAACCGGAAAAACTTAAATGAAAAACAAGGAGTTTGCGGCAATGATATTTGCGAACCGGGACTTGGAGAATCCAGAGAGAGTTGCTCTCAAGATTGTTCAGCTCAATAGTTTAAAATTTGATAATCCCTTTTTGCCTAAAGAAAAGTAACATTGAGGCGCCGATAAAAACAATTGTCATAACTAGTAGACTTCCATATAAAAATCTGTCAGCCAAATATAGGAATGTCTTTTCATAAAAAAGGTATCTAACAGTTACTTTTAGTCCGTGAATGATCAGGCTATACAAAACTCCTAAGAAAAACAAATTGCCATAACTAAAATTTGACCTTTTAATTAATTTATATGCGGAAACGGCAATACATATCTCCCAAACCCACTGGCTAATCCTTATTGACGTGAAGTTATCATTAATTTTAAGCCCAAACAAATACTGCCAAGCGACAGCAGTGATGGAAATTAAAATAAAATACCAAATGGGCATGAGGTATTCTCCTAAAGTTTTGCCAAAAATTTTAATCTTGAATATCGCCAGCGCGGCAATCCCCAAAATTATAACGAGAAGTAAGATAAAGAATAATGTGTCATTGCGTTTTTCTAAAGAAGGAATTTGTGGTAAAAGATTGAGCTTGTCACCCGCCGTAGTAAATACTTTACCTGTTTGTGGACAATCGACTTTTTGATCTCCAATATAGCAGTCTCTGTTTTTTGTTTCGATTTTGCCTGAATAGTAAGCGATTATCTTCATCGATAAAATCCCCCAAAACGGGGAAGAATTTGGGTTTTGACCAAAGTAATTCCTAAAATGGTCAAGATGACGATGGCTATAATATCAATAATCAGTTTATTGTTTTTCATATCGTCTTTAATGATTATCAGTAAAGCAGATAAAAATGAGTTTTGCAACCTTTTACGCTATTCTGCCTTCCAATCGTAAGTTCTGAAGCGTTATCTTCAAAAGTAGTCTTTTTCGTGCGCTTCAGAATTTTTAAACCACTCTTTAGCATGTGATGCTATTTTTATCAGGTATTTTTGAGTTCAAATATTGCTCCAACGCTCCCGCAACATATGTGGGGAATTTACCCTTGACTGTAGACAAATGTATCAAAATATGGTATAATACATCTTAGATTGTAAGATTCTGTTTTGCATATATTACATAATATCTTTCACAAAAAGATATTCGGGCTCTACCTAATTTTAGATTTATGAGCCTCACTCAGGCTCTTCTTTCTTAATTTTATTATTTCTAATTTATTTTGTATGTTTATTAACCGTCGTCCATTTCATTCTTCTCGATTTACCAATAACCGGAGATCAAATAGTGGCACCCGCCGATATTCCGGCAATAACAGATATGGTGGTCGTGGTCGAGGTGTTGCATCTGTTCCTATTCACTCTTTCATTCAAAAAGCATCTATCCAGGCACCAAAAAACACTGTTCAATTACCGACGGTTCGTATCGAATCCCTAACCATTGACAAACGATTAAAAATCAATATTCTTTCCCGCGAGTACAAAATTTTGATGCCCATCCAGGAAAAAGTAATTCCGGCCATTCTAGAAGGAAAAGATGTGATAGGGATTGCTAACACCGGCACCGGTAAAACCGCTGCTTTTCTTATTCCCATTATTGAAAAAGTTATCAAAAATCCATCCTACCGCGCACTTATTATTACACCAACCCGTGAGCTTGCTCTCCAAATACAAGAGGAGCTTCGAAGCTTTATCAAGGGAATTCGCCTTTATAGTACCTTTTGTATCGGACAGTCCTCGATGCATAATCAAATTTATGAACTGCGCAGAAACCCCCATGTAGTCATTGGAACACCCGGGAGATTAAAAGACCTGATCGAGCGTAAAGTACTGAATCTTGGTCAGTTTAATATGATCGTCTTGGATGAAGTAGACAGGATGCTTGATATGGGATTTTCCCGCGATGTCAAACACATCATATCGTTTCTTCCGATTAAAAGACAATCTTTATTTTTCTCAGCCACTGTTTCAGCCGAAATAAACAGAATAATTACCACATTTGTAACAAATCCGATAACCATCTCGGTTAAAACCCAAGAAACCGTAAGCCATATCAAACAAGATGTGATACGGATCAACGGAGGAAAAACAAAAATAGAAGTACTGGATGAACTCCTAAGAAAAGAGGAGTATAGAAAAGTATTGGTATTTGGAAGAACAAAGTTTGGTGTTGAAAGACTGGGGCGGGATCTGTACCAAAAAGGGTTTAAAGTAACCTCTATTCATGGAAACAAATCTCAGATAAAACGCCAACAGGCGATCCGGATGTTTAAGGAAGATGTCGTACGCGTACTGGTTGCAACCGACGTTGCAGCGCGCGGCCTTGATATTGACAATATCACTCACGTCATCAATTACGATATTCCGGCAACATATGAAGACTACATTCACCGTATTGGCCGCACGGGGAGAGCTTATAAACTAGGAACAGCGCTGACTTTTGTGTAAATATTGTACACCTTGTTTTCTTTTTTAACAGATGTTTAATAATAGACTTAATATTATTGCGGATTTTATATGGCGTTTAGGATTTTTTTCAATTGTTCTAAAGAACTTCGGTTATGGATAGAAACAGGAAGGATTATAGAGTTTAGTTTTTTCAATATTTTTGTTTTTTCTTTCATTACTGCTTGAGAAATCAGATCGGTTTTAGTTAATAAAATGACTGTTTTTTTTAACAAAATATTTTGATTATATTTTGAGATTTCTTCAATAACTGTATTGTAATCTTTTTCAACATCTGTAGATTCAACAGAAATACAATGTAAAAGTAATGATACTTTTTCTATATGTTTTAAAAACTTAATCCCCAAACCTTTACCGGTTGAAGCGCCATTAATGAGACCCGGAATATCGGCAAGTACTCTGTTATTAAAAACTCCAAGATTTGGTTCAAGTGTAGTAAAGGGGTAGTCGGCTGTTTTTACATTAGCATTGGTTAATTTATTCAATAAACTACTTTTTCCGGCGTTGGGAAGGCCAATCAAACCAAAATCAGCTATCAATCTAAGAACAAGAGAAATCTTTTTTTCTTTGCCTTTTTGTCCTGCGCTAGCAGTGCGCGGAGTTCTATTGGTTGAGGTTTTAAACGCCTCATTTCCCAGTCCACCGTTGCCGCCTCGACAGATTAAAACGCTTGACAGCTTATCCGTTAAAATAATTTCCTTATCAGTTTCGTTATCAATAATTGACGTGTTGATGGGAACTGGTAAATACAGATCTTTACCGTTTGTGCCGAATCTTCTGTTTGCACCTCCTGACCTGCCATTTTCAGCTTTAATAACAGAGAGTTGAACAAATTTTTTTAAATCACCAACGTTTGAACTTGTAAAAAAATAAATATCTCCACCTTTACCTCCATTGCCACCGCAAGGACCTTTTTTATTGATAAAAAAAGCAACTTTTCCGTCACCACCATCGCCTCCTTGAATTGTTACTTCAGCCTCATCGATAAACATAATATTGCCTCAATTATATATGATTAAGTAGTTTTTGATTTGTCTTGTTAAAGTGATTTCGCTCAGGATAATGACGCGGGTTAAGAAGCGATTTTTTTTACTAGCACTTTATCGACTCGATTATTATCCATATCAACAACTTCAAATCGATAGCCGGATTTTTCAAACTTATCCCCGGTTTTGGGGATCTTTTCCAGATGAGCAATCACAAAACCAGCCACAGTTTGGTAGATACTTAAGTCTTTATCAGTTAGCGCGTGTAAGTGGAGTTTTTTCTTTAAGTCATTGACTGAGATTGCTCCATCAATAAAAAAAGAACCGTCGTCTCTTACGACGATAGGAGTGTCTTGGGCAGCTTGCGATTTTATCTCACCAACCAAAGCCTCAAGAATATCATTGAGAGTTACCAGTCCCTGAACGTTGCCAAATTCATCCAAAACCAAAGCCAGATGCACTGGTGAATGGCGAAACATCTCGAGCACCTTGATTGCCTTCATCGATTCTGGTATAAAATGTGGCTTAGCAATGGCACTCTTTATTTTTTCAATATTCAATTTATTTCCTTCCAGCGAGTAGCTTAGTAAATCCTTGATATGAACAACGCCAAAAATTTTGTCATTTTTTTCATCGTTAAAAACAATCCGTGAGTAGGGATAATCGGTCAGACAACGCTTCGGATTATCAACGAATTTATCAATATCAAATACCGCAATTTTATGTTTAGGAGTCATCAGCATACCAACGCGTAAGTCATCAAGCATTAGCGCCCGTTCGATCAGCTTTTTTTCAGTTTTACTAAAAATACCCATATCCGCCCCTTCGCGAATCAGAATCCGGATCTCATCTTCGGTGATGTGCGAAGCGGTACCCGGCTTCAGACCAATCAGCTTAAATACCAACTCCGTTGATACGCTAAGCAACCGGACAATCGGTGCGGTGATTTTTGAGAAAGACAGCATAATAGGAGCAATAAGTGAGGCGATTCTTTCCGGATTACCAAGAGCAATCCGTTTTGGTACTAACTCCCCAATCACAATCGCCAGATAAGTGATACAGATGATGACGATAGAAAAGGCAAGGCCTTCATAAAAATTGCCAAGAATAGGCAGAGGTTTTATCAGTACGGCAATTTTTGATGTCAGTTTTTCTTCACCCACCGCACCGGCCAGGACTGTCACCAAAGTGATGCCAATTTGGATACTGGAGAGAAAAGTATTCGGTTTTTCCGCCAACTGGAGAGCAATTTTTCCCCTTTTGTCTCCTGCCAATGCCAGATTTTTTAGTTTGCTTTTTCTGGAAGCAATAATCGCAATCTCTGCCATGGCAAAAAAACCATTTAAGAGAATCAGCGCAAGAATCAGAACAATATCCATATGAGAAATTATATCAACTTTGTTGAATTTTACTTAGTAAATAATGATAAAATAAAGATATGAAAAAAAAGTTATTAATACTGATCCTATTAATCATTGGACTATTGATTGGCGTGATGGTGGTAGTTGGCACTTATTCGTCAATCTACAAAGAAGTTAGGATTAACTGTCAGAAAGCACAAAAAGAATTCCAGCGGAACTGCAACAACTCCTTGATTTTGTTGATTCAGTCGGAAAATTTCAGTTTTCGAGAAAAAAACTCGGCAATCTGGACTTTAGGCCAACTGGCGGATAAAAAATCCCTTCTATTTCTAAGTCAGCTAGCTAAAAATATTCCTGCCCAAGAAAGATGCAGCTACGATAGTCAGATTTGCGGGTATGAGGTAGAAAAAGCCGTTAAATGGTGCGAAAAAGGCAATCTCACCAGCTTTATGTATAAAGACCAAGGAGACTGGAAGTAGATTGCTACTTTTTATTAAGAAAAAAAATTTAAAAAAAACCAAGACAGATTTGAGAATAAAAAATGGACAGAATGATGTAAATCTGCTACTATTTTCTATATCATTATATTGCAGTTTGCGATAGCGTTTTTACAAAAATGCTTAGACGATTAAGCCTCTATTTTTTAGTAGTCCTCTGTTTTTTATTTATTTTCCCTTCAACAGTTAGAGGCGCTACAGTAACCTGGGATGGAGGGGGCACTGATGAAACCTGTGGCGAGGGTGTGGGGGATGGTAACAAATGGTCATGTGGCCTAAACTGGTCAACTGATTCTCCTCCCGGAACGAGCGATGTTGCCACTTTTGATGCAACAAGCACAAAGGCTAGTACTATCGATGGCACTATTACTGTTTTGGGAATTGCCATAAATACTGGTTATTCAGGAACTATCACACAAAGCGCTGCTATCACTATCACCACCAGTGGTTTTAGTCAAAGTGCCGGTATATTTTCTGGTGGTAGCAATAACATTAATATAAATGATGGGAGTTTTGTCTTAAATAGTGGCGCCAATTTTACCTCAACCTCCGGTACTTTGTCTGTAGAACGGGCTTTCACAATCAATTCGTCAGCCGTTTTTAGTCATGGCTCTGGAACAATAACTTTCGATGGGACTGCTGGAACAGATGATTCTTCTTTATCCTGCGGTAGTAAATCATTCAATAACGTTACTGTTGATAAAACGGTATACAGCGCTGATTTAACTATAGGTTCTGACTGTACGATTCCCTTAGGTAATAGTGCCTCAGTTTCTGCAGGGCTTATTACAAACAATGGAGCAGTAACGGTTGGTACTGGTACCTGGGCGTTAAACGCTCAGTACACCCAATCTCAAGCCGGAGCATCAACAAGCTTTACTGGTACTAAAATGGATCTTAATAATCCAGGCGGGAGTAACCTACTTGCAGGTACTCTAACCTTAACGGGTGGCTCATTCACCGCCAGTTCGATGACATCTTTGGATTTAACTGGTAGCCTTAATAACAGTGCTAACTTGTTGCCCAACAATTTGGCAGTAACAATTGACGGAAGCTGGAATGCGGCGGATACAACTTTAACCTGCGGTACTGTAACATTCGCCTCAGTTGCAATAAGTAAGAATACACCTGGCGGTGATGTAACCATTAACAGTGGTTGTACGGTACCATTGGGAAATAGTGCCATAACAAACGCGGGAGCACTCACCAATAACGGGGCAATCACTGTTGGTACCGAGACCTGGACGTTAAATGCTTATTATACCCAATCTCAGGCTGGAGCTTCGACCACTTTTACTGGTACCAAGATTGATGTTGGTGCTAAAGCTGGAGATCCTTCGGGAGTCGGCGGACTAGTAGTAACAGGAGGTACATTTACAGCCAGTTCTCTTACCACGATAGATGATAATGGAAATTATAATGACAGCGCGAATTTACTACCTAGTAATATAGCTTTAACCCTAGACGGCAATTATAATGCTGCAGATTCGACTTTGACCTGCGGTGTCTCGTCCCTTGGTTCATTAACCATAAATAAAACCGTTGACGGTGCCGTTCCAACTATTGGATCTAGTTGTACTATCTCCGGAAATGTAACTCGTACAGATGGTATAATAAATAACCCTGCAAGTTCATACACTCTTTCTATCGGTGGTGACTTATCTCTAAGTACTACTGACGCTTTTGGTGGAGCAAATCTAACCATAAAGTTAAATGGAACCGGCGATCAGACAGTTGCCCAAAATGCAGCTTTAACATTTAGCAGTCCTTTACAAATAGATAAAAATAGCGGAGCGGCAAGTCTTTCGACTAATCTTACTACCACCGGTCAAACCTGTACGGTTGTTGAGGGTACTTTTGATATCAATGGCAAAACTTTTACCTGTGGCTCGACATTCACAGTTGAAGATGGTGGCACTTTAAAGCTACAAGGTGGGGAAACAGTGACTACACCAACCCTAAGCTCCGGATCAACCGTTTCCTACAAAGGCGATGGCGATAGTGGTCCAGCAGATACATATACCTTTAAGGACTGGACGTACCACCACCTGACTATTGGAATGACAGACTCCAATGACGTAGTTAACGCCAGTGCTCTTGCCACTGTTACCATTCCGGGGAACTTTACTATTAGCGGAGGGTCCTTTACTGCCCCAACCACCCTTAACGTAGCCGGCAACTGGAGTAACTCCGACACATTTACTCATAACTCAGGAACAGTGGTATTTAATGGTGGGAGCCAGACAATCTCCGGGTCAACTACCTTCAATAACTTTACCAAAAACGTCACCAGTGCAGCTAGTTTAACTCTTCCCGGGGATGCTTCAAAAACTCAGACTTTTGTTGGAGAGATGGATTTGAAAGGAGTAGATGGTAATCTTCTTACTATCCAATCATCAGTTCATGAGACACAAGCAAGAATAGATCCTCAAGGAACAAGAGACATTGCCTATCTTGCGGTGCATGATAACAATAATGTCAATGCCGCATCAATCTCAGTTGCTGGTTTAAATATCACTGATCTAGGTAATAACACCAACTGGGGCTTTAACAATGCACCCTCCTCAACTACCCCCTCCTCAATCTCCCAATCAACAGACGGAACAGGTTACATTACCTTGCAAACTACTGTTTCTGACCTTGATAGTAACAACACTAAGCTAAAAGTTGAGTATTCAGAAGATGGTGGATCTACTTGGTACGACCCAATTTTAGTTTCAGCAACGCCGTCGTCTGGGACTGTAGATCTTGATGATGCTCAGACCTATCAAATAGGAACAGTTAATGCCATTGATACATCAACTGGCAACATCACCCTAACTATTGTCTGGAATACTCAAAGCGCCTCAAATGGCAACGGTTCTTTGGATGGAACAAGTCAAAATGATATTAAAGTCAGAGTCACTGCCAATGATGGAACGGTTGATGGATCAGTCGCCACCTCAACCGCCTTCACAGTCGACAGTCTGGTTTTGACCGGTTTAGCTAACCTGACAGTTTCTACCTTTGATGAAGACAGCGCCACTCTCACCTGGACTCCAGCTGGTGAACCTCAAGGCACATTTGATCACTATGAGATCTGGTATGGCGTAAACCAACTGGATGTGGAGTCAAGATCAGGAACAGCAGTGGAGTGGGACAATGATCCCAATGATGCAAATTTAGCCACCGTCTCCACCAGTTCAACTACCATCACCAGTCTAATCGCTGGTTTAACCTATTACTTTAAACTCTGGGCGATTGATACTTTTGGTAACCAAGATACAACCAGCACTATGTCCCAAGCTCTTCCTACCTTAACCCCTACTCCAACATTAACACCAACTCCCACCCTAACACCAACCCCAACCATCTCCTCCTCATCCACCAATAACTCTTCATCCTCATCATCAACCGTTGCCTCAACCACCAATCCTCCCTCCTGCAATAAAGAGAGTCCAGGCAATAAAGTCCCTTGGTTATTTGGAGCTATTTCCCAAAGCTCCTCCTCAATTAAACTCTACTTTGCCCCAGGTGATGAACCATTTGACCATTATGTCTTAACCTATGGTCTGGCGTCAGGAGAGTATATCTATGGTGTTGTTAATATTTCCAAAGACAAAGGTGAGTACACAGTCGCCAACCTTGCTCCCAACACCAGCTATTATTTTAAGATCAGAGGCGGCAATGGCTGTGCTACTGGTGGTTGGTCAACAGAGATTAAAGCCGCCACCGATCCGATCGTCACCTTTAAAAAACTTCAGGTAGAAGAGTTGACAATCAAACCTAAGCTCCCATCTCAAACTAATACTCCCACTACCACTCCACCACCAACCTATGCCGTCAAATCAGGAGACACCCTCTGGTCAATCGCCCAAAGATTTCTTGGAGCGGGACAAAAATACCAAGAGATCATCAAAAACAATCTCGCCCAGTATCCCACCCTTTTTGAGTCGACTCTTTTAAAAGTCGGTTGGGAGCTGAAGTTATTAAGTGACAATCTGAAAAGTCAATCTAATCAAAAGAGCAAATCACCAGAGACAGGGGACTCAGGCTATGAACTGTTAGTCCGGGTAATTGACAACAATGACCTCCCCGTGGTTGGGGCTAAGGTCGCTATTCATTCTAAGGTACAAGAGGCGGTAACCGACAATAAAGGAGAAGCCTACTTTAACAATGTTGAACCCGGAGACCACAAGATAGTAATTGCCTACAACCATTATCAAGGAGGACAGGCCATTTCCTTAGCAGGAGAGGTCAAGAAGATGGATGTTAATATCAAAATCAGTCTCAAGCCAGTGTTATTCTCCACCCAAGCAATCCTAATAATTATCTTTCTGGTGGGGGTGATTATGTTGATGTTTATTTATATCTTCAAGATTAGGTCGGTGAAGGCATACGAAGCAAATTAATAATCAAAATCATAAATCAATCGTAAATTTTTCACGTTTTTTTAAAAGAGTCAGTTTGTAACTTTTCCATCAAGATCGAGTAAAACCTGAGATTGTGGATAGTTGAAAGCCGCATCGCCGTTAGTTCTTTAATCTTAAATAAGTGAGCTAAATAAGCACGGCTGTAGTTTTGACAAAGCAAACAGTCGCAGGCGTGGCTTATTGGTACGTCTTTTTTACGGTAGATCATTTTATCGGGCGTATAGTAGGAATAGAATTTTTTTTGATTAAGGTCGATATCATCTATCGAGTTGGCGTTATAGATGTAGAGTCGCTTATGGCGGGCGTCGCGGGTTGGGAGGACGCAGTCAAAAATCGAATATCCCAGTTTGACACAGTTGACGATTTCGTGAGGTTTACCTACTCCCAAGCCATAAAGGAAATAATTATTTGGTGCATTTTGGGCAATAATTTTTGCTACATCATAGTTAAACTGCCCATCGGCCATTATCGGCCAGCCACCGTAACCTAAGCCGTCAAATCCGATCTCAACCAATCTTTGAGTACACTCTTGACGAAGATCCAGATAATCGCCTCCATGGACCACTCCCAAGATATATGGTCGTTTGATTTCTGGGATTTTCTTTTTTTGACAAAGTTTGCTGAAAGTTTCCTTGGAACGTTTGGCCCAGAGAACGGTGCGCTCAACCGATTCTCTCGCTTGCTCGTAGGTGGCTTGGGGCTGGGTAAAATCATCAAGTACCACCACCATGTCCGATCTGAGAATCATCTGAAACTCGATTGATTTTTCGGGAGTCAGGAGTATTTCCCCCCCTTCCTGCCAAAAGGTGGCTCCTTCATCCGTCACTTTTCCCCCATGATTGGTTTTGGCCAGAGTCATTACCTGAAAACCACCGGAGTCTGAGATAACGGCACCTTTCCATCTCATAAAACCTTTAATGCCATGGTGATTTTGAATAGCTTCTTCACCCAGTTCCCGATACAGATGATAGGTGTTTACTAAGATACCCGGAGTTTTGGCGCTTTCAATGTCTTTGGTGTCAAGCGTTTTAATAACACCCCGTGTGGCATCGGGAAAAAAGACCGGCAGTTTGATTTTATCACTTACACTTTTGAAGTATTTTTTCATAACTGGTAGTATATCAGTTGGCCAAGTGCTACACTATAATCACATGGATAATCAAAAAAACGTCTATCTGGTGAAAAATATTCTGGCTATTGACGCATTAAATCATTTACGAGATCAGACTACCAATACTGTCCAATTTCGTCACTATTCTGATACTGTTTGCCGGTTTGTTTTTAGTGAAGCTGTCCAGACTGTGAAAACTAAACAGTCTGAAATATCCACTCCTTTAGAAAAAATATCGGTTGATCAGATTGAAGATGAGATTATCGTCATATCTATCTTACGCGCCGGTATGGCTATGCTTTATGGGGCGATGCAACTTCTGCCAAAAATCAAAATCGGTTTTGTTGGTCTTGAACGAGATGAAAGTACCGCCATCGCCAAAGAATACTACTGGAAGCTGCCGGTCATCAACAAAGGGGCACTGATTCTGATTATTGATCCGATGCTGGCCACAGGCGGGTCGATGCTACATGTTATCAAAAAGCTACAAGAGCAAAAAGCCCGCGAGATACGAATTGTCTCGGTGATCGCATCTCCTGAGGGTATCGCCACAATTCACCACACCTTTCCACAGGTAGCTATTTATACGGCGGTAATTGATCGCGAGTTAAATAACCGCAAATATATTCTGCCTGGACTGGGCGATTATGGTGACCGGTATTTTGGGACAGTCTAGTTTTTGTTGCTGGGTTGACCGGCAAAGATGTATGCTAAACTAAGAATTGTGGTTGATCGTAATTTCGTTTTTGCCGACAGACAGGAGGCAGGAAGGGTATTGGCTCAGAGATTAGCAGCTTACAGTCAGAGTAAAGCTGTGGTTTTTGCTCTACCAAGAGGTGGAGTGCCGGTGGCCTTTGAGGTAGCAAGACAACTTTCGTTGGCTCTTCAGATTATTATTGTGCGTAAAATCGGCGCTCCTTATAATCCAGAACTGGGAGTGGGCGCATTATCGGAAAAAAGAACAACCTACTTAAATTATCATCTAATGGATCAACTTGGTCTTTCACTTAAAAATTTAAAGCATATTATCAGGCAGGAGAGACAGGAGATGCAACGAAGAAGACAGATCTATCGGCGCGGCCGATACCTTTCTTTGGTAAAAAACAAAATAGTGATCATCGTTGACGATGGTCTGGCAACCGGCGCTACGATGTTGGCGGCAGTTTACGCTCTTAAACAACTTCAGCCGGTAAAAGTGATTTGTGCAGTGCCGGTTTGCCCTGCTGATACAGTCGGAAAAATCTCTCCATACGTTGACGAGCTGATTTGTTTACATAAGCCTTCTGTCATGTCAGCTATTGGCTTTTTTTATCGTGACTTTCATCAAATAACAGACCACGAGGTAATTCGTTTATTGCAGAAAGCTAGCGCCTTCCCTAAGAAAGACAAGCAGACAGATTTATAAAAATTTTAGTACACGCCACCAGGCTTTAATATAGTCGCCTCTTTTATTTTGGTACTTAAGGTAATAAGCATGTTCCCAAACGTCAAGACCAATAATTGGCTTATGGCCTTGTAAAAAAGGCGAGTCTTGATTGGCGGTAGAATAGAGCTTCAGATTGCCTCCTGTATCCTCAACCAACCATGACCAACCACTGCCAAACTGAGTGAGTGCATTGTTGTTAAATTCCTCCTGCATGGTTTCAAGCGAACCAAAGGTTTGTTTTATCCGCGAAAGCAGAGTTTCATCAATCTGTTTCTGCGGCCCCATCACTTCAAAATAAAGCGTATGATTAAGGTGTCCACCGCCGTTATTGCGGAAAGCTTTTTTATCACTCTCTGGTATATCAAGCGAATCTAGATTTTTCATCAGATCTTCCAGTTTACCCTTTTGTAACACGGCGTGTTTGGCGACCACTGCGTTTAGTTTGTCCACATACGCCTGGTGATGTTTATCGTGATGATAATGCATCGTTGCCTCGTCAATATATGGTTCGAGCGCCTTGTAATCGTATGGTAAAGCAGGAATAAAGTATTGCATAAATGATTATTAAAATAGTAAGTAATAACTAAAAATATTTTAGGATAAATATATAAAGGCTATGTAAGAGACTCTATAAAAGAGTCAGCTGGTTTTTTTTCTCCTGCCATTTTTGCTGTTTTTTTTCGATTCTGGCGATTGCTTCATCATTCGTCTCTTCCAAGTCGGTTAATAGGTTTTGTTTGAATCGGGACACTGCGGATAACTGCCCGTTTCGCTTGCGTGTGGCCAGAAGATATAGTTCGTCTTTTGCTCTGGTCATCGCCACATAAAGCAGACGTTTTTCCTCTTCCATATCGATTATCTTATTTTCCAGCGGAATAATTCCTTCTTCAAACCCGCAGATAAACACATAACGAAACTCCAGACCCTTGGAAGCATGCATGGTCAGTAGTGTCACTTTGCTGGCCGCCGGATCATAAAATTCATGTTTTTCAAGATAAGTCAGGTAGGAAACGGCCTGGGCCAGGCTATGGGGAATGCCGTCAAACTGCACCAGAGTATTGCGAAACTGTTGGATATTTTGCAGTACAGAAGGTTTATTTTGGTATCTTATTGCCAACTGAAATATCTTGGTGAGTTGAGCTACGATCTGGCTTGCTTTGGACGGCAGGTTTTGTTGAGTTAATTTTTGCAGGTATTGCTGAAATTGACTGATTTTTTTTCGCTCTTTTTGGGTAATGTTTTTTTGAGTGACTGCGGTTTTGAGCGCTTGTTCAAGAGGGTAGTCCGTGTCTGTCTGTATTACTCGGACTGCCCAGAGGGTTTTGGAAGACAGTTGAAAAAGGGGTGAGGAAAGTACCGCTTTTAGATATTGATCGGCCGGATTTTGTAAATATTTCAAGACGTTAATTAGCAGCTGAATTTCCGGCTGTTCATATGGTGAGCTGTCTCCGACCAGCTGATAGGGGATGCCGGATTGGCTAAATTTTTCCTCAAGCGGTTTACTCAAGCTATGTGTGCGATAAATGACGGCAAAATCGGAAAATTGGCAATTACCTTGATTATTTTGAATATTTCCGGCCTGGATAAGATCGGTTCCGCCGATTTTAGCGTTGATGGTCTTAATAATCCAGTCGGCCTCGCTAAAGGCATGCGGTGTGTAAATAAGTTGTACTTTACCGGTGGTCGATCTTGAAGCATGTAGCTTGGGAGAGCCGGGGAAAAGCTGAGCGCTGGAATCGATGATCTGTCGGCAAGAGCGATAGTTAGTAGTAAGGGTGACCTCTTGAAAGTCGGGAAAGTCTTTTTTCACCTGGTCAAACATTTTGTCGCTAGTTCCGCGAAAAGCATAGATAGATTGCCTGGGATCGCCTATCATAAATAAATGATTATTCGGCGTGAGGAGGTTCTTAATGAGCGCATATTGTAGGTGGTTGGTATCCTGGAATTCGTCAATCAAGATATGTTGGTAACGATCTTGCAGTGTAGTTTTTAGCCGGGTGTTTTTTGTTATTAGTCGGTAGGTTTTGATAAGTAAATCGTCATAGTCGCTAAGGCAGCGGGAAGTAAGAAGTTCATCATAAGCGGCAACGAGATGGGCTAAGGATTGGTCAGCCGACTCTTGGTCTACTTTGTTTTTAAAGCGGGAAATCAGTAAAGAAAGTTCGCCTAGACGGATATTTTTGAACAGAGGAAACTTGGTTTGTAAAAGCTCAGTCAGAACTTCTTGTTGCTCTTGTTTATTAATGATGGATAATTCTTGTCCCATGGAAGTAAGAAAGTCGTAGCCTAAAGCATGGAAGGTGGTGATTGTTGGGCTGTTGTTTTGGGGATTGTTAAGCCTTTCCTGCATTTCGGAGGCCGCTTTTTTCGTAAAAGTCAGGGCTAAAATATTCTCCGGCCGCGTACCTTTATTTTCAATCAGGTAAACAATACGACTGATCAAAGTTTTTGTCTTGCCGGTGCCGGGGCCGGCAATGATTACCAGGGGGCTAGCCTCTGATTTGACAGCCAGTTGTTGTTGAGAATTAAGACTAGATAATAAATTCACGTTTCCCATCCTAAACCGATTTGTTCTGTTAACTGTTTTTTCCTCTCCTCGTTACTAGTAAAAAGTTTAATCGTACCAAAGACTCCATCATATCCGGGTTCAACATGTACCTCTTTTTGACGCATTCGGACTATCGCTTTAGCAAGAGCTTCGTATCCTGCATCTTTTATTTCGATTATTGGCATTTTTCGTAAAATGGTAAATTCATTACCAAGGTCCAAGATCACTTTTTGATACGCCGTTTGGACAGCTTTGGCAGCGGTGGTTTTTTCTTGCATTTCAGCCAGGATTTCAATCAAAGGAATAATGTACTCAACTACTTTATGTCTTTTTGGTTGGTAATCTTCCGCCAGATTAGCAAGTTCATTAACGCGATTATCAACGCCGACTGTTAACGATTGATGACAGACAGGACAGAGACCTTGGTGATTTTTTGTTTGTTTTGGACTAAAACGGATGTTGCAGGCTCTGTGCCCGTCGTAATGGTATTTGCCTTCCTGCGGAAAAAATTCGATGGTGCCAACAATCCGCCGGTCATTGGTTTTGATGCCGTTGATGATGTCGTGATAGTCCACCTGTGATTGCAAAATTGTCGCCTCACGGCCCAATTTCTGCGGAGAATGGGCGTCGGAGTTGGAGATGATGGTCACTTTTTGCAGCTCGGCAATCCGCCAGTTCATAAACGGATCAGAGGACAAACCCGTTTCAATGGCTTTAATCTCAGGCGCCAGTTCTTCAAAAGCCTCGTCAATTGAGTTAAAGCCCGACTTTGAGCCAAACATGGAAAACCAGGGCGTCCAGATGTGCGCCGGCACAAACAGGGCGCTGGGGTCAGTGTCCAAAGTCAGAGTGAGAAGTTGTTTGCTGTCTAACCCCAGGATCGGCCGGCCGTCGGCTTTGAGGTTGCCGATGCGCTCCAGCGCCGAGTTGAACTGTGAAACCGCCTTAACGCTTGGCATAATTACTAAATTGTGGAGTTTGCGCACTTTCTCGTTTTTAGAGTAGATATTGCTGATCTCGACTGTCAAGGCAAACCGAATCAGATTTTTCCTGATTGATGCGGGCAGTGTTTTGTCAATCGCAATCGCCAGATCTTGACGCAGTTTAAACAAACCAGGCTCAGCCGGTTCCAGTTTGTCCTGAATCTCCGCAAACCAAGCCGGATGGGTAAAATCACCGGTGCCGATAATATTGATACCTTTTATTTTGCCCCAGCGATAAAGGCCTTCCAGATTGCTGTCTTTGCTGGTTGCCCGTGAATAGCGAGAATGGATATGCAGATCAACGATGAGTTCCATGGGAACTATTATAATGTAGTTGAAAATGTCAGTCTATTTGAGTTGGAATAAAGACATTAGTAAACTATCAATATGACAACAAAATCCGCTTCTTCGCCTAAAGATCCGGTGCCCATTGATCTGGGTGATGATCCTCTGGTGCGGCTTAAAAATTTACTTATTCTTATCGCTGAAGCAGTGCTGGCTTTTTTCCCCAATCTGATCATTATTATTTTTACTATTTTTTTGGCAGTGCTGGCTTTGCTGGCTTTTTTCAGTCACCTGTTATTTCAAAGTGACATTCCCCAGCCGCCGATTATTCAATAGTTTATACAGGCAGGAAAAACTGATTTTCTTACCTTTATTTGATACAAATAGGGTAATACTCTTTCTATGACAATTAATCAAGGTAAATTTAATAAGGAGAGCAAACTAGTTTGGATCATTGAAGATGACGAGGGGATATTGGAAGTGACGCAGATCGTACTTAAGAACGCGGGTTATCAAACAGAATTAATTCAAAACGAGAAAATTTTTCACCAAAAAATACATGGACGCCTCCCCAACGTGATCCTGCTTGATGTGTTGTTATCGGGCAGTGACGGGCGAGATATTGCTAAAATTCTAAAAAGCGACGCAAACACAAAACATATTCCAATTATCATGATGTCTGCTGATATCACGGTTGGAGAGAAGGCAAAGCTTGCTAAAATCGAAGATTTTATTAAAAAGCCTTTTGACATTGATGATTTACTGGCATTAATAAATAAATGGCAGATCTGAGATTAAGATTGGCTTGTGTGAATGATCATCAAAATACCCGTTTTCAAAGTCACAGTTACCATATTTTGGGTAAAGACATTACTGATGCCTCTGGTGGTACCTACTGGTAGCGTTTCTTTTTTCAAGGAAAATTGTAGCCCACACGTCGTTACATCCTTACAATCTTCACTAAACGGCACCAGTGATAACAGATCACCAATCTTACCGGTTAAGGTCATTTGATTTTTAATAAAAGTGATAGTTTGCCTATTTTCAACGATCTCAATTTTAACGCCCTTTTTGGTCAAAGCAGCCACTAAAAATAAATTAGCCGTCAGATGATCAAGGCGGCTTCCTAATAGGCCATATAATATAATTGGGCAGAAATGATATTTCAGAGCATACATAATAGCTAGCTCAGTGTCAGTCTCATCTTTTTCAGGCGGGTGTTTTCTAAACGGTACTCTGTGTTTTAGTAAAAACGACCTCAGTTCCTTTGTCAACGAGTCCAGGTCGCCGATTACTAAATTGGGGACAATGTGCTGCTGGTAGGCGATTTTGGAGCCACCATTAGCGCAGATAACGAAATCATAATTGCCAATATGCGTTTTTAGGTCTTTATATCTAGTAAGATCTCCATTACAGAAGATGTGAGCTGTTTTACTCATGATGGATATTGTACATTAACTTTACCGGTAGAGTAATTTTATTATTGTCTGATTTTTGTTTTTGATTCAGCCAAGTGTAAAATCAGCACATTGATCGTTATCTAAAGGGAAAGATTCGTTTAGACTGCTATACTTATCTTGTGAGAAACGATCTTTTGGTCTCAGACGAAAACAAAGCCATTAACGCTCTTATTCACGATCTCAAAAATAACCTAATGAGCATCAAAGGTTATCTGTATATTCTTAACCGTCAAACAACCGATGGAAAGACAGTGGCCGATATCCGAAAAAAAATCGATATCGCAATATCAGCCGTTGCCAAGCAGGCCGATGAAATCGGCAAGCTTGTAACAAAACTAAGATAAACAGTCAAAAACTCTATTTCTGAAAATAGACGACTTTAATATTTACTTGTAGTAACAATCAGCGACGGGCTGGCTACTGGTGACCGAATAAGAAAAAAAACTAGACCTTCATAATATAACCAAAACCTCTGACTGAGTGGATTAGCTTTTTTTGATATTTGTCATCGATTTTTTTTCTTAAATAACCGATATAAACATCAACAATGCGGGTTTCGATATCAATAGAAGAAAGCCAAAGCCGGTTGAGAATCATATCGCGGGTTAAGATTCTCCCCTGATTTTGCATCAGGTATTGTAACAACTTTAGTTCTTGAGGTGTTAGTTTGAGCAGTTTTCCGGCTCTTTTTACTTCCATGGATTTAGTATCCAGTTCTAAATCGGCAATCTTAAGTACTGTATCGATTCCCGTTTTTCTTCTTAGAGTAGCTTGGATTCGAGCCAGAAAGACATCGGCTTCAAAGGGTTTAGTGATATAATCGTCAGCTCCAATATTCAGGCCGTGGACAACATTGTTAGAGCCGTTTTTTGCCGTTAGGATAATTACACGCAGTTCTGGATAGTCTTTCATGATCTGAGAGCAGATTGATTCACCGTTTATATCTGGCAGTCCCAGATCCAACACAACCAGATCGGGGCGCGAACGCTTGATGATGTTTAACGCGGTGATACCATCTGAGGCGGTAACTACGTTAAAGTTATTGTCCATCAGCAACTCTTTGATAAATGACCGAATGCCTTCATCATCGTCAACTACCAATATGGTATCAATCATGGGTTCATTATACAACTATCTATAGGATTTATTAAAACAAACTTTTTTTCTTTTCAAGAAGATTGTAGTAGGCTACTTCATGCTGGATGTCGTCAGCAAACTCAATCAGAATGCCGTTTTTGGTTGGAGAATGATTGATCACAACGTGAGGTACGTAGGGGAAGATCGTGAACATCAATAACTCATTTTTTTTATTCATCCAGTCGTGTTTAATTTTTCCTCTTTCGTCTACCCATATTAGTTCAAGATCTTCTCCCAAACCAATAAACATCTCTCGTCGGGGATGTTTATGATTACCGCCAAACTGTTGTGGAGGTATAGAAATTACGGAAATATCTTTGATCGGTGCTGAAGCCAGTTTTTGCAGATCTGAGAAATTCAAAGAAAATAGACCGTTATCTTTGATATAGGCGGGTGAGACTGGTTTTTTTTCGATAGTCATGAGCATATTATACTTTATGGTCAAATTATTATAAAATCATATCAGTTCCATTGAGAATCCGAACGATTGAGAGTAGGGTGTAAAATTCTAAATATGAAAATTGGCATCATTGGCGCAGGGTTTACCGGTCTAACAGCGGGTCTTATATTGCAAAAAAAAGGGCATCAGATTACGATTTTGGAAAAAGAAAGCGTGCCCGGAGGCTTGGCCGTAGGCTTTCGCGCGCCAGGCTGGGATTGGTCTTTGGAAAAATTCTATCACCATATTTTTACAACCGATCATTACATCAGGCGGTTAGGTGATGAGGTGGGTGTTAAGTTTGATTTTAGACGGCCAAACACCTCTTCTCTTATTGATGAGGAGATACTGCAGATTGACTCTCCGGCAACAGTATTATTTTTCCCCAAGCTCTCTATGATAGAGCGGTTACGCATGGGTATGGTCATCGGTTACTTAAAGTACCTGGCCTCTTGGGAAAGATTGGAAAAGTACACGATCGCTGATTGGCTACCGAAAATGATGGGCAGACACGCTTATCGCATTTTATGGGAGCCGCTTCTTATGGCAAAATTCAGCCAGTATGCCAATGAGATTTCGCTTGCCTGGTTTTGGGCGAGAGTTAAAGCGCGTTCGACCAGCTTAGGCTATCCAAGAGGAGGATTTCAACATCTGGCAGATAGCACAGCAGCTAAGATTGGTAATATGGGTGGACAAATATTTTATAATCTGGCAGTCTCACAAATTCTTCAAGCAAATAATCAGTTGATCGTGCATTGTCAAGATGGTCAGACATATTACTTTGACAAAGTGATTTTTACACTTTCAAATGCCGCTCTGGTCAAAATTGCGCCCCAACTCCCCACAGATTACAAAGAAAAACTGCTCTCATACCGGGGTATAGGAGCAATCAGTATGGTTTTGGAATTCAAAAAACCGTTTTTCCGAAATCAGGTTTACTGGCTTAATATTTGTAATGATAATTATCCGTTTTTAGCCGCGGTCGAACAGACTAATATGATTGACAAAACGCATTACCACAATCACCATTTGTTATATATTGCCAATTACCTAGTACCAACTCATCGCTATTTCCAAATGACAGATTCAGAGCTGCTGCAGGAGTACCACCCATTTTTAAATAAACTACATCATGGCTATCAAAACAATTTACTGAAATGTTACGTCTTCAAAGCCTCATATGCCCAGCCGATAATGCCGGTTAATTATTCCCAGCGTGTTTTACCGCATCAGACACCTTTAAAAAACGTCTATCTGGCTAATATGCAGCAGGTCTACCCTTGGGATCGGGGCACTAACTATGCGGTGGAGCTGGGAGAAAAAGTCAGTGTTACTTTGGCCGGTGATAAATAAAAGATATTGAGTTGGCAACCCAGATATACTATAGTATAGTCGGATTTTCAGTTTGCGCTTTGTTATGAAAAAAATATCGCCAATCTTGATCTTGATAGTTATTTTATTGTTGATTGGCGTTACTGATGCTTCGTATTTAACTTACGAGCACTACCGTGATTTTTTGCCTCCTTGTTCAAACAATATATTTCTTGACTGCGGACGAGTGTTGCGCAGTCAATACTCAGTGGTTTTTGGGATACCGCTGGCAGTTTTAGGGCTTATTCACTACATTATTCTGACCATGTTAATAGTTTTTTCCGTGATTAAAAAAAAACACTGGCTAACTGATTTGATTTTTCTTTTATCGGCCGCAGGCGTGGTTATTTCTCTTTATCTGGTTGTTTTACAGCTTTTTGTTATCAGATCGGTCTGCTTTTACTGCATGCTTTCCGCCTTAAACAGTGTTTTACTTTATTTTCTCATTCGTTACTACTTTTGGCCGCAGTATCAACGGTTATTTTTTATTAAACAGGGCTTTTTATACCGGACCATCATAAAACCGCTGTTTTTTCTTGTTGATGCGGAGCTGGTACACGTGAGTATGGTCAATTTTGGAGCGCAGCTGGGGAACATTTCAGTGACCCGAGGCCTGATAAAGCGTTTTTACACTTATGATAATCAAATGTTACGTCAAAAAGTCGCTGGCATAGTTTTTTCCAACCCAATCGGGCTATCGGCAGGCTTTGACTATGAGGCTAAATTAACCTCTGTTTTACCAGCAATTGGTTTTGGTTTTGAGACGGTAGGTACTATCACTAATCGGCCTTATGAGGGTAATGTCAAGCCGCGTTTAGGCCGGTTGCCTAAGTCGCAATCGCTTCTGGTGAATAAAGGTTTTAAAAGCGAAGGGGCAGAAGTCATCAGCAAACGGTTAGAATCGAAGCGGTTTGCCTTTCCTGTTGGTATCAGTATTGGCCGTACCAATATTGCGACTTTTAAAAAACAGAAAGAGGCGGTTCAGGACATTGTTCAAGCTTTTCACAAATTTGAAAAATCAAAAGTCAAACATACTTACTATGAACTTAATATCAGTTGTCCCAATTTAATAGGCGGGATCAGCTTCTATCCGCTACCCAATTTAAAGGAGCTTCTTGATGAGATAAAAAAACTACATCTGGAAAAGCCGGTATTTGTCAAGATGCCGATTGAAAAAAACGACCAGGAAGTCAGGGGCATGCTCGATCTTATCACCAATTACCAGGTGGCAGGCGTGATCTTTGGCAATCTGCAAAAAGACCGCCGAAACCCAGTTTTTGACAGACAGGAAATCGTCTTTTGGAAAGGAAAAATAGGCCACTTCAGCGGAAAGCCGACCTACAAGCGCTCAAACGAGCTTATTAGTTTGGCTTATCGACATTATCATCAAAAACTGGTAGTGATCGGCTGCGGTGGAGTCTTTACTGCTCAAGACGCCTACACCAAGATCAAACTTGGGGCGTCGCTGGTTGAACTTATTACCGGCATGATCTATCAGGGGCCGCAGCTTATTGGTGAGATCAATCTACAGCTTGTTGACTTATTAAAAAATGACGGACTTAAAAATATTTCTCAAGCCGTAGGTAT
Organism: Candidatus Roizmanbacteria bacterium RIFCSPLOWO2_01_FULL_41_22; assembly: GCA_001789805.1. Classification (GTDB taxonomy): domain Bacteria; phylum Patescibacteriota; class Microgenomatia; order UBA1406; family GWC2-37-13; genus 2-01-FULL-41-22. The sequence goes on from MGAR01000012.1 coordinate 27,051, forward strand.
TGAGAATCGGTGAAAGATGTCTACTTCGGGCACTGTTGCCATAGTCCTTTATGGTTTTCGCGCGCTTTTTTCTCAAGTTGCAGGAAGAGCAGATTATATTTAATATCCGGCGGGTACTTATAGGAATAGGCAAATCCTTCCTCAACCAGATAACGGTTGACAAACAGTGCTTCGTGGCTGGCGTCTTTGGGATTGGGGAGATAAATATAACGAAGCAAACGTTGGTAGCGGTCGGTATTGGTAATACCCTTTAGTAGATAGACTTCTTTCCCTTCGACCAGTTTTTTATTTTCTTCCATTGCCTCTTTAGCAAAGCACTGCACCGGTTTAGTGGGGTGGTGAAGTTCCGGCGTATCAATCTCCAAATAGCGTACTTTTTTGCCGTTTTGCAGCTCAACAGTGTCACCATCAACTACCCGTTTGATTTTTGCTCTCTCCATTTTTTGAGGGACAACTGTCACCAGAGCATTGGTGATTATGACGGTTTTGTCTGTTTTTTGAGGGAAATCGGGGATGACCAGCTGTTTTGATAAGAGAAGAAGAAAAAGAATTAACCCGATGGAAAGTGTTATAAAAGTCAGTGTGTTAAGAATGCGTCTCATTATTTATCTTTATTATACAAGGCGAAATTTAGCTTCAAAAGCGCCCACTCCCATTCTTACCCCAACTATATAAACTGGCTTGTTTCTCCAGCCTTTAGATTGACACATTGATTAAAGAAAGCGCAAAAGGTACAATATGATCTCCAGGGTAAACGGAGTGTAGTTCAGATGGCTAGAACGTACGCTTTGGGAGCGTAAGGTCCCGGGTTCAAGTCCCGGCACTCCGACATTAGAAAGCGTTTGCGAGTGAAAGCAAGTAAATACGCTTTCTCGAAGCCCGCCTTAGGCGGACGAAGTGGGTCAATCTACTAAAAAGTCCCCTTTTTAACTACTTGAGTTCAAAAATTGATCGATTATCAATCTTTTTATCAATTTAGACAATAGTTATGGTTTATAATTTGTTTAAAGATGGATCTCATCATATTCTCACTTATAATGGGTTTTGCTAGTTTTTTACAAGCACTTACAGGATTTGGTATCGCTCTTATTGTCGTTCCTATTTCCCTTTTAATTTTAGATAAAACAATAGTGGTTGTTGCTCTCGTTATCGTCAGTATTGTTTTAAACGGTTTTTTAATAAAACAAATAAAGATTTCTCCTGATAAACAGTTACTGTACCCCTTAATAATATCCAGTGCATTTGGTATCCCTCTTGGCATATGGATATTGAGTGTTGTACCTATCAATATCATGAAAATCATCGTAAGCATTCTGTCAATTATTTTTTCGATAATTTTTTATAAAACAAAAATTATTCTACCGAAGACAAAAATATTGGTAATTGTTATTGGTTGGTTAAGTGGAATATTGCAAACCAGTATCGGAATGAGTGGGCCACCGGTTGTATTGTTGCTGTCTAATTTTTATAAAAACAAGGACGATCTTAGAAAAAATCTGGTTTCCTTTTTCTTTTTTATGAATATTATAGCGTTGCTGTTTTTTTTATTAAGTAGCACAAAAATATATAAAGGAATTCTGTATGGAATTTATGTTCTACCAATGGTATTAATTGGCGCGTATATTGGAAACAAGATTGTTAAACATGTTCCTCAAAATATTTTCAGGCTATTGACATTTGCACTCGTTGGGTTAACTGGATTATATACTTTGTTTACTGCTCTTAAATAACATACCGTCAATAAAAAGCGAAAACTGGGAAGTAATAAATATTTGTCTTTGGCTTATATTTAAATTATGAGAAAGATAATCCTCATCTTAGGCATAATGATCGCTGTTGCAGTCGTTATCGGGACATTATGGAATCCAAATCAACAGCAGGTGATGGAATACCCTTTAAATGGGATCAAGAAAAAGTTTTTGGTAGCCAAGACGGCCGAAGAATGGAAGAAGGGGTTGATGGATTATCGGCAGCTTGACGGGGTTGACGGGATGATCTTTATCTTTCCCCAAGCAGAGTTGCGGACTTTTTGGAATAAAAATACTTATCTTGATTTGCAAATTTATTGGTTACGCAAT
>MGAR01000013.1 GCA_001789805.1 Candidatus Roizmanbacteria bacterium RIFCSPLOWO2_01_FULL_41_22
ATCACAGATTTGGTCGTCCTCATTCACTCCGATTTTTCAAATCACAGATTTGGTCGTCCTCATTCACTCCGATTTTTCAAAGAGCAATCGGGCTGTTTTCAGTCCGATTATTGATTGGATAAGACTCTCTATTGTCTTGGAAAAATTTTTGAAGTAAAATATCGGCTTTTCTTCCCATCAAGGTCTTTGTGAATTGATTTTTTCCGATTTTTTTCACTACGCTAACTTCATTTGAATAACTTTTAAGAAATGCTTCTCTCACCTCCCTATAGGTAGTGGTTGGTCTTAGCAAAAGGTCCTCAATAAAACTTGCAATCCCCGCATCCGTAAGAAACAGCAGCCAGTCATAAGAGTTTTTTAATACTACCAACTCTTTGTTAGGGTTATCTGAAGTGAACCAATTCCCATGATTACTTACAACTCCAATCGTTAATATAAAATCTTTGTACAGTTTGTACTCTTGTGAAACGACTATCTCTTCAAGCAGTTTTTTATAGTTATCAAAACGAAATTTTTTGTTACCTAGCGGTAACACACCATAAAGTTCACCATCTGAGTTCCTTACCTTTTGTAGAGAAGACACCGTTCTAGCAACATAGGCTCCCTGCTTTGCCTTTTCAATGGTTTGAGGACCTTTTTTATTGCCTTCCTCTATTCCTACTCTCTTGCATTCTACCATCGCAAAAGGTTTCTCAATTTGCTGGATTATTGATAGTTTGACTGTCTTATCGTTAGCATTCCGGACAACGGCAATGATAGAGGATTTGTCTCCTTTTCCAATGAGGCATGCATTTTTAATTGTATTGTTTGAAGTAAAAAGAACTGAATTAACTTTTGAAAAGGGCTTTACGTCAAAATCTTTTAGAAACTCTAAGGCTTTTAAAATCCGAGTTGAAGTTAAAGGAATTTTGTAATCTACAGTAATGTCAGCAACCTTCTCAACGGGGTGTAATGTATATTCAACGTTGTGAGCAATAGCAGCATTACTGTATTCAATTAAGCCCTTTTCAATCCTAATGTTATTCTCCAATTGCCAATCTTTTAACAAGTAAAAAGTAATAATTTCAACGAGTGTCCCTAACGCTCTGCCTGCTGCTTTTTTAGCATCTTTGGCATAAAAAAAGACCTCTTTGGCAAGAGTTTGTTGCAATTTGTCAACAGATTGGTAAGTCATTTTTATCTGATCTTATTATTAATGATTTAACGACTTTTATCAAGGCAAACTAAATTTTACTTGACATCCCGACGCCAACTTCGACCCCGCACCCGACCCCTCTTCCCAAACCTACTCAAAGTGTATAGCTCAAAGATTGTCAATAGGGTAGGGTTGTGATGATAAATAAAATAATTTTAAAATGGGATGATCTATCGAGTCACTGCAAAGCTTTTTACTTTGGTAAGAAGCTCTCTGGCCGCGGCATTTTTAGTAAAATGTTCCCTCACCGGCTGGAGAAGTTTATCCAAAAGCACCACGGCCGTTTGTTTTATATCCAAAGGATGAATTTTTTTCTCACCGTACAGACGTTCAAGATTTTGATACGAGTTTAAAATGACGGCGCCGCCGTATTTGGCCGGCCGTTCGAGAATAATCTGGGGAAATTTTTCAAACAGAATATAGCGGTAGTACTCAAGCACAGGATTTTCCTTCACTTCGCCTTCCGGGCAGTAGGCTTTGGTGATCTTGCGTTTGACATCTTCGCTGGTATCGGTCATAAAAATGGCGTTGTCGGGAAGGGATTTGGACATTTTCAAAGCGATGACTTGTTTAATTTTTTCTTCTGCGTTTTCTTCATTTTTGACTTTTGACTTTTGACTTTTGACTTTTTGTAATCCCATTAACATGTGGTGACTTACGACGACTGGTTTCCAAAATCCAAGCTGCGGCCCAATCTCGCGGGCGAGCATGTTTACCTTACGCTGATCCATGCCAAGTTGGGTGATCTTGGCCTTGAGCATAAAGATGTCAGCTATCTGCATGCAGGAGTAGATGATATTGGCGGCGGTTAGTTTGTCCAGCGACTCTTCGCGCCCCATCATCTCGGCGGTGCGGATAAAACGTTTTAAGACATTGGTGCGGCCAACCTGCACCACCAGCTTCCAGTAATCCGGGTTTTTCGCCATCTCCGAGGCCCACAAAAACTCCACTTTGCTCATGTCCAGACCACTGGCTTTCCAGACTTCGATGAAGTATTTGCCGACAGTTTTGATTTTTTCCAGATCGCCGCCCATTTTATTGTTGGCCATGGCGTGCCAGTCCGCCACCCACATCCGAAATTTAATGCCGGCAGTAGTCATTTTATTGATATTGATTGCCCGAAGCAGGCCCTGGGCAATATGGATCTGGCCTGAGGGCTCAAAGCCGTCGTAGGCGATTAACTGTTCTCCCGATTCAAGCAGCGCTTTTAGTTCGTCTTCGCCAACGATTTCCTCGCCGACTTGTTTTATGAGACTCAGTCTTTCCTCGGTGGTCATAGAAATATTATAACGTATAACATGTAACATGTAACATGTAACATGTAACGTATAACATTTAAGGCAAAACTCGAAATATTAATAGGTCAGAGCAGGATGTTTGCTTTCCCAAATTATTATTCAATATTTCTGTTATACTTTCTTTTATCAGCTTAAGTTTAGGCTGGAATATTTTGCTCAAAGTCATACTGTGAGAACCGGTTATTTTCCGTTTTCGGCTTTCTTTTATTTCTTCAGGCACGCTGTGCTGTCGGGCTTTTATCCGCAATATTTAGAATATATCTTTAAACATCGGCTCGATACGGCGTTTTTCGCGCACCGATACCCTCTGATGAGGATCACCCTCGGTGACTGCTCAAAACGCGTATCTTCGCCTCATATCAATATAAAAATTAAGTTTTGGAGTTGGCTTCTAAGAAACCATCAATCTTCTGTCAGATTTATGGCAAAAAGAGAGGGGGTGATAGTGCATGAATAAAAAACTATATGTGGGCAACATGGTTTATGAAGTGACCGACGATGAGCTGCGCACGATGTTTGCCCAGGCGGGCAATGTGGTCTCAGCAGTCGTCATCCGCTTCCAGGATACCGGTCGTTCCAAAGGCTTTGGCTTTGTGGAAATGACAACTGAAGAGGAAGCGCAAAAAGCCATCGATATGTTTAACGGTCAGGATATGAAAGGCCGTAAAATCGTTGTCAGCGAAGCCAGACCGCCAAGACCGCGCACGGGAGGAGGTGGCGGAGGTGGAGGTTATCAGGGAGGCGAAGGAGCGTAAAATCAGCTGTGATTTTTTGGGAACAGTCAGTTTTTTTTCAGAGTCGATTTTTTACGATATCGGAAAAATCCTGTTCCCTTTTTTATGGTATTATATATCTTGACATTCGGATTATCTCCGCGCGAGATATCAATAAAAAGGAGGTGCAATATTATGAAAAAAGAACTTAAAATCCCGCAGTTTAAAAATGAAGACGAAGAGCGTGAATTTTGGTGGAAGGTTGATCTTAGCGAATATTTTGAGCCGAAAGACTTTGTACCGGTATCTTTTCCCAATCTTAAACCAACCTCCCGTTCCATTTCCATCCGGATACCCGAGTATCTCTTATATCGCGTCAAGGAAGAAGCTAACAAAATCAATATTCCCTATCAGTCACTGATAAAACAGTATATTCAAAAGGGGGTAGCGTCTAAATAAAGCGGAAATAGCCAATAGCTCGGTCAATGTTATGATTTAACCATCAGTTTCGGATCAGGCTGGCCGATCACTTTACCATAAATATACTGATCGATGCCGAAGTAAGATAACTGCCTTTTGCCTTCCAGCTTAAGCCCACATTTGGCGTAAAAATCATTGGCCTGAGGTTGAGCCGCCACTTCCAGTTTATGTGCGCCTTGTTGTCCGGCCTGTTTTTCCCATTCCTGAATCAATTTGCTGCCAATGCCTTGTCTTTGATAGCCGGGAAGGACACCCAGCCAACGGCAGAGACTAACGCCGCCGTAGGGACGATCAATTAAAGCAAAACCGATGATTCCTGTCTGTTGATCGCGTGCTACCAAGACAAATTTCGCTGTGGTGTTTATCCAATACTGGTACACAGGGGGAGTATATATAGTATTTAAGAAGTAATGAATTACCTCTGGCGCATAACCGGGGAACTGGGTCGTAAGGACGCGCGAAAATATTGGCCAAAACAACGGCACTTCCGCCTCTTTCAAAAGTTCAATAGTGTTTTCCATGAGAGTATTTTATCAAAAATTATTTTTCATGTTACAATTTATCACATGAAATCATATCAATACAAACATGCGGCAGTGGCGGGCACTTTTGACCATCTGCATGCCGGACACAAGGCGATTTTGCGTTTTGCTTTTTCTTTGGCGAAAATCGTAACCGTGGGAATTGCTTCGGAAAAACTGCTTAGCCAAAAAAACTTAGAGCGACAGATCGAGAGTTTTTCAAAACGGCAACAAACGTTGATTGGATTTTTACAAAGCCTAAAAGTTTTGCCACGGACAGAAATTATTCAAATTAACGATATCTACGGCAACGCTGTCAATGACAAAACACTGCAGGCGATTGTCGTTACTCGCGAAACAAGGCAAAATGCCATTCTGATTAACCAAAAACGGCAGAAAACCGGTTTGGCGCCCTTAACTATCGTTATCTGCCCTTTTCTTAAAGACCAGAGTAAAAAAATACTTCGATCAACCAGAATCCGCCAGGGTTTAACCGATCGGGACGGTACGGTTTACGGTCAGTTATTTCAATTAAAAGGTTATATTTTGCCTAACCATTTACGGGAAAGCTTAAGACAGCCGTTGGGGGAGGTAATCAGAAGCCAAGAGAAAGACTTTTCTAAAGCCTCAAAAAAAGCAGTCGCCAAAATCAGGCAGAAAAATCCGCCAATGGTGATTGCGGTGGGCGATATCGTTGCTTTATCCCTTTTTGAGCTTAAATGTCCACCGGACCTGGCAATTGTTGATTTAATTAACAGACGTGAAAAAATATCGCAGGAATCCGCAGTAATCTTAATCAGAAACAGCAAAAAACGTTATATCAACAAGCCCGGAACCATTTTTTTACCGGCGGCAAAATCGATTCAAAAAAGCATTCAACAATTTTTAGCAACCAAAAAACAGCAACGAATCGTTATCAAAGGAGAGGAAGATCTGCTAGGATTGCCGTCAATCCTGTTTGCTCCTCTTGGAGCCATCGTCATCTATGGTCAGATGGGAATGGGCGTGGTGATGGTGGAAGTGACGGAAGAAGTAAAGAAGAAAGTAGTCGTCTTGCTTAATAAATTCCTTAAGCAAGAACGAAGATCGAGATCAAAATTTACTCACATTGTGAAATATGGCAATATAAAATATAATAGCTAAATGAAAAAATATATTCCGCAGGAGTTTGAGAAAAAATGGATCGATTACTGGCTTAAAGAAAAGACCTACCAGACGCCGCAATCTCCAGACAAAAAAAAGAAGATGTATGTGCTGGACATGTTCCCGTACCCATCAGGCGCCGGCCTGCATGTCGGCCATCCGCGCGGCTATACCGCCTCCGATATTTTAGCCCGTTACTACAGGATGAACGGTTATGCGGTGCTTCACCCGATGGGCTGGGACGCGTTTGGTCTGCCGGCGGAAAATGCGGCGATCAAAGCCAAAAAAAACCCGCTTGATATGGTGCCGCGAAACATCGCCAATTTTAAGCGCCAGATGAGCATGCTTGGCTTTTCCTATGACTGGGAGCGCGAGCTGGCCACCACTGATCCTGAATATTACCAGTGGACCCAGTGGCTGTTTATTCAGTTTTTTAAGATGGGGCTTCTTTACAAGAAAAACGTGCCGATTCATTACTGTCCGGTCTGTAAAACCGGCTTGGCTGAGGAGGAGGTATTGTCTGACGGCACTCATGAAAGGTGCGGCAACCCGATCACCAAAAAAGATCTGCCACAGTGGATTTTCCGGATCACTGCCTACGCCGACCGATTGCTTGAAGATCTGCAAGGCCTCAACTGGCCGCCCGGGATTTTGGAGATGCAGAAAAACTGGATCGGGAAAAAGACCGGAATCACTATTACCTATCCAGTAGTGGCGATAGGTGGCGCTGGCGGGAAGGAAACCAGTGACAGAATCTATCGCCAGCTTGGTACGGTTAGTTGTTTTACTACCAGACCCGATACTAACTTTGGCGCAACATTTATTGTGTTGGCGCCCGAACATCCGTTCGTCGCTTCGCTCCTAAACTCAAAACTTAAAAATCAAAAATCAAAATTAGAAGAAATAAAAAAATACGTCGAGCAAGCGAAAACCAAGACCGAGGTGGAACGGATGCTTGAGGGTCGAAAAAAAACCGGCGTGTTTACCCGTCTTTATGCCTTAAACCAGTTAAACGGCAAACCAATGCCGGTTTGGATCTCTGATTTTGTGCTGGCGCAGTTTGGTACCGGCGCGGTAGTCGGTGTGCCGGGACATGATCTTCGTGATTTTGAGTTTGCTTCTCAGTTTGGTATTGAAGTAAAACGAGTCGTTGTTGGTAGTGATGGTGATACTTCGCCGATCAGTAAAAAAGCCCAGGTCCAGGAGGAAGAAGGCAAGATGGTTAATTCGGATTTTCTAAACGGCTTAGACATTCATCAAGCGACAAAAAAGATGATGGATTATTTGGAAGAAAAAGGTTGGGGGAAAAGGGAAGTGAGCTACCATATTCGCGACTGGATTTTTTCCCGCCAGCGCTACTGGGGCGAGCCGATACCAATGATTTTTTGCGCCGAGTGCGCAAAAAATCAAGTCAAAAGTCAAACGACAAGTGAAAATTTAAAATTGGAAATTGAAAATTCTTTATCTGGTTGGTTTCCGGTGCCGGAAGCAGAACTACCGGTAAAACTTCCGTACGTGAAAAGTTATGAGCCAATTGAGACCGGCGAGTCGCCGCTTGCTCGCATCAACGAGTTTGTGGAAACCACCTGCCCCAACTGCGGCGGTAAGGCAAAGCGAGAGACTGACACTATGCCCAACTGGGCCGGCTCGTGTTGGTATTTTCTCGCCTTCGCCAATCCCCAAATTCTTAACTCTAAATTCTTAACTCTAAATTCTAATTGGTTGCCGGTTGACTGGTATATCGGCGGCGCCGAACACGCGGTTTTGCATCTTTTATATTCCCGTTTCTGGGTGAAGGCGTTAAATGATCTGGGGCTTATTAAAGCCAAAGAACCGTTTATTCGCCTGCGAAACGTCGGTATGATCTTGGCTGAGGACAACCGCAAGATGAGCAAGTCTCTTGGCAATGTCATCAACCCCGATGAAGTGGTGGCGGAGTTTGGCGCCGATTCGCTTCGGATGTATGAGATGTTTATGGCGCCTTTTTCCCAGGAGATTGCCTGGTCAACCAAAGCCCTGCAGGGAGTGTACCGGTTTTTGGGAAGAGTGTGGAAGATTTTTCAAAGTCAAAAGTCAAAAGTCAAAAGTCAAAAGTGGGAAGAAAATAAAATATTGGTTTCTAAGTTAAACAAGACGATTGAAAAAGTCGGACGTGATATTTTGGATTTCAAGTTCAATACCGCCATTGCCGCGATGATGGAGTTTGTTAATAGCTGGGAAGCCGCTATTCAATTATCAATTATCAATTTTCAATTATCAAATAAAAATGAGCAAAAAGATACGGGTCAAAGCCAGTTGGTTTTATCAGCGGATAATGCGAAGAAATTTTTAAAAATCCTGGCACCTTTTGCGCCGTTTTTGGCCGAGGAAATCTGGCAGACAGTACTTGGTGAGGAAAAATCCATTCACCGGTCTTCCTGGCCGAAAATCGACCGAGAGATTATGATCAAAGAAGATGCGGCGATACCGGTGCAGGTCAATGGAAAAGTGCGGGCGGTGATTACCGTTGTTGCCACAGAAACATCACAGGAAAACGTGGTAAAAAAAGCGCTTCAGGAAGAACGGATTCAAAAATATGTTGAAGGAAAAAAATATCAGGTGATCTATGTGAAAGGAAAGATACTGAATTTGGTATTAAGCTAAAAGTGATTTTTTTCTTTAAATAAAAAGGGCACTATTTTCCTTGTCCTTGTAGACAAGATTGGTAAGCCCAGCTATAATTTTTTTTGCCATTGTCATATTTGCTAGTGCCCACTACTTGACAATTTTTTGGAGTAGGCCTATGTGGAATAGTGATCGGACCGACTTGAGATCGGTCAGAAAAATATACTCTAACTGGCACTATACTAGTAACACCGTCATTTGTAAAAGTGGCTTCTATAGTGGTGCGTTTCCCATAACTCCATCGGGGATCATCGGGTTTTAAACCAGACAGAGAAACAGCGGTAAGTTTTTTACCCTGAGAATCGGTTAATACAGCCTTGCTGGGTGAAAAAATGGTTGGATTAGTGACTTGGCAATTAGCAACCGGTGGATTAACTCCTTGATGCCAACAATTATTAGGTGGTTGAGTTTGCTGAGCTTGTGCGTCTGGGGGAGCAATTGACAAAGCAGTTAACAATGCGACAGCAAACAAATTAGCAAATGGGAATCGGTGGCGGGAAAACATTTCTCTTAGCATAAATCTTTAGGTTAAACTGATTTTACCTAATTATAGCCTATATTATTATGTTTGCAAGAGAACTTGAAACCTCAATCAGACAGGTAAAAACTAAAAGATAAGCAGAGAGTTCCGCGTTTGGCGTTAAATAACAAATTGCAGATAATTTTCCTTGTTTACCACTGCAAACGAACTTTGCGGATAGGCAGACAGAAACTTTTTGGGAAGCTTGGTTTTGGTTTTTTTGTACTTAAATTCATAGGCGAACAAAGAGCCTTCGCGCTCTTCAAGCAAATCGATTTCCTGCCCGCCCCACGTCCGCCAGAAAAAGATGTTGGCGCCAATTTCCAAGTATAGCCTTTTTTTCATTCTTTCCATAAACAGAAAGTTTTCCCACAGGCCGCCGATGTCGTTTCTAAAGGCAAGCGGGTTAAAATTTGATATCACCGCGTTTCTGATGCCGTTATCGTAAAAATAGTATTTTGACTTTTCCTTTATTTCATCACGCAAATTCCGGCTGTATCCCCGCAGATTGAAAATAATAAATGACTGTTCAAAGATGTCCAAATAACGCGCAACCGTCTTTTTGTCCATGCCGATTTGTGCGCCCAGTTCGGTTTGCGAAACTTCCGAGCCGACTTGAAAAGCTAAGAGTCTTAGAAGATCCAAAAGCACCTTCGCTCCTTTTACTCGGTCCAATTCCAAAATGTCTCGAAGAAGGTAGGATCCAACAATTTCTCTAACAATTCTCTCTTTTTCTTTATTTGATTCTTGTGTCAGCACTTCCGGATAGCTGCCGTATATAAGTTGCTGTTCCAGGATTTGTTTCAGGTCAAAAGAATTTCGCTGTTTTGCCAGTTCTAGAATTGAAACCGGGAAAAGGCTTAAGACAATCTTCCTTCCGGTTAGAGGCTCGCCAATTTGGCCTGAAAGTTCGAAGGATGATGATCCGGTAACTAAAATCTTAATGTTGTCAACCGAATCTACGAGCAGTTTTAGGGATTCTCCGATATTGGCAATTTTTTGCGCTTCGTCAATAACCACCAGCTCGTAGCCTTTGGCGTATTCCGAAATTTTTGATAAATTAAGGTCCTCAAACACTTCTTTAACCACCGCGTCCCCACCATTTCCGTAGATATATTTTAGATTGCATTGTTCTAAGAACCTTTTAACCAGAGTGGTTTTTCCCACTTGACGAGGACCGTAAATCACCAACACCTTATTAGGCTTTAAATAAGCTCCCAGGTTTTCGTAGAAGCGTTGAATGTTAAGCGGGTTTGGCATACTTACATTTTAGCACAATCCCCAAAAAATGTCAATTATGGGGAATGAGATTCCCCAAAATAGGCATAATTCGGGGAGTAAGGATTATCCAGTAAAACTGGTCGCAACAAGCGAGAAATAGGCAAATTGAGCATTACCTAAAATACGTCTCATTGGCAAACTGCACTTGCTGGATAAACAGCCGTTTTATTTCACAGATACTCCCTTGTTCATAAAATACTATCAGAGCCTTCTTAAACTCATCTTCATTGACACTTCGGTAAGACAAGGGGTATAAATCAGATCCCAGCAGAACGGCGTTGGTCAGCATCCTGGCAGTTCTTTTATTTCCGTCAGTGTATGGCTGGATATAGGCAATCATAAAATGAACGATCAGCGCTTTTTCTAACGAGTTATTGGTTCTGTTTACAATAACAATTGTTTTTTCTAAAACCTCTTTTATCTGGTGTTCATTATCAAGAGGAAGATAGGTGGTGCCGGTAATTCCTACGGCCTGTTTCCTGATGCCCGTTGTAATGCGCAGATTGTTTGTTAAGACGTTATGCAGCTGGCTTATTGTTGAGGTGGAAACTATTTTAAAATCATAATCGCCTCATCTCTACTTTTCCCAACCGCCTCTTTTTGCTCTTTAATTAAAGACTCTGTTTCCAGAAGCGAATAGGTATTACCTTCGATTTTGGAAGACTTCCAGGCTAGTTCAATTACAAACCTTTCCAGCTCCCGTTTTAAAAGATCCGGACTTAATTCCTGACTTGCGCATTTCAGTGTCCTAATGAAAAAGGTTAAATCTTGTTGTGAGTAGATAAACCATATATCAAAAATCAATTTATGAAGTTTTTGCGCAAGTCAGGAGAAAATGAGTAAGTTTTTTTAATTATTTCTTGAATTTCTTTATTTCAGATTGGCTCAGAAATAGGGTTAATTCAACTTAACGAAATTGCCATTATCCAAATGAAGTCACTGTTGGGCAGCGTAACATTGAAAAAGTTAAAATGAAAAAAATCGCAAGAAAACTTATCTCACCTGTGTACGCTTTTATTGACAGTCAAAACCTGAATCTTGGGGTTCGCTCACAGGGTTGGAAGTTAGATTGGAGAAAATTCAGGCAGTATCTGAGAAATAAATACCATGTAAGTAAAGCATACGTGTTTATTGGTCACGTGAAACCGTTCTCAAGGTTTATTGTAAGGATTGATAGGCTGAGAGGAAGTTTAGAGCTTAAAAAACATGCGACTGGCATCGGCGGTCGGTCGAAACCTTAGGCCTATCCAGTCATCGTGATGATTATTTTATATCAAATATGAAACCATTTGTCAAATCAAATAAGTATTATGTATTATGTATTATGTATCAGGTATGAAAAGCAAAATTATACTTCGCAAAGTGCTGGCTATTTTCTTGTCTTTCTTGGTATTAATACTTAATACCTACTACTTAATACCTAATACAGTTCTCGCTGCAACTAGCCCCTGGACTCAAACCGACTGGGTTGGAGGTAGCGGACAAACAAGCTGGTTGGATAACACCAAGTTTGATTCATCATCCAGCGTTACTACTTCCACCGCCGGACAGGTAACACTTCAAGCAACCAGCAGTTGGTACAACACCTCGTGGGCATATAGAAGAAAAATTACTTTTGATAATTCAGCTCAAGCAGAGAACCTAACCAACTTTCCCGTTCTGGTTAAACTCGATTCAACTAGAGTTAATTACTCAAATACCCAAGACTCCGGTCAAGATATCCGCTTTACCGACAGTGACGGAACTACACTTTTGTCTTATGAAATCGAAAAGTGGGATGAAACCGGAAGTTCTTTTGTCTGGGTCAAAGTCCCACAAATAGATGCAAGTTCGGCAACAGATAATATTTACATGTATTATGGCAATTCCTCTGCCACAGATGGTCAAGCAGCAACGTCTGTTTGGGATTCAAACTTTGTTGCGGTTTACCATATGAACCAAGATCCGTCTGGAACAGCTCCTCAAATAACTGACAGCACCAGCAATGCGAAGCATGGTACAACCAATGGATCAATGACGAGTGGCGATTTGGTTAGCGGTAATATTGGTCCAGCAATTAACTTTGATGGCACCGACGACTACATTACAGCATCATTAGGCACGCTAAATGCACCTTATTCGATTGAAGTTTGGGGTTACTTTGATAATCTTAATCAGGCCAGTGGAAACTACGATTATTTTATAAAATTGGACCATGCGACAGATGCAGGAGCCGTATCAATGTCACGACAGGCGGGTGGGGCAAATCCACCTGCTCCAGTAAACACATTTTACAATTATGATGGAACAGATCAAAGATTTGGTCCATTACTAACGGGTCAGCAATGGTTACATTTAGTCCTTCAGACCACAACAAGTGGAAATTACACTGCTTTGTACCTCGATGGCGCATCTCAAACACTTGACGCTTCAGTAAATCAAAGGGATTCTACAGGCTTGTTGACAATGGGACAGTTTCAAGTTGGTAACAAACATTCCTTGGATGGAAAAATCTCAGAGATACGCATATCTAATGCACAGAGATCGTCTAGTTGGATTACTGCTTCACACAAATCAGAAGGTGACACTCTGAATACTTTTGCTTCTGAAGAACCACAGGTACAAACTTCTGGCAGTTTAACTTCTTCAATTTTCGACACAGGATATACTGCCGGTGCGGCGTGGGGGACGCTGACGTACAATGCTACCACTCCTTCCAATACTTCTGTTTCTGTCAAAGCCAGGACTTCAAATGATTCGGAAATGAGTGGAGCCACGGCTTTTTCGTCATGCGATGCTATTACTTCCGCTTCTGATATTTCCGGTAATAATTGTGTGACCGATTCTCACCGGTATATCCAATATGAACTTACTCCTGCCAATACCGATTCGGTTTCTACCCCAACATTTGGAGATATTTCGATAGCATTTTCTGCTTATGACGCCACTGCGCCAAGCATTTCATTAACATCATTATCACCTGATCCTAATAACGACAATACTCCGGCTCTTTCGGGTACGGCAACCGATGCGGTGGGAACGGTCAGTAACGTCCAGTTTCAGATGGATAGTACGGCAGGATCATGGACTGCTTGTACGGCCGATGATGGAACTTTTGACGAAGCGGAAGAAGCGTTTACCTGCACAGTCTCAACCGCTCTTTCTGACGGCGCACACACGATGAATGTACGGGCAACGGATAGTAACAGCAACACTACTGCTTCCGGTTCCGAATCATCCGATGCGTTTACCATTGACGCAACAGCTCCAGTAAGTATTGATTTAGACAGCCCGGGAGATAATAGTTATACCAACTCTGAAAGGCCAACCTTTAAATGGAAAGCAACAACTGACGCAACTGCAGGATTATCTAAATATGTTTTGGAAATAGACAACCCTTCGGCAGGCTCGGGACAACCAAGCGGAGATTTTACTATTGACGATATTCCAGTTTCGAGAACCACCGACTACGAAACGAATAAATACCTCATCCATTATGAAAACTTTTCTGATTCCGACTCAACGAATAACTATATCTCCGTCTATACTAAATCCTCTTCAGAATGGAGTACTGATAGCAACTCCGGCCAAAATGACGGAAAGTTAAGAGAAGGAAGAATAAGCTGGAAAGTCAAGGCCAGAGACAGTGTTGGGAACGAAACCTCATCTTCCCGGACTTTGTTTGTTGACCGGACTTCGCCAAGTGTCGAGATAACACAAGTCAACGATACGAAATATTCAAGCAACGGATTTACCACCAATGATAAAACGCCAACGATCTACGGGAAAATAACAGATTCATTAGTTGGAGATAAAACAGATAACAAAGTTTCTGCCGGACCAAAAAGTGTAGAAGTTAAGATTGAGAAAAAAAATAACTTAGGACTGTATGACTTGCAAACTTTGGCAACCGTTAACCTTAACGAAATTTATTGGACAAGCGACGGATCAAAAATCACGGATAATTCCCAAAACAAAGCGGATAAATATTCTACTTTTGGATTTACTCCGAGTACAGAATTACCATTGGGAAACTACCGAGTGATTATTACCGGCAAGGATAACGCTGACAATTCCGGCAGTGCAGGAACTTTTTATCTAAACATTGTTACTTATGAACAAGTAACCACACCGGAAGAAAAAAAAATAATTGAAGAAGAAATAAAACCATTAACCCCGGAGCAAAAAGAAAAGATTAAGCAAGAGTTGGAAATTACCAAACCGGTTGAACCAAGCGCTTTGGAAAAAACTGGAAAGCAACTTTCCCAGGCTTCAAAAAACATTCTTAATACAACAGGTAATATCATCGGCGGTATATTTAACGGAATCGGAACGGGAGTGAAATTCACGATTGACTCGACAGGAAAAGCATCAGCCTTTGTTGGAGACAAGACTGGACAAGCCCGTGCCTTTGTGGGTCACGGAGTACAAACAACGTTTAACGCAGTTGGTCAAGGATTGGCATTTGCTGGAGAAAAAATTGGACAAGGAGTTAATAACGCCGGAAAAGCCGCGTCAAACGCGGCTGTCGCAATCGGGAATGGGTATAACCAGTTAGCCAATAATGCACCAGGTGTTGCAAAAACAATTTTAACAGGGATAGGAAATGGAGTATCAGCTAGAGCCAACGCAATTGCCAGCGCCACAAATGTGGCGGCGAACACAACAGTTAAGATTACTCAAGATACAGCTTCGGTAATCGGAAATACAGCTAGTTCAATTGCATCAGCAACTTCAACCGTTGCTCGAAATACTGGAAATTTTGTTGAAGGAGTTACTAATAACATTGGCAATACTACTGCCTCCATTACGCAAAACACAGCAAAGACAGTTGGTAATATTGCTCATAATACCGGCTCGGCAATTGCAAACGCTACTCAGAATGGAGTTAACAGTGCAAAAGAAGGAATTGGAAACATGGCGTTTCAGGTTGGTGAGAAAACACAGGGTATTTCCGAAACTGCAGGATTTGCCCTTGTTAAGTTAGGATATTTGTTTGTTAATGAACCGACAAAGATTGCGGATGTTAAGGTAATTAAGGCAACTTCGACCTCTGCAACTATAGCCTGGACAACCAATCATCCAGCTAACGGAAAATTAAATTACGGATTAACAGCCGACTATGGACAAGATATTCAAGCAGAAAAAAGAGTTACCTATCACGAATTTACTATTACAAATCTTAAACCAAATACCACCTACTATTATGAAGTCATGTCGCATAACAAAAACTATGTTTATGACGCTAATCATACTTTTGTTACACCGGAAGAATAAGAAGCTGTTTGGAAAGTATTATGGCGCTGAAAGATTGCTCATTTTTTTGCAATTTCATCTGAAAGCGGTATAAAAAAAAGATTGGATTCTTTTCAAACAGGCTCTAAGATTTTTTTTCTATTGATCAATCCTGAACGGTTCCACTGTACTCATGTGAGCCCACTGGGACTCGAACCCAGAACCAACAGCTTAAAAGGCTGCTGCTCTACCAGTTGAGCTATGGGCCCAATAATCTTGTAATTCTATCAACTCTGCCTGTATTATTCAACCTTGTTAGGGAGTCAAATAAACGGATGAATTAGTGATAATGTTATATCTTAAAGTATTAAAAATCGAGAGAGGCAGATATTAACTGAGTGACCGTCAGTTGCAGTGATATTTCTGCTAGAATAGCACTATGAAAGCAGACCGACTGTCGGAGATGCAAAAGGCAGTGCTGAAAATTACCGCTGACCGCGGCTGGGAAAAATTCCATCTTCCTAAAAACCTGGCCATGGATCTGGTCAGGGAGGCAGCCGAGGTGATGGAGCATGTGATTTGGGAAACTAACGAAGAGATCAAAAACGACCCGAAAAGAATTCGTCAGATCGAAAAGGAAATGGCTGATGTATTGCACGCGTTGCTTTTACTCGCCGACAGTCTGGGCAGCGATTTAGTAACAGTTTTTTGGGAAAAACTGCGGGAGATTGAGAAAAGATATCCGGCGAGCCAAGTCTACGGCCGCTCAGGTTATGCTTACAAACATCGTAAAAAGAGCACATTATGACAACCAAATCAGTGACTTTACCAAACGGCCTGCGGGTGATCTTAATTGACACCGATTCTTTTCCCACCCTCACCACTTTGCTTCTTATCGGCGCTGGCTCCCGCTACGAAAACGCCAACAACAACGGTATTGCCCATTTTTTGGAACATATGGCCTTCAAAGGCTCCAAAAAATACCCCAGCTCATTCATTATCTCTTCAACCATCGAGTCAATGGGCGGTGTGTTTAACGCCTTTACCGCCAAAGACCATACCGGTTACTGGATCAAGTCAACGGTGGGTAATTTTCCTCGGGTGGTAGACGTACTAGCCGATATGGTGGTGGCGCCGCTTCTTGACCCGCTTGAGATCAACCGTGAGAAGGGCGTGATCACCGAGGAGATCAATATGTACGAGGATATGCCGGCCCGCAAGGTGGGGGATTATTATGAAGAACTGCTTTATCAAGGCACTACGCTTGGTTTTGATGTGGCCGGAACCAAACAGACCATCTCTCAGTTTAAAAAACAAACGTTTGTTGATTATATGTCTCAACTTTATCATTCCAGTAATGCGGTGCTGGTGGTGGCTGGTGGACTCGGCCACTGGTCAGATCATTATCTAAAATTGATTGAACAGAAGTTTGCTCACTGGCCAAGCGGGCCAAAAAACCGAATTTCTGAGGTAGCGGAGAGCCAGACTAAGCCGCAGATTGCAGTTCATTACAAAAAAACCGAGCAGTCGCATTTTTGTTTCGGCTTTCGTGCTTTCTCCTTTCGCGATCCCAGGCGTTACGCATTGTCGATCCTTACTACTATTTTAGGCGGCGGGATGTCATCGCGTTTATTTATGGAGGTTCGGGAAAGACGGGGATTGTGTTACTATATTTCGACCGGACGTGAATTGTATGCCGATGTTGGTCATCTAGTCACTCAGGCTGGTGTGCGAAATAATCTACCTAAGATCAAAGAGGCCATCAAGGTAATCTGGGACGAGCATCAAAAAATCGCCGACGGTCAATTTAAGCAAGATGAGATGGCCAAGGCCAAAGAAATGATCAAAGGCCGAATGCTCTTGTCTTTGGAAGACTCATCCGCCGTGGCCTCATTTTACGGCACACGGCAGCTAATGGAAGGAGATTCAATTACTCCAGATGAAGTGATTGCCAAAATCGCCAGCGTCACCAAGGAGGAGATAGTCGGCGTTGCCCGGGAGTTATTTTGCCGCGAGAAACTCAATATCGCACTGATTGGTCCGTATAAGAAAGAAGATCTGAAATTAATTTTCAATTTTTAATGTCCAATTTTCAATCAATAATCAATATTTCAATTTGAAAATTGATAAATTGTGATTTGACTGAAAATTATAAATTGAAAATTTGTAATTTATGGTATTCTGTAATCATGCTTATTCTCTTTTATCTGTTTATCCTTGGTTTATTTTTAGGCTCGTTTTTTAACGTCCTCAGCGACCGGCTGCCGCAGGAGCAGTCGATTTTGGGCCGTTCCCACTGTGATTTCTGTAAAAAAAATCTTACGGTACTTGACCTGATTCCGGTTTATTCATTTCTTTCTTTGAAAGGAAGATGTCGATATTGTCATAAAAAACTGTCCTATTTTTATCCTTTGGTTGAGATATTAACCGGCTGTTTGTTTGTTATCGCTTGGATTACAACTCCCATTGTTATACCGACTGCGGTAAATCTGCTGGCGGCCAGAATTATCACGATCGGTTTGTTTTCCGTATTATTAACGATATTTATGGCAGACGTGAAATATCATCTAATTCCGGATTCTTTGCAGTTTGTCTTTCTGGTTTTGGCCTTATGCTATCATCTGGTACAGGCAGCCAGTTGGCTGATGCTTGGCAGTTTTATCGTCTCTGGAATATTAGTGATGCTGCCGATCCTTATCCTTTACCTTATTACCCGCGGCCGGGGCATGGGGTTTGGCGATGTCAAGCTGGCGTTTGTGATTGGTTTCTTGCTGGGAACAATCCCAGGCTGGATTGCTTTATACATTGGCTTTATCGCGGGCTCGGTGGTGGGGGTGGCGCTTCTTATTACAAAAAAAAAGAAGTTAAAAAGCCAGATCGCTTTTGGCCCTTTTTTAATTATCGGGATTGTCCTATCAGTGTTTTATCAGACCGAAATCATTAGAGTATGGCAATCTTTCTTTATCTACTAATGAAAATCTACGGTGAAGGTGTAAAAAGTGCACTATATATCTCCCCAATTGTCAAGCCAGCTATCACCAAGATATCTTTTTCTCAACTCAAGCCGAAGATTTTTCCAGTTGATTATGAAAGGCCAGCCGTTTGTCTTTGGATTCCAACCGAATGTCTTTTTCTTCTTTATCAATGATGTGATCGGCCTGCACTTTGTATCCTTTTTTTTCAGAACTTCGATGATCTTGAGATAGTTTTTGAGATACTGTTTTTTCCCGACAATCGAGGCCGTGAAGTAAACGTTCACATTCTTTTTTAAAAATCAAACAATTATTATATAATTTTTTATGGCAAATAGTGAGCATTATGGGAAAGTAAGAAGTTGGGCTGGATACGGAATATTAAAAGGACAAGTTCTCAAAACCGTTGACCGCTTGGGTAGATTCAATGCAACACCAGTGTCTCTCTTTAAGCTTGATTATCCGGATTTAGCGCCAACTCATCAACGGGCGTTGACAGATTGTATTAACGAGTATGGACTATCGGGTTACTCATTAGTCGCTATTCAAGATGCGCTTTTTCGGGAGGTGTTTAACTCAAGAACAGAAAATAGATTTGGGATAGCGGAGTTAAAATATAGTCAGTTAAAAGCACAGCTGACACGGTGGTTTATGACCGCAGATCCATTCGCTTCTTTAGGGATTGGTAACATCAAAGCCTTTCGTATCACCAACGCAGTATATGAACATCTACCTTTAGATATCCAAAAGAAGTTGCTATTTGATAATCAGAGCCAACATGTTCAACCAGCATCCCTAGCTACCTTTTTAAATACAGGTGATATTTATTTACAGTATCAACGAACGTGTATGATTTATGGAGCCACTTTTGCTGTTCACCAGTCAGCAATCGAGCAGTGGGCAAGGATTACCAATCCAACCGATTGGCAAAAAAGATATATCGCCAGTGTGATTATGTGTTGCAGTGATCCTTTAACAGCAGAATCCACTCCGCAGAATGTCGCCTATGACAACGGATTTATGCTTTTGAAAGATCCAGAATTTGCTAGACGTCATTTTAAAGATAGTGAACAATTGATTTTAGCAAGGCAAAATAATGCTGATTCCTTTTTTACTAGCGATTCTGTTATGATGTGAATTAAATCAAGAGTCTATAAAGTCCATAAAGTCCATAAAGTCTATAAAGTCAAAAGTGTTGCTAATTTACATTATTAATATATTATTAATCTATGGAACAAACATTAGTGGTGGTCAAACCCGATGGAGTAGCCCGCGGACTGACCGGACAGATTATCAGTCGGTTGGAAAAAGTCGGCTTAAAACTGGTCGCCGGTAAGCTTATTCAAGCGACAAAAGAGTTGGCGGAAAAACATTATCCGGCGGAAAGAGGGGAGTTGTGGGAAGGAATCGGGCAGAAAACCTTGAAAAATTACCAGTCGCTTGGTGTTGATCCGCAGGCGCTTCTGGGCACGGCTGATCCCAAGGAAATCGGCAAGATGGTGCGCGTCTGGCTACTTGAATACATTGCTTCGGGGCCGGTGTTTGCCGCAGTTATTGAGGGGCCGCATGCCGTTGAGTTGGTCCGCAAACTGGCCGGTAATACTTTACCTTTTCTTTCGGCTCCCGGTACCATTCGCGGCGATCTGTCGTTTGATTCAGCCTATCTTGCCAATACCGCCAAACGGGCGATCAAAAATCTGCTGCACGCCTCAGGTACTTTAGATGAGGCAAAATACGAGGTGCCGCTCTGGTTTACTCCGGAAGAGCTGGTTAAATATGAACGGACGGACGAAAAAGCAATGAGGTAAAAAAGTGCTCCCGGGCGGAATTGAACTGCCATCTAGCCCTTAGGACGGGCCTATTCTATCCGTTGAACTACGGGAGCTTGGATGTATTATAACAATTATTGAAGGCTGTTACTGATTAAATCTGACAGCACCGCTATTATAGAGCGTTTTGACCTGAGTTGCCGTGAGAGCATAATTAAAGACGCCCACATCATCAATCTGGCCGGTAAAATAGTAAGTTGTTGGGTATTTTCCAAGCAGATAATTGGTATTAGAAAAGTCAGTTGCCGAAGCATCAGTGTCTGTTCCCTGCAACAGGCCATTAATGTAAAAAGAGATGGTAGTGCCGTCATAGATAGCGGCTCCATGGTGCCAGGCGCCGTCTGTTACCGAAGATTTGCTTTCCACATATCTCCAGTTTCCGCTAATTCTCCGATACGCTCTAATTTTTCCGCTACTGGTTTGAAGAACATTATAGCCGTCGGCATTGTTTGTGTGCGAGATTACACCACCAAAAACAGCAGGAGCGGTGGAAGATTTAAACCAAAACGAAAATGACTGGGTGGTAGTTCTTAAATATGATTGATCGGGAATATCCACATAATCATCAGTACCGTCAAAATTTAGACTTGAATTAAACTTACCGGTAGCTCCATTACCCCAGGCGGTGCTCGCGGTAGTGCAGCTGCCAACCGCAGTTTGCGTACCACCGCCGGTGCCATACCAGGTGCCGTTATTGCCTTTGCCGGAAGCATCATATAATGTGCCGTCCTGACATTCGTCCAGCTTCCACCAGCCAACCGGCCCGCCGCGATTATATTCCCAAGCTACTTGAGCTGGAGAACGGACATAATTATATAATTTCAAATTATCGATTTTTCCGTCAAAAGTCCGATCAGTGGCAGAATTATTACCAATAATCAGACTTTGATCGGCATCAGATACTCTACCAGCTCCTCCATTGGTGGTAGTTGAAGTGCTGACTTGAACACCATTTTTGTAAAACAAAACGCCACTGCAATTGGCTGTACCATCCCAGGTGATGGTAATATGAGACCAAGAATTAATATCAACCACAGACCCGTTACAGTTAAGATCAGTTGCTCCGTGATCTACTCTTAAGGTTACGGTTCCTGCTCCGTTGACACCGATGATGTATCCGTTGCTGGCACTGGTATCGGTTGATTTGTCAATGATTCTACCCAAAGTTTCACCTGCTCCTCTGGCATAAACCCAGGCCGTAACTGAGATTGTCGACATATCGTCTAAAGTCGTCGCAGAACCAGCATTCACCAGGTCATCAGTGCCATCAAAATTAAGCGCGCTGCCAATTTTCCCAACAGTCCAAGTTGGTACAGAAGAACCTACTCCGAGAGCGCCGTTATTGCTATTTCCGCTCGTATCATAGGCATTAACACCGGTGTTTTCATCCATCTTCCATTCGCCAACTGGGGAAGCGCAGGAGGTGGTATCGCCTGGAACACAGTACTCTTGATTGGCGGCTTGGGGAGCGTAAGTGGGGTTGGTACCCAAAGCACCAAGCACCGCGGATTTGCCTTGGTTGTAATCGGTTTTTATCGAATCTTCGGAAAGAGCGAAATTGTAGATTTTAACTTCGTCGATCAGGCCGTCAACGGTAAACGTAGCAGCAGAATAACCGCCAATATTGAGAACAGAAGTAGAATTAAAATCAACTGAAGAAGTAGCGGCCGTAAATTTATCTTTTTTGCCGTCGACATAGATGGTTGCCCCTAAAGCCGGATCCCAGGTAAAAGCTACATAATGCCAGGCGTTGTCGCCAACATTCGTGTTACTTTGTACAAAATTTACTAAATAGGAACTGCCGTCTGAGATTCCCAGATCAAGCGTGCCTGAGGTAGTGATGCCAAACCAGTAGCCAACCGCTGTAGCTTGATTGGCTCCTTTTTGGATAATTATATCGTGGGGCGTGGTGGCAGAATTCACTTTGATCCAGGCGCTCCCGGTAAAACTACCGGTTCTCGGGTCCAAACTGTCGTTATCGGCAAGATATACACGATCGTCGGAATTATCAAAGCTTAAGGTTTTGCCAAACTTGCCGTTATTTGACCAGGAAGGGCCGGAGATAATTCCTTTTAACGAAGCGCCTAAACTACCGCTGTTATTGGCGGTGGCGCCAACGCCTTCATTAAACTGAAAATGCAATACTTGACTTCCCACCGGACTGCCGCCTGCCGGATGACCGGCGTTTAGATCCTCAACAATCTGCTTTTGCGTACGGGCGTAATTATAAACACGGACGTCATCGATCACGCCGGTAAAGGCAGTGTTATTGGCAACCGCATCAGTGGCATCGTAATCGCCAACATTAAAATCAACAGCCACATCTTCAAGACCAAGAAAAGAGGCATTGGAGGAATTACTGCCGGTAAGCACGCTATTGGTATAGAGTTTTAAGTCCCCGGCGGCACCGGCGGTGCCGCCATTAAAGGTGAAAGCAACATGATACCAGGTGTTAGGATTGACTGTATCATTGGCTCCGGTAGCAGTAATTGTTTGATCAGCGCTTTCATCATAAATGTCAACTTGGAAGTTGCCGGTAGTATCAGCATCATCATTTTCTAAGATAAGACGATAACCTCGCAGGGTACTTGTCTCATCATATTTGGTAATTATGCCATCCTGATTGCCAGAGCCAGGCATGGTTTTTACATAAACCCAAGCGCCGCCGGAAAACGCTTCACTGCCATTAAAATCTACATAACTGTCACTGGCGGTTGCAACAGTTAATGCGTCATCGGTGCCGTCAAAATCCAGGGCACTGCCATATTTACCAGGCACCCAGTCAGCCGAAGTCATTGACCCAGTCATGGTTGCGGTATTAGCATTGCCAGATGTGTCGTTAACCGAGGCAGTACCGGTATTTTCGTCAAGATTGTAATAAACTACTGGCCCGGGTGCCGAGTCGTAGAGCGTACGCACCTCAACCGGCGACAGCGCCCGGTTATAGATCCGGGTCTGGTCAATTTTTCCATTCCAGAAAGAAGAACTATAGCTTAAAAATAAGGCAGCGGCGGCGTTTAGATCTGTTCCGTTTAAGGAGGAGATATCGCCAGAAGCTTCTTCGGTCCCATTGATATAGAGATGGACTTTATCATCACGATCAAAGGTAACAGTAACCTGCTGCCATATACCGGTAGAAAGTGTAGTGGTACTTTGAGCCAAAATAGTGCCAGAATTCAAAGCTACACGGATTATTCCTGAAGCACCGTAAATCTGATAACCATTGGTATTACCACTGTCTGATTTGCGGACAATATAGGCGACGGCCGGATTGCTGGCGGGATTAACCCAGGCAGAGAAGGTATAATCACCGGTGCCCAAATCCAGAAGGTCGTTGTCCAGTATACGAATATAATCATCAGTGCCGTCCAAACTACAGCCATAACCGAATTTGCCGCCAATCGTGCAATCCATACCCGAAGAGTTGGCGCCCCAGAAAGTAGTCAGATTTAAACCATTACCTGAAGCATCAGTTAAAGTTTGGGAATTGCCGCTGACATTATCATCCATCTTCCAATAACCAATAAGACCGCTTGCCAGTTTATCATCATCAATCCCCAGAACATTACTCCCGCCAAAACTGGCAGAGGCGCCTTTGTTGGTTCCGCTTGAGGTAAAATCAGTTTTGATCTGAGCCGCAGATCGGGCGTAGTCATAAACTTTCAGATCATCAATATATCCGTCAAACGAACGGGTCCCGCCAACAATATCGCCAATCACCTTGGCCGCGCTGTCATTCGTCAAGGAATTACTTGAGTCATTGGTGGCCACCAGTTGACCATTGATATAAAAGTTGCGGGTATTATTGTCGGTATAAGCTACTGCGACATGGCTCCAGCGGTTCAGTGGAATAGAGTCAGAGCCGGTACAGGTATCGGCGGTACCCGCTGTTTCCGCGCAAAGTGATACCGCATTATTATCATCGGTTTGGACATATAAATCCACGCTCGCCACATTACTGACGATTCGAGCTAAACTGTTTTCACCATCAGTTTTTGGATTGATCCAGGCTTCGATGGTGAGCGCCGTGGTTGGGTCAAGCGTGGCATTGGCCGGATCAGCGACGGAAACACTGTCGCCACTGCCGTCAAAATGCAGACATTTGCCGGCAATACATTGGTCATCGGCCACCCAGCTGGCGTTGGTGATGGTGCCATTATTTCCTTGCGTCGTGGCATCATGGACAGTGGCGCCGGTCCCTTCATCAAATTTCCAGTAGCCAGCCGGCCCGTCGCGCTCTTCCACCAGCCCCTGATTGATAAAAGTATTAGTTTCACTCAAATACTGGGCCGCCACCCAGCTGGCGGAGCGGGCGCTTGAGTCAATCTGCACTTCGTCTAAAGAACCGGTCCAGTTGTAATCGGAAAGACCGTTATCAAGATTCTCTAATAAATTAAAAGTAGCTGAATTTGAAGTTAAAGTACCGGTAGCAGCTAAAGAAGCATCAGATCCAACCGAAGCTCCATCTATATACAAGGTAATTGAGGAGGAGCCGTTTTTCACTGCCACCAGATGATGCCAGGTGTTGTCATCATAGGTGTTGGTTTCGCTGTAGGTAGTAGTGTTGCTTAAATGAATGAGCTGCAAATCGTTTCCGGTTGAGGCAAAAGCAATCACCGGATAATTATTGCTATCAAGCTCCAAGCTGGAATATAAATAAGAATAAGAGTTATCCCTGATAAGGCTGGTAGTTTCATCGCTACCGGCACAGTTAACATCATTGCAAACAGTTAGAAAAAAGCTAAAATTGGCCAGGTTACTATGAACGATTACCGGATTACCGGTTGCAGGATTTAAAGCCAGATCAATATCATAATATCCCGCATCTGCGCCATTAATACTACTAACAGTGCTGGTGGTATTACCGGAACTACAATTAGCATTGCCGCAATGAACCAGCTTAAGGTCAAGGCCGCTTCCGTACATGTAAGCAATCACCGGGTAGCCGCTGCTGTCTAACTTCATGGAGGCAAAATCTCCGGTAGATCCAGAAGTTTCAATAGTTGTTTTGGTTTCATCGCTACCTGCACAGTTGACATCATTACAGTGGATATACTTTAGATCAATATTGGTAGCATCATAATAAACCACCATCGGGTAGCCGCTTCCGTCAAGCTGTAAGCTTTCGCTTCCCTGTCTCACCCGGTCATCTTCATCATTAACTAAAGTAACAATACTTTCATCTCCGCCGGAACAATTAGCGTCGTTACAGTGGACAAGTTTCACAGCAGTATTGGTAGTGTCGTAGTAGGCAATTACCGGATAACCGCTGGCGTCCAGTTTAATGGTCGGAAAATCACCAACGTCATCAGCACTGTCAATTGTATTGATGGTATTGCCGCTTGAACAGTTGGCATTGCCACAATGAACCACTTTAAGATCATTACTAGTATTATCATGGTAGGCAATTACCGGATAACCGCTGGCGTCTAAAATTAGAGATGGAGAATAGCCAACATCACCGGTACTATCAATTGAAGCAAAGTTTTCGTTGCTGCCGGTGCAGTTGGCATCGTTGCAATGGATTAATTCTAGATCTAAACCGGTTGCATCATAGTAAGCTATCACCGGATAACCGCTGGTGTCAAGATTCATATCCATAAAACTTATTGTGGTAGCATTACCGTTATCAACATTAGTTTGGATACTGGAGTTTGAGCTACAGGCGGAATCATCCGGGCCAAAAGAACTGTCATCATCAATCCCGAAACAAGCTTCACCAGCATAGTTTAGCCAAATCTTATACCCCTGGTCGCTGTCATATCGAGATAAAAGAAAGTTTTGCTCGGCTTTGCCGTTTGATTTAAACCAAGCAGAGACAGAAAAACTGCCCGTACCAAAGTCATAATCACTATCATAAGCCTGCTGCATTTTATGGTAAGTGGTATAAAAATTAACATCATAATCACCGGTTTTGCCACGGGAATAATTAACCAAATAAATATTGTTATTGGCGTCAAAGACAAAGGAGGGGAAACTGGCCCCATATTGGTTGTAGAGGGTGAGGTAGGTTTCGGTATCAGTTGAACAGTTAGTATCACTGCAGGCAAAAACCCGAGGATAGGCGCTATAGGTGCCGATAATTGTGGGGATGCCGGAACTATTTTTTTGCATGTCCATATAAAGTACTTGTGTTGTAGTGACGGTAACAATACGGCTGGTTTCATCGCCGGCGCAGTTCACGTCATCGCAGTGAAGGTACATCAGATCGGTGTTGGTGAGGTCTAAATAGGCAATCATCGGATAGCCGCTACCGTCAAGCAGGATTGATTTGGAATAGGTGCCGGTATCATTGGCACTTGAGCTTAAAGGAGCGGTGAGGGATTCATCGCTACCAGCACAGTTAGCATCGTTGCAGTGAGCCACCTTCAGATCATTATTAGTATCATCGTTGTAGGCAATTACCGGATAGCCGCTTCCATCAAGAACCATCGAGGTTCCGCTTTGATAATTGCCAACCGTACCGGTGCTGTCAACGGTATTCAGGTTTTCATCTCCGCCAGCACAATTGGCGTCATTGCAATGAGCCAGTTCAAGATCAAGTCCACTGGCATCGTAATAGGCAATGACCGGATAGCCGCTACTGTCAAGTTGAAGAACCGGAAATTGCCCGGTAGTACCGGTGCTGTCAACGGTATTCAGATTTTCATCTCCGCCAGCACAATTGGCGTCATTGCAATGAGCCAGTTCAAGATCAAGTCCACTGGCATCGTAATAGGCAATGACCGGATAGCCGTTGCTGTCAAGCTGTATTGACGGGTAGTAACCGGTGGTGCCGGTGGAATCAACGGTATTAATGCTTTCATCCCCACCAACACACTCTTTATCATTGCAGTGCATGACGACCAAATCGTAGTTAGTGTAATCAGTGTAGGCAATGACTGGAAAACCACTGCTGTCCAAAACAATATCCGGCCAGATGTCAGAGTAGTTTGTTTTGGTGGGATTGGTGGGGTAGCCGGGAGTGCCTAAGGACATGACACTGCCAGCGATTTTACCAGAAGAACTGGTAATTTTATCGGTATTCTGGCCGGCAGTAATAGTGTTGCTGTTACCGGAGGAGTCGGTTATTGTTGTTGAGGCTGCATTATCATCCAGGTGATAAACGCCTTTGTAATTGCTGTTCCAGGTATTATCCGCACTTTGTGCGTCAGCAGCATCGGGATTGCCCCAGTAGGCATAGATAAAATCCTGATTTGAGGAGGCGTCGATCTGGGGCACATTGACCCAGATGATCGCGGTTTTGCTGGCGCTGTCCCATTTTTCTATTTCATAGCCAAGGAGCGTGGTGCCGTCTGAGTCGGTAAAACGGATATCTTCTCCGGCGGACTTGGCTTGTTTGAAGTCAAAATTATCAGCACTAAGCGTCACCATCACCGGAAAATTGGTCAGATTGGCACTCTGGGCCGCATTGTTGAAGGTGAGTTTCTTACGGAATGCCCAGGAGTTGTTATACCAGGCCGCTTCTGCATTATGAAAAATCAAAAATCCGGCCAGAAATATCACCACAACCACGGCAATACCAATAGAAACTGTTCGGCGACGCGTTAGAAAAAACCGGTTTTTCCAATGGGAGATGATCATAATCCAAAAGGATCAAAATTATCAAGTTAATTTAACTGAAATTCCTACTAGAGCATAATGATCAAGATACCATCTGAATTGATTATCCGATCATCCCACCCCATATAAAATCATCAAACACAGCGGGTTTCTCCTTCCCGATCAATCTATACTGAGAAATCCCGAGCTTACCGGCATTGCGTGCAAGCTGATTTCGATCCGTCTCAACTGGAGTTTCTTTCACCTCAAAGGCCTGCGCTCCGTTTAAAACAAAATCAATTTCCGAAATTTCATCGGCAAAATATGCCAGTTTGCGACCAAATAAATGCGAATCTGCGTGTAAAAATAATTGATGACATACGGTGTTTTCATACTTTGCGCCGCCTGACAAGTCATAATTGATATTGGCGATACCGGTATCGACAAAATAGAGCTTCGGCGCTACCCGCAGTCTGACATCGACAGACCGGCTAAATGGTTTGATCAGCCTGATCAGATAGGTTTGCTCCATAAATGCTACATACGAATCTACTGTTTGGCGGCTTATCCCAAGCACTTTTGACAACTGGCTGATATTGAGCTTATTTCCGATTCGGGAAGCTAAAAGCTGAATCAGTCTGGTAAACTCCTTCATCGACTTAAAATCAGATAAAGACTGCACATCCATATTGATGTACGAACTAAAGATCATCTCTAACTGTTTTTTCTTGTCTGTTAGATTGTCGGTCAAAACGACCTTTGGTAGTGCTCCAAACTCAATGTATTCATCATATAAATGTTTGAGTTTTTGATAGGTAAATCCGGGAAATTCACGATCGTAACTAAACTCAGGCAATAAATATTCTTCTTTTTTGAACCGTAAAAATTCGCCAAATGACAATGGGTATAGCTCATAGACGACTTTTCTCCCTGCCATAGATTCGCTAAACAGATTTTTCAGGTAATAAGAACTTGAACCGCTGATCAAAAATTTAAAATTATAGTGATCGTGTAGATATTTTACAATACTGGGAAGCTCTGGGAGTAATTGGATCTCATCGATGGCGATATACATTTTTTGAGAAGTATCAAGACCGAGATTTTTTAACTCCATAATAATTCGATCGTAATCTTTTACAGAAAATAGATCGCGATTTACTACATTTTCAAAATCAAAATAATATTTGTTCTTTGATGAGATCTGAGAAAGCAACCAATAAAGCGTGGTTGTTTTCCCTACCTGGCGGGCGCCGGTCAGCACCAATACCTCGTCGCGGTCAAGCTCATTTTTTAACGATTCCCAAATATCTCTGGTTTCCATAAGGTATAGTTTACAATAATCGACTTTTTTTGTAAAGCGTAGTTTACAACTATACTACTAATTCACTATCCACCAGTTTAACTTCAGTTCTTGGTCTAGGCTCTCTTTTATCCTTATCTCAAAGGTGGTGTCGTCAATCCTGCTTACTGACGTTGCTACCGGTTGGTCAATCGGTTCAACAAAAATCTTGGAAACAGAAGTCAGGCTGGTTGTTTTTATCTTTATTTTGGTTTCGCCTGCCGGAATCACGGCCTCTCCGATTGAAGCTGCAGCAGTATCGCCCACCTGCACGTTGTATTTTTTAGCGGTAATTTCTGCTTCCACTTTCATATTCCCTTTCTGATCGATCGTCACTTTTCCGCCCAGGAAATCCACCCCGGCCAGGGCGCTTGGCTGAATCTTGAGAGTATCGGTTAATGAGTTGATCGAATTATCCGCCCCATCAATGATCAGGGTGCCGGCTGAGATGGTGCCGATCACTCCCAGATCATTAAGGTTGGTCTTGCCGGTAACAAGAAGAGCAGATAAGGTAGCCTGCCCGCCATCGCCAAGCGCCGGCTCAAGC
This sequence comes from Candidatus Roizmanbacteria bacterium RIFCSPLOWO2_01_FULL_41_22, assembly GCA_001789805.1. Classification (GTDB taxonomy): domain Bacteria; phylum Patescibacteriota; class Microgenomatia; order UBA1406; family GWC2-37-13; genus 2-01-FULL-41-22. Next base: position 29,259 of record MGAR01000013.1, read on the forward strand.
AGGCGGGCGGAACTTGAGGCGCCTAACACATTATCTTCGATAAAGGCCAGTCTTGACTCCATCGAGGCGAGCTTGGCAGAAAGTGTGGCGGCTTTATCGGTGAATGACTT